>NZ_FSRQ01000003.1 GCF_900143185.1 Chryseobacterium scophthalmum | reverse complement strand
TCAATGATCTCTTCTCTCTCGCTTTTTACGATACCTACATTTTCTGTCGTTTTCAGTACCGATTTGCGTGTGCAAAAGTAAAACTTTATTTCTAACTGACCAAATGTTTTTAAAAGAAATTTTAAAGTTTTTTAATGACCCTAAATCCTTATTTCCTACACTTGATTTATTCTACTCCGCTCCCGTTTTACCGGACTGCAAAGATACTAATCTTTTTATTTCTCGCAAATTTTTATTTCAAAAAATTTAAAAGTTTTTTTTAAGATCCTTATCTATTCGTAGATAACATTAGTATTATCGTTTTTGCCTTATTCAAAGCTCTTCTGCGCTACCGAAACTCTCTCGTTTTTCAGTGGGGCAAAAGTAGTACTTTATTAACACACAATCCTAATTTATTTAACATAAAATTCATATTTAATCAGTATTCCATGGTAACTAGCTGGTTTAATGATTCAAAATTTTGAGCATTAGCTAGCACAGGTTAGGACTTAGGGTATCGGTGGCTGGTCGCAGGTTGTGTGGGTTGGGTTGCGGGTGAGTGTCGGAGAGTAATAGTGTTTGAGCATTTGAGAGTGAAGATTGTGGGAAAGGCTTAAGTTCTGAAAGTATAAGAGAGAAGAAAGAAAAGGTTTCAGAGGGAAATATCTATGATAAAATATATAGGGAAGCGGTTTTATCGCAAAGGAAAACTAAGAGTTGTTTTTACATCCTTATATAAGACAAACAAAGGCGTTTCACTTAGCAAAAGAAAGACTAAGTAGAAAATAAAGGATTCAAACGTGAAAAGATATTCTTTTATATATTATAAAAGACGACGTTCCTTAGGAGTGCAGGCTTTTATATATTGTTCTGTCTGTGATTTGCTTTTGGGAGGATTTATGATCTATGTGCCGCTCCGATATAGCTTTGATTCTAACCAATTATTGTTTTGCTACAAAGACAGCGCTCCGGAGGAGCGCTGTCTTTGTATATCATTATTCTAGTTAATTTTTAAATCCAAGCAAAAATTATAAATATGGATCTATTTTAAAATAGCAATTCAAATCTTGTCCTTTAAGTAATAAGTACATAATACATATATAACTGAAAGTTCCGTTACAAACTACCACTCTAGCCCGGATTGAACGGCTTGTTTGAGCTCTTTTTGCTGCAAAGAAAAAGCAGGGCACAAAAAAGCGAGTAGTGAAAGCCGGATTAAGCTACTGAAAAAAATAAAATTACTTATTTACATAGATTACCATTTTCGAAATCCTTCTATATATTATATATGATAAAAAATATCCTTGAAAATTTCAGAGAGAATGATATCTTCAGTAATGATTATTTCAAGAGTATATAATTAAATAAAGGCGGATCCTTTTTTGGAAATCTTCGGAATCGTTTTTGATGTGAAATAAGTTAACTTTAAAAACTTTCTCACAATAAGAAATATCAGTAATTTTGAACGAGCATAATGGTATGAAAAGGCTTCTGAGTTTTATTTTTTTGTGGGCATTTATTTTTGGTTTTTCGCAATCAAAAATCACTGTATTTAATGAAACTGACAAAACTCCGATTGCCAACGCTAATATTTCATGTAATGGTAAGATTTTAGGCAAAACTAATGCTGCAGGTTTTTTGGAATTTAAAACTAAATGCAAAAATATTCAGATTGAAGCATCGGGTTTTTATAAAGAAAGCACTTTGGTAGAAAATATTATCCAGATTTCTCTTAC
Organism: Chryseobacterium scophthalmum; assembly: GCF_900143185.1. Taxonomy (NCBI): domain Bacteria; kingdom Pseudomonadati; phylum Bacteroidota; class Flavobacteriia; order Flavobacteriales; family Weeksellaceae; genus Chryseobacterium; species Chryseobacterium scophthalmum. Next base: position 348,203 of record NZ_FSRQ01000003.1, on the reverse strand, counting down.
TCCTACTTCCTCCAAAACTTTTGCGATAGAAACAATCATTCTTGAAGATAAAAGTGATCCCAGAGCTTTGGAAATTCTCAGAAAAGTAGATCAGCTTTTTAAAAGTAACTCTCCCGAAAGTCTAGATTCTTATTCGTACAAATCTTACGAAAAGGTTTCTCTTGATATTGATCAAGATAGCATTACTGCGTTTAATAATGTATTCACCAACAATTTAGGATTATTTAAAAACAATAAAAAAGAAGATTCTGCACAAGATGTTTCAGCGAGAAAAATATTTGCCAACAGTAAGCTTTTTCTTTGGGAAAGAGCTCAGGAATTTTTGTATTCGAAAAAATATGGCGAAAAAATAAATATTCTTGACAATCGAATTTCCGGACTGAAGCAGCCTATTTACGAAATGATTGCGCTGCAAAGCAATAGAAACAAAATCCCCAATCAGATCAAACAGGAAAATCGTGGTTTGTACCGTTTCTTTCTTACAGACAGCGTAGAAATTGATGGTAGACAAAATTATGTAATCCGTTTTCGTGAAGCCAATTATAAAAAACCGGTAAAAAAAAGAAAATTCAGCGGAACTATTTATATTGATACTGAAACGTACGGCATCAAAAAAATCGAAAGCGTAAGCAAAGAGAAAAACGAAGGAAATATTACGAGCATCTGGATTTATTTCAACAACAAATGGTTTTTATCTGAAGAACGTGTAAAACTACGTATGAGCCGAATGATGATGGGACAGGACAGTGAAAATCCTGAAAAAGAGAAAGAAAAAAAGAAAAGTTTCGGAACGTACGCTTATCTTAACTCAAAATATTTCAATTACATCTCTCCTATTGAAGAAGATCCGAAAGATTTTAAAGGCTATACTTTTTCGGTAAAAAATACAAGCGGAAACACGCTTCATCTTTATCGTCCAGAACCTTTATCTCTTAGAGAAAGTCATACCTACAAAACCATTGACAGTTTAGGAAAAGTCTATAAGATTGACAGAACAGCAAGAATTTTAACAGGTTTGATTAACGGGCAGGTTCGTGTGGGAAGTTTTGATTTTGATATTGGTGAAATTGTCAATTATAACTTGTATGAAGGCTTCAGATTGGGTTTAAAAGGAAAACTTAATGAAAATTTCGACCCTTATTTTTCGCCCGATTATTATTTTGCCTATGGTTTACGTGACGATAAATTCAAATATGGAATTGGAATTGATATGAAAACCACGCTCGAAAAAAACTCTTATTTCCGAGTGGAATATTATGACGATGTAAATTCTTCAGGTGAATTTTATCGCCGACTTTGGACGTTCAGAATGCGTATGATGAATTATGGAAATAACATCAACAACGATAAATATTACCGTTATAAGGGCGCTTCTTTGTCTTATTTAAATGACGTTACCAACGGTTTAACGCTCGCTTTTGCTACAAGAAGAAATTCTGAGGAAGCTCTATTTGATTATAATTTCCGCGGAAAAGGTGGTTCTTTTGAAAACTTCAATACTTTGGTGACTTTAAAATATTCCCCAAATTCAACAAACATCATGACTCCGCAGGGAAAATCACTGATCGATCAGAAATATCCCGAGCTTTATTTTAATTACGAGCAAAGTGTGAAAGTTTTTGGCGGAGATTTTAATTACACCCGTTTTGATGCTTTGTTTGTGCACAATTTCAAAACAAGACTGGGAAACACAGGCGTTCGTTTATACGGAGGTTTTCTTTTGGGTGAAGCACCTATTTGGAAAAATTTCACAACAAACGGACTGGCCTCTCCAAGTCGTGATATTAATTTTAACCTTACTTCTTATCTCGGTTTTGCCACTTTGGAAGGCGGAAAATATTACAACGATAAGTTTATTGCTTATTATTTCACGCATAAATTACCTTTTTACTTTAAAAGTATTGGTCAGAATGTGACGAGTTTTGATTTTGTGCTTCGTGGAACAATTGGAGATATGAAACATCCCGAATATCATGATTACAGATTCGAAAAGCTGGATCATTTGTATCAGGAAGTTGGTTTAGAATGGAATAATTTTTTATCTTCATACTTCAACCTTGGATTATTTTACAGGGTTGGTTACTACACAACAACCAATTTTAAACAAAATTTTGCAATACAGTTTAAATTAAAGCTTCTTGAATTTTAATCTAAGTTTTGTATTTCTAAATGTAACTCAAATCCCTCTATCCACTTTAAAAATTGAAAAATGTTGTATAACTTTGTGGCTAAATTAAAGCAGGGAAAATAATAAACGACAGTTTTAAGAATTAATATAAAATGAAAAAAATAGAAATAAAAGCAGAACAGTTTTTTGAATTATTAAAACTAAAAGATACTTCAATGTGGTCTGTTTTTGCTCAAATGATTGATGGTGAAGAAAAAGAAATCATTTTTTTAGATAATGAAGAAAAAATACTTTTCAATTATATTCTTCCTTCAAATCCTGAAAAACTGGAAGAAGACCGTAAGGAATTTTCTAAGCAGTTCTCTGATAAACTATCAACCATAAAGTAGGTTTGAGGGTTTTAGTATTGGAGAGTTTTAGTGTGAAAGTCAACTTATAATTAGTGTTACATTTCTCAAACCCTAAAATTCTCCCACACTCCTACTCTCAAACACGACCACTCTCCCACTCTAAAACACAGTTCTTTGCTTCCGCAACATCATGAACCCGAAGAATTTTTGCTCCTTGTTCTAAAACTTTTAAATGCAACTTTTGAGTTTCTTCGTTGATTTCTAAAGGTGATTTCCCTAAAGGTTTATAAATAAAAGATTTTCTTGAAATCCCTATTAATAAAGGATATTTCCCAAAACCTAAGAACTCGACTTCATTGATCATTTTCATCTGATCTTCAACCGTTTTTCCGAAACCGAAACCGGGATCCAAAATAATGTCTTTAACTCCTTTTTGTAATAATTCGTTTGTTTTTTTTGTAAAATACTGATTGACATTCAAAGTAATATCCTTAAAATTCACTTTATTGTGCATCGTTTCATAAGAAGGATTAACGTGCATTAAAATATAAGGAAGTCTTGTTTCAGCAATGACATCAAACATTTTTTCATCAAACTGTCCGCCTGAAATATCATTCACCAGATCAATTCCTTCATTAAAACCAAATTTTACAGTTTCAGCATAAAAAGTATCCAGAGAAATTAATGCTTCGGGAAACTCTTTTTTGATATCTGAAATTACAGTTCCGATTCTTCTGATCTCCTCATCAATACTCAGAAATTCAGCATTCGGTCTTGTAGACTGCGGACCAATATCAATAATTTCCCCTCCATCTTTCAATATTTTTTCAGCGTGTTGCAATGACGATTTTTCATTATTAAATTTTCCACCGTCAGAAAAAGAATCGGGTGTAAGATTTAGAATTCCCATGATTTTTGGCGAACTTAAATCGACTAACCTTCCGTTGCAATTTAATGAATGATTATTGATGAATGATGAATGATTTTCCATATCACAAAAATACTACTTCTGGCTTGTTACTTCCAAGTTATAGCCAAAAAACTGCGCCCTGATTCCTCTTACCTAAAACCTAATTTGTATCTTTGAAAGATTAAGAAAATTTATGTCAAAAACTTCAGTACAGTTCGGTAAAATCATCAATGAGTGTCGTGATCTTTTCAGTAAAAAAATGCACGATTATGGCGCAGCGTGGAGAGTTTTACGCCCAAGCTCAATTACGGATCAGATTTATATTAAAGTCAACAGAATCCGCACGTTACAGATGACTGATGTAAAGATGATTGACGAAAGCGAAGAAGGAGAATTTATTGCTATCGTTAATTATTCAATTATCGGATTAATTCAGCTGGAAAAAGGTCTTTCGAATGATTTTAATGAAAATCCTGAAGAAATTTTAAATCTTTACGACAAATATGCTGCTGAAGCGCAAGCTTTAATGGAAAAGAAAAATCATGATTACGGCGAAGCTTGGAGAGATATGAGAATTTCTTCCATCACCGACCTAATTTACCAAAAAGTATTGAGAACCAAACAAATTGAAGACAATCAGGGAAAAACTTTGGTTTCTGAAGGTTTGGATGCCAATTATTTTGACATGCTGAATTACGCAGTTTTCTGTCTGATAAAATTTTCTGAACAAACAATTCCAAACGAACCAAAAAACTAATTAATATGATCAAAGGTTTATTACGTTTCATTATCGCTGTTATTTTCATCGCTTCAGGTTTTGTAAAAGCTGTAGACTTGGTAGGTTTTTCCTTTAAAATGGAAGAATATTTTTCGCCATCGGTTTTCAACATGCCGTTTTTAGAGAAATTCGCCTTGCTTTTTTCAATTATCGTGGTAGTTCTTGAATTATTCTTAGGCTTTTTATTATTACTAAAATTAAAACTGAAATTCACACTTTCTGCGCTGATTGCACTTTGTATTTTCTTTGGATTTCTAACGTTTTATTCAGCATACTTTAATGTAGTAACCGATTGCGGATGTTTTGGTGATGCGATTAAATTTACACCTTGGGAAAGCTTTGTGAAAGATGTTGTACTTTTGGTTGGGCTGATTATTCTTTTTGTTTTATATAGAAAAGAATTCAAGAAAAAAGATGCTTACTCAGATAATAATAAACCTGAAAACAATAAATTGAAATCAATTGTTTTAGGTATTTTATCTTTAGGAATGATTGTGATTATGGCTATTGGTATCATCAACGAACCAATTATTGATTTCCGCGATTATAAAATAGGAACCGATCTGAAAGCTGAAAAAGCTAAAATTATCAAAAATCCTTTTGAATACAAGACTTTTTATTCAATGAAAAACACTAAAACCGGGGAAGTTTTAAAGGTAAATTCGGACGATTATGTAAACCAAACAAAATACTGGGAAGAAGGTTCGCCTTGGAAAATTGAAGAAGGTAAAAATGAATCTAAACTCGTTAAAGAAGGTTATAAATCTGAAATTGTAAAATTCAAAATTGAAGACCCTACCGGAATTGATTTAACTGATGAAGTTATCAATGCTCCGAAAGCAATTTTAGTATTTGCTTATCATCCGAAAGAAGTTTCTCCAGAATTAATTAAAAACGTAGAAGCAAAAGTAAATGCTCAGAAAGGAGCTGTAATTTACGGTGTTTCTACCGATCAAAATACTTTTAAAACCATTAAAAATGCAATGATGGACGGTACTGCCATCAAAACAATTGCAAGAAGCAATCCTTTTGTACTGGTTTTAGAAAAAGGAAAAATTGTTGACAAACAGCCAGCAAAATATTACGTTGACTAGAATTTTACTGTCAATTGTGAATGGTAAATTGTCAATTTTAAAACCAGGAAAACATTAAACTTAGAACATTAAACTTTAAATATATCAAAATGCATAAATCAAATAAATCTATCGCCGGTTATCACTTATTAATGATTCTTTCGTCTGTTGACGGAGAATTTGCTCCGGAAGAAGGAATGTTGGTGCAGCAATATTTGGCTGACGAATTTCCATTTAAAATGAATTTAGATAACGAATTGGAAACTATCGCATTGCTTAAGCCTGAAGAATGGAAAGATCATTTTGAATTTCACGGACGTTGTTTTTTAGATGATTCTACGGAAGAAGAACGTTTAAATTTCATCAAGTTTGCCAAAACTCTTATTAAAGCTGATGATAAAGTGACAGACGAAGAACATACTTTCTACGTTCTTTTGAAAAACCTTTGGAATCTGAAGTAAAAAATCACCGAAAAACAAAAATATAAACATGAAAAAAATTTGCTTATCCCTATTAGTAATGAGTATGAGTACAGCCCCATTTCAGTCTCAGATATTTCCTGATCTAAAAGCTCCGGTTGCTGACAAAAAACAGCATTTGAGAAATATTCACGGTGATAAAGTGAATGATCCTTATTACTGGATGATTGATTTTTTCAAAAAAGGAAGAGATTCTACGCAGGTTGTAGAATATTTAACCGCTGAAAACTCTTACTGGGAAAGCATGATGAAAGATACAGAACCTTTCAGAGAAAAGCTTTTTCAGGAAATGAAGGCAAGAATCAAGGAAAAGGATGAGTCTGTACCTGTTTTCAGAAAAGGTTATTACTATTACACCCGAACTGAAACCGGAAAACAATACTTCAAATATTGCAGAAAAAAAGGAAACCTAAGTGCTCCTGAAGAAATCATTCTGGATGTAGATCAACTTGCAGAAGGTCATGCTTATTATTCTGCATCGGGTTTCAGCGTCAGTCCTGATAATTCTAAAATGATTTACGGAGTTGATGATGTATCGAGAAGGCAGTATAAATTATTTTTAAAAGATCTTAATACCGGAAAAACGACCGATTTAGGAATTAAAAATACAACAGGTTCTGCAACTTGGGCAAATGACAACAAAACCATTTTCTACACTGGAAAAAATCCAGAAACGCTTTTAACAGAGAAAATTTTCAGACATTCTTTAGGAACTGATCCTTCAAAAGATGTTTTGGTATACGAAGAAAAAGACAAAACCAATTATATTGGCGTAGGAAAATCGAAGAACGAAAAAATCATCATGATTGTTTCTTCGGCAACTACTTCTTCAGAAACAAGATACATCAATGCAGATGAACCGAATGCAAATTTCAAGGTTTTCCAACCAAGAATGAAAGACGTTTTGTATGATGTAACTCCTTTAGAAGATAAATTTTTGATCACAACCAATAAAGACGCCCTCAATTTCAAAGTGATGGAAACCCCTTTGGATAAAACAGGCGTTGAAAGCTGGAAAGATTTCATGCCACACAGAAAAGATGTTTTGATGGAAGGAATCAGTGAGTTTAAAAACTATCTGGTTTTCAGTGAAAGACAAAACGGACTTTCGCAATTAGTTATTCTTGACAGAAGAACCAATAAAAGGGAATTTTTAAAGTTTGATGAGCCAACTTACACGGTTTATCCATCAGGAAACCCTGAATACAATACAGATTATTTCAGATTCGGATATACTTCGATGATTACTCCGAGTTCACAGTATGAGCAAAATTTACAAACAGGAAAAAGAACTTTATTAAAGCAACAGGAAATTTTAGGCGGTTACAATAAAGCTAATTATGTTACCGAAAGACTTTTTGCCACTGCAAAAGACGGTACAAAAATTCCGATTTCAATTGTTTATAAAAAAGGATATAAGAAAGACGGCAAAAACCCACTTCTACTCTATGCTTACGGATCGTACGGAAACTCAATGAATGCGACATTCAGCAGTACAAGACTGAGTCTTTTAGACCGAGGTTTTGCTTTTGCAATTGCGCACATTCGTGGTGGACAAGAAATGGGAAGACAATGGTATGAAGACGGAAAAATGATGAAAAAGAAAAACACATTTACCGATTTTATCGATGTTGGAGAATATTTAGTTAAAGAAAAATACACTTCACCAAAACATTTGTACGCTCAAGGAGGAAGTGCAGGTGGACTTTTAATGGGAGCTGTTGTCAACATGAAACCAGAACTTTGGAATGGAGCCATTGCACAGGTTCCTTTTGTGGATGTTATTAATACCATGTTGGATGAAAGTATTCCTTTGACAACGAATGAGTACGATGAATGGGGAAATCCTAACAACAAAGCAGCCTACGATTATATGAAATCTTATTCTCCGTATGAAAATATTGAGAGAAAAAACTATCCGAACCTCCTTGTTACAACAGGATTGCATGATTCTCAGGTACAATATTTTGAGCCTGCAAAATGGGTAGCCAAATTAAGAGATTTAAAAACAGACAAAAATGTTTTATTCCTAAAAACTGACATGGAATACGGTCATGGTGGAGCTTCCGGAAGATTTGATTATCTGAAAGATATTGCTTTGGAATATGCTTTCATGTTTAAACTGGAGGGAATTGATAAGTAATTTAGCTCATGCAGATCTAGCAAATTTTAAAGATCATTAAAATAGAAATCTGCGAAATCAAAATGATCTGCGAGAAAAATATAATTAAATAAATTTTAAAGATTTAAAATAAAAAAACAAAAAGAAATAAAAAGATAATATAGAAACTATGAGAAGAAAAATAGTTGCAGGAAACTGGAAAATGAACAAAAACGTCATTGATGCTCAACAATTAATGATTCAATTACTAAGCTATAAAAACAACAATACAACCAACTGTGAAGTTTGGATCGCACCGCCTTCTTTATATTTAATGATGGCAAAAGATATCTTCGAAAAAGACGAAATCGGAGTTTTCTCTCAAGATATGAGCGAATATGAAAGCGGAGCTTACACAGGTGAACTTTCTGCAGATATGTTGGAATCTATCGATGCTACAGGTTCTTTGATCGGTCACTCTGAAAGAAGACAATACCACGGTGAGAACGACGAAAGCTGCAATAAAAAAGTAAAATTGGCTTTAGATAAAGGTTTAATTCCTGTTTACTGTAATGGTGAAACTTTAGAGCAAAGAAAAGCAGGACAGCATCTTGACGTTGTAAAAACACAGACTGAAACTGCACTTTTCACTCTTTCTGCAGAGGAAATCAAAAAAGTAGTTATTGCTTACGAACCAGTTTGGGCAATCGGAACTGGCGAAACTGCAACTCCGGAACAGGCGCAGGAAATTCACGCTCACATCAGAGGAATTATCGCAGAAAAATATGGAAAAGAAGTTGCTGACGAAATTTCTATTCTTTACGGAGGTTCTGTAAAGCCAGATAATGCTAAAGAAATTTTCTCTCAACCCGATATCGACGGTGGTCTTATTGGTGGAGCTGCATTGAAATTGGAAGATTTCTCAAAAATTATTGAAGGTTTTAATTAAGAAATAATTCATATTAAAAAGTAAAGACATATCATTTGGTATGTCTTTTTTGATTAATTCAACAAAATAAACATTTAATAAATAATTATTGTTCAACATAATTTTAAAATTATTAAATTTTCATTAAAACAATAATCAATTTTTAAATAATATCTTTGCAAAAGTTTAAGGTTGAACCCAAGCGTTCATTAATAGGGAATCAAGTGAAGTAAAATAATTCTTGAGCTGTACCCGCAACTGTAAGCTATTCAACTTATTATTAAGTACACCACTGAACTTCAGGTTTGGGAAGGTTATAATAAGATGCAAGCCAGGAGACCTGCCTTAGATTAATTTCAACTTTCGGGAATAAAAGTTTATGAGATCAAATCTTCGGATATTTTTTCATGACTGTTTTTTTCCTGCAGTGAAGTTTCGGGAACAAAACTTTAAATTTAATTATATCATGAAGAAAATCTATTTTCTTATTCTTGCATTTGTATTTTCATTTACAAATGCCCAAACCGAAGGCGTTTTAGTACTCAACGAAGGCGGTATCGGAAGTAGTACTGCAGAAGTATCTTTCATCGACAATCAATCGGTTGTCACCAATAATTATTTTAAACTTAAAAACAATAATGCAACATTGGGTGATACTGGTCAGGACATTAAGGTTTTTGGTGATAAGATTTTTGTAGTTTTAAATTATTCCAATACAATAAAAGTCATAAACAAGTCTGATTTTTCATTGATTACAACGATTTCAACCAATCTTGCCAACCCAAGATATATCGCTTTTAGCGGAAATAAATTCTATGTTACCAATTGGGGAAACAATACCTTGACAAATTACGTGTCGGTTTACGATCTTACAACTTACGCTCACGAAACAAATATTCCTGTAGGAAATGGTCCTGAAAAAATCTTTGCCAAAAACAATAAACTCTATGTTTTATTGAAAGGAGGTTACGGATTGAACCATTTTATGGATGTCATCAACACTACAACCAATACTGTAGAATCGCAGGTAAATGTAGGAGACTCACCCAACAGTATTTTTGAAAAAGACAATTTACTGTACATTATGAGTTCGGGAGATCCTTACCTTCCAACTTCTTTCGGAACATTGACGGTTTATAATACGACAAGCCAGACTACGGTTTCGAGCACAACATTTCCGGTAGGCGTAAAACCATCTTATATGGATACCGACGGAACGAATATTTATTACATGAATGAAGCATCGATCTACAAAACACCAATTGCTTCACCGTCAATTAACACCTCTCCTATTGCAGTTACACCAATTACCGTAAACAGTTATGGAACTGCATACGGATTTAATGTTGTTAATAATAAAATCTATGCAGCCGATCCTTCAGGATATATTGCGGCGGGAAAAATTTACACTTACGATTTACAAGGTAGTTTATTGAATACTTTTACAGTAACTTCATTACCTAATCAAATCATTGCGTATAATAATGCATCTCTTTCTACTATTGAAAGCACAAAAACATCAAAATTAATTGTATATCCAAATCCTACAAGTGACAGATTCTTTGTACAAGGCTTAAATTCTGGAAATATTCAGGTTTATGATGTAAACGGAAGAATTGTCATCAATGAGAAATACAATGAAAAAGGAATTAATGTAAGCGCATTATCTAAAGGCGTTTATGTCGTAAAAATTACAGATAAGAATATCAACTTTAGCGAAAAGTTAATTATTAAGTAATTTTTAAAATGAAAAAGGCATCAAGTTTTCTATTTACTTTCATCGTTGCGCTGTATATGTCACAATTTACAGCCAACGATGTAAAGTTTTTTGTAGGTACAGGTTCAGAAACGGCATATTTTGTAGCCGATTTTAAAGATGGTACTGATGACAGATCATATGTTTGGGGCGTGAAATTCAATCCCGGACAAAATATTACCGGTCCGCAAATGCTGCAGATGATAAAAACTGCAGAACCAGCATTTGATTACGGAACAAGTTTCGGAGGAGGATTTTTAGATAAAGTTCAGTTTAATGATCATTTTGCACAGTCTGTACCCGATTATTGGAGTTTATGGGCAGCTGACAACACCAATAATTGGTCAATGGCAGGATGGATGAACAGCGGAACCATTTCAAACGGAGAATGGTATGGTGCAAGTTACGGTTTTAGCAATCCTACAGCTGAAGCTCCTGCAACACCGATTCCTGCATACAGTTCGTTGTGGTATAATTCTTTGCAAATCATCAATTGGATCGGAACGGGAAGCAATAAAAGTTTAGTGGTTGTCGATTTCGGAACTGATAATTCTAACGGAAACGCCAATTCTTTTGTTTTTGGAATTCAGTATAACGGAACTATTACAGCAGAACAAGCTTTACAGTTAATTGATGTACAAACAAATTCTTTCAGTTACAGTTCTGCAGCGAATCAGGTTTCAACATTGTCATTAAATTCTTTTTCAGGAACAGCAAGCGGAACAAACACCTGGAAATTATATAAAGGAACCAATTTGTCAAACTGGAAAACCAATGCTGATCTTTCAACGATCACTTTAAATAATAACGATTGGTTTGGATTAAGTTTCGGAACAAGAAGACCTTTTACTCCAACTGAAGCAAACATAACTTTAAGTGTTTCTGATGCTGTAAAACAAAGCTTTAAAATTTACCCAAATCCTGCGAGTGATCTTGTGATCATTGAAACTCAGGATAACATTAAAGATATCAACATCTACTCTGTTTCCGGACAAAGAATAATGAATACTCAGAATAAAAAAATCAATATTCAAAGTTTACAGTCGGGAGTTTATTTGATTGAAATTAAAACAGGCAAATCAACAACCACTCATAAGATCATCAAAAAATAATTCAACATAGAGCATCTTTATGATGCTCTTTTTTTTCACTTTAAAATTCATCAATGAAAAAATCAATACTTCTTTTTTTAATTTTTATATTTCAATTTTCATTTGCTCAACTTACAGAAAATGATGTAAAATTCTGGGTAGGAACAGGTTCTAAAAAAGCCTATTTAATTGCAGATTTCAACGATTCAGACAATCCTACTTCTTATGTTTGGGGCTACAGATTTGATTCTACCAATTTAACGATGGAAGATCTTATTAATGCAATCGATGCGGCAGATTCTAAAGTTACCGCAGAAGTACCGAGCGGATTTTTATACAGTTTTGATTATAATCACCACGTTCCAAGTACAGATGATTACTGGTCGACTTGGTCGGGAACTTCTTCGAATAACATGACTGCAAATAATGGCGTCAACAATGATCCGTTAGTTGACGGAAAATGGTATGGTTTATCTTATGGATATGGTTTTACTCCAGGAACAACATTCGGTCCGCCTTCCACTCCGGTTCCAGCTTACAATTCTGCATGGTTTAATTCATCTCAAATTATTAATTGGATCGGAACAGGAAGCAATAAAAGTTTAGTTGTTGTAGATTTCGGGACTGATAACGGTAACGGAATTGCCAATTCTTTTGCTTTTGGAATTCAATATAATGGAACAATTACAGCAGAACAGGCTTTACAATTAATTGATGCTCATGTCAATGAATTCAATTATACTTCAGCAGCCAACCAAATTTCAGCATTATCATTAAACAATTTTTCAGGAAACTCAACAGGAAACGATTCTTGGAAGTTATACAAAGGAAAAGATCTTTCAAGCTGGAGAGGGCAAAATAACCTTTCACTAATTCAATTAGTGAATAACGATTGGTTTGGATTAAGTTTTGGAAACAGAATACCATTTACTCCAACCGTTGCCGATGTAACTTTAAGTGTTTCAGATGCCGTAAAACAAAGCTTTAAGATTTATCCTAATCCAGCTACAGATTTTCTGATTATTGAAACTCAGGACAATATTAAAGATATTAATATCTACTCTATTTCGGGACAAAGAGTGATGAATACTCAAAATAAAAAGATTAATATTCAAAGTCTACAGTCAGGTGTTTATTTGGTTGAAATTAAAACCAATCAGTCGACAACGACTCATAAAATCATCAAAAAGTAGTTTGATTTTTAATAATAAAAAAAGTTCGGCGCGCCCTTTGGGCGCGCCGAACTTATATCATAACTTGAGAAAAATTATTTCTTCTCTTTAGATCTTTGTAAAACCTCATCTACCATTCCAAAATCTTTAGCTTCGGTAGAAGTCATCCAGTAATCTCTGTCTGAAGCTTTCTCAACCCACTCGTAAGTTTGTCCTGAATGTTCAGAAATAATGTCATACAACTCTTTTTTAAGCTTCAACATTTCTCTTAAATTGATTTCCATATCAGAAGCAACACCTTGAGCTCCACCAGAAGGTTGGTGAATCATCACTCTTGAGTGTTTCAAAGCAGAACGCTTTCCTTTTTCACCTGCAACCAATAAAACAGCTCCCATTGAAGCAGCAATACCTGTACAGATCGTAGCAACATCCGGCTTAATAATTTGCATCGTGTCGTAAATTCCTAAACCTGCATAAACGCTTCCTCCAGGAGAATTGATGTAGATCTGAATATCTTTTGAAGGATCTGCACTTTCTAAGAATAGCAACTGAGCCGTTACAATATTTGCAACCTGATCGTCAATTCCTGTTCCTAAGAAAATAATTCTATCCATCATCAAACGAGAGAAAACGTCCATTTGAGCAACGTTTAATCTTCTTTCCTCCATAATGTAAGGCGTAAGATTGGTAGGATTAAACATTCCCATATACTGATCGGTTACCAAACCGTTATTTCCCAAGTGTTTCGTAGAGAAATCTCTGAATTCTTTTTTAATGTCCATATTTCTATCGGTATTATTTTTTAATTTATTTAAACTGTAAATTACAATTTTTATTCCTAAAATTTTATAGGACTTTTTGTCAGTTTAGATCGCATTTTAGTTTTAAGATTTCAGATTTTTTTATAATAAAATGAAGAGCAAATTTTTTAAACCATCAACCAACAACCAAAAACTATCAACTAACTATCGCTTTCTATCAACATAAATCCCTTTAATCGGCGAATATTCAATAATATCACTCAGTCTGATAGAAGCCTGTTTTAATAAGGTAATTTTTTTAATCAACTCAAAATATTTCACCTCATCGGTATTGCTGTATTTTTCGAGTTCAGCAATCGTTTCTTTAATTAAATAATCAATGTAGCGGTATTTATGAAGCAAAACGTCACCTTTGATCTGTTCTGCAACTTTATCGCCATAATTGGGCGGGTGAATGTTTCGTGAACTCCAGTTTTCCAAATCATCTAAAGGAATCAGTGCATCAACTACTTTTGTGGTAATCTGCTCATCCATAAAACTGACAAAAAAACTTCCGCTTCTAAGCTCGTCGTTTTGAATACCTTCTTTCACCTGATCAATAATAATTTCGTTTCCTTTTACAAGAAACTGATATTGTTCTTCTTCAAAATGATGCAGAATTTCTTCGATGACCGTAATCTGATAGTCAGTATTGTTGTCATCTTTTCGCTTTAAAACAACATCACCGAACATCAACATATGATCGACCAATTTGTTTTCCATAAATAAAACATCGTACAGATAAGGATCTCCTTTTTCTTCATCCAAAGGAACAATCTCCATTTTTACTGGAGCTGCATTTTCCTTTTGCTGTTGAGCGTTTTGATTATGATTTTGATTAACCTGTCTCTGAACATCAAGTTCATTAAATAAACTCTGCTCAGAAAGACCAAATTTATTGGAAACTTCTTTCAGGTAAACTTCCCTTTTCAAAGCATTCTGAACGAACCCGACAGATTTTACAATATCCCGGATCGCTTCAGCTTTTTTTATAGGATCATTTCCTACTTCTTTTAAAAGAATTTCAGCTTTAAAATCGATAAAATCCATCGCCTGATTTTCGATGAATTTTTCAACATATTCCTGCGGATGTTTTCTGGCAAAAGAATCGGGGTCGTCACCATCCGGAAAAAGAAGAACTCTAATGTTCATTCCTTCTGTCAAAAGCATATCAATACTTCTGAAACTCGCTTTAATTCCTGCATTATCACCATCAAAAAGAATTGTCACATTTTCTGTGAGTCTTTTGATAAGTTTAATTTGTTCAGTTGTTAAAGAAGTTCCGGAACTCGCTACAACATTTTCAATTCCGGACATATGAAGTGAAATCACATCCATATAACCTTCCACCAAAAGACAGATATTTTTTCTCGAAATTGCCTGCTTGCTTTGGTTTAAACCATAAAGAACATTCGATTTATGATAAATTTCTGTTTCCGGAGAATTGAGATATTTAGCAGTTTTAATATTATTTTTAAGAATTCTCGCTCCAAAACCTAAAACTCTGCCCGAAAAACTGTGAATCGGGAACATTACCCTTTCACGAAAACGGTCAATTCCGTTCGGCGCATTTTCAGGGAAAATAGAAAGTCCCGATTTTTCTAAAACTTCTTTTGTATAGCCTTTTTCAATGGCAAATTCTGTAAACGCATTTTTCTTTTCGGGCGAAAAACCAAGCTGAAACTTTTTAATGATATCATCTTTCAGTTCACGCTCTCTGAAATACGAAAGACCGATCGCTCTGCCTTCATCATTTTCCCAAAGCGTATTCTGATAAAAATCATTGGCAACCTCATGAATTTTATACAATAAATCTTTTTCAGACTGTGCATTTTTTGCTTCCTCAGAAAATTCACGCTGATCTTCTTCAATTTCGATTCCGTATTTTTTGGCAGCATGACGAAGAGCTTCAGGATAGGTAAAGTTTTCAATTTCCATTAAAAAAGAAATCGCAGTTCCTCCTTTTCCGGTTGAGAAATCTTTCCAAATTTGCTTACTTGGAGAAACTACAAAACTGGGCGATTTTTCTTCATGAAACGGACTCAGACCTTTAAAATTTGATCCCGCTCTTTTCAGTTGCACATATTCGCCAACAATCTCTTCTACGCGGATTGTGGAAAATATTTTATCTATCGTCTGTTTGGAAATCATATTGGCAAAAATACGAATTTCAGTATTGGTTTGGGCTAATTTTGTAGTACTCTAAAATTTTCTTTTTTGTAATGCAAAACAACCTCATGACTACGGCAAGAAAAGAAAATGGCATATAGCATTAATAATGATAAAAATTTTATTGATTCCCATTTTTTTTAGATTGATATTTCCTTTTTCCATTTAATAATTAAATGTGTATAAATTTCCTTACAAATTTGAAAGATCGTAATTTCTAAAAAAATTTAGATTCTTTCAGAATGACAAATTAGAATCCCAATTTACCTTAAATTTGAAAACAATTAAATAAAAATTTCAGCAATGAAAAAAATTCTTTCGCTTAGCTTATTACTTTCATCATTTGCTATATTTCACAGTCAGGAAATAGTTCCACTTTGGGGCGAACAGATTCCAAATCAAAAACCGACTCAGGAAAAAGAAACTTCAAGTGAAACAACTATTTTGTGGATTGAAAACGTTCAAAAACCTACGTTAGAAATTTATTTACCTTCCAAAAAAATCGCAACTGGCAAAGCAGTAGTTATTTGTCCAGGAGGTGGTTATCGAGGTTTAGCTTACGATGGTGAAGGTACTGATATTGCTAAATGGTTTAATTCTAAAGGTATTGCAGCATTTGTCTTAAAATACAGACTTCCTGTATCAAAATCATTAATTATTCCAAGCGAAGCTCCATTGCAAGACGCCAAACGAGCCATAAGAATTGTAAGAACTAACGCTAAAAAATGGAATATCGCTGAAAACCAAATTGGAATTATGGGTTTTTCAGCGGGAGGTCATCTTGCTTCAACATTGGGAACTCATTTTGACAGTGAAGACAAATTGCCAAAATCAGAAATTGAATCAATCAGCGCAAGACCAGATTTTATGATTTTAGTATATCCTGTGATTACTATGAATTCAGCATTTGGACATCAAGGCTCAAGGGAAAATTTATTAGGACTACATCCAAGTCAAGATCTTGTAAATAATTATTCCAACGAACTACATATTAACAGTAAGACTCCGCCCACATTTTTAATTCATTCTTCAGATGATGAAACAGTGCCTGTGAGAAACAGTATTGTCTTTTATGAAGCCTTGCAGAAAGAGAAAGTAGGGGTAGAAATGCATATTTTCCCAAAGGGAGGTCACGGTTTTGGCTTAGGAATTGGAAAAGGACATCTTGAAAACTGGACAGATAATCTCTACCAGTGGATTTTGAGTTTAAAGTAAAATAAAACTTTTAATTTTAGTTGATAGTTTACACTTTTTTGAAAGTTTAGTATGTTCAACATTTCAAAATCTCCAATCAAATCTCATGTTTTGGGAATTAAAAATTTAGTACAATTAATTATCTTTGCTTATGCAATTTAATATAGAAAAAATAGAAGACTGGCAAAAAGTCGTAGACTCAATTTTACCTGAGCTGAAATATAATATTCTTTTATTAAAAGGAAATTTGGGAGCAGGTAAAACGACGTTTTCTCAATTTCTGCTTAAAAACTTAGGCAGTAAAGATGAAGTAAACTCTCCTACTTATTCGATTGTAAATGAATACAGTTCGCCAAAAGGAAAAATTTATCATTTCGATCTGTATCGTTTAAAAAATATAGAAGAAGTATATGATATTGGTATTGAAGAATATCTTGACAATGCATTTTTGTGCATTATAGAATGGCCAGAAGTATATGAAGACGAACTTTACGGGTTAAATTATCACTCGATGAGCATCAATAATACCGGAGAAAACAGAGAAATTACATTCGATTAAATATTATATCTTTGCTTATAGAAATCGATTGTAATAAAAAAAATCTGTAAGTCATAATTAAACAAAAATGAGTACTACAAATATTTTTACTCCTTTTTCAGAGGAAGAATTAATTCCGAAGGAAGAGAAGCTGGAAGTTATTAAAAAAGGGAAACAGTTTAGCATAGGAATCCCTAAAGAGACCTGTCTTAACGAAAGAAGAACGTGCATAACGCCCGATGCAGTACAGGTTTTGGTAGAAAACGGTCACGAAATCATCATTGAATCTGGTGCAGGACAAGGCTCATTTTTCACAGATTTACAGTACTCAGAATCAGGAGCAAGAATTACTCAGGATGCTAAAGAAGCATTTTCTCAGGATTTGGTTTTAAAAATCAATCCTCCTACAGAAGAGGAAATTGATTATTTCAAGCCTAATACGTACTTAGTTTCTGCGCTTCAGATCAATTTAAGAGATAAAGATTATTTCACAAAAATTGCTGAGAAAAAAATCAATGCCATTGCATTTGAATTTATTGCAGATGAATACAAGCAACTTGCGTTAGTAAGACTGATCGGAGAAATTGCTGGTTCTGTTTCTATTTTATACGCTTCAGAATTATTAGCCTTATCAAACGGTTTAATGCTTGGTGGAATCACCGGAGTAAGACCTACAGAAGTTGTGGTTTTAGGAGCTGGAATCGTTGGAGAATTTGCTACAAAAGCAGCGATCGGTTTAGGAGCAAGTGTAAAAGTTTTTGACAATTCACTCTCAAAACTGAGAAGGCTTCACACTTTGGTAGACAGCAGAGTTCCAACATCGATCATCGATCCTAAAGAATTAAGCAAAAGTTTAAGAAGAGCCGACGTTGTAATCGGCGCTTTACCAAGACTCAATATGCAACCCATCGTTACCGAAGATATGGTAATGAAAATGAAAAAAGGCAGCGTCATCATCGACATCGTTATCGATAACGGAAAAGCCATCGAAACTTCTGAGTTGACCACAATGGATGATCCTTACATCATCAAACACGGCGTTATTCACTGCGGATTACCGAATCTTACGTCAAAAATGCCGAGAACAACAACAAAAGCAATCTCTAATTTCTTCCTATCCTATATTTTGAACTACGATCTGGAAGGTGGTTTTGAAAACATGCTGATCCGCAAAAACGAAATGAAGCAGAGTTTGTATATGTACAAAGGCAGACATACCAAAAAAGTGATCTGCGACCGTTTCGGACTTACGTATCACGACATCAATCTTTTAATATTCTAATAAATTTTTCGAAAACAAAGAATCGATCATCATTTATCAATGATCATTCATCAATTATAGATTGTAAAATCAACGTATGAAGAAAATAAAATTCTTTTTGATCGGGCTTATTCCCGGACTTATCATCGTATTTTTTGTACTTAATGCAAAAGGAGCAAGCTGCAGCGGTTATTTACCAAACAGCCGTGTAATAGCTGAAACTCTTTCAAAAGATTTTGAGTATTCTGAAAATTTTAAAAACGAAATGAAGACTTTAAAAGTTGACGAAAAGTTTTTAAAAGATAGTATTATTACTTTAGGTAAAATAGATTTTGAAAGAAGTCACGCTCAGAAAAAACCTTGCCCGGATTATGTGATCACTTATCCTGAGAAAAATCCTTCATACGAAATCACTTTTGAAAAGTGTGAGGAAAAAGCAGTTCTTAATTCTTTGAAAAAGCTTAAATAAAATATTTTTTAGCCACGAATAAACAAATTCTCATTAATTATTATTCGTGCATTCGTGGCAATTAAAATTATCAAGTCTTAGTTTTAACTATTTGAAAGAAATAAATTTCATCTAAATATTTCACTTAAAATGGATGGCAATTACTACATGATTCATGATTATCTGATCTTCTTTGGAGTATTTGCTATTTTCTTTTTTCTTACGGTAAGTATTTATCTTTTCAGTCAAAATCAGCGATTAAAAAACAGAAACGTAAAACTTTCTGAAAGCAATAAACTCATTGAGCATAAACTGAATGAGTTTCAGCTGGAACATATAGGAACCAAGCTCAATCCACATTTATTTAAAAATATTCTCAATTCTGTACAGTCTCATGCTTATCAAACGTATATGTCGCTTGACAAACTTGCCAATGTTCTCGACTATATTCTGTACGAAAGCAACAACAAATTTGTAAGTCCAAAAGAAGAATTAAGTTTTGCCTTAAGCCTTATTGAAATTAATAAAATTAAGATCAATCCGCTTTTTGATTTTAGAATTAAATCTAAAATTGACAAATCAGATGCTGTTTTTGAAGAAAAAATATTTGCTCCGTTGCTTTCTGTTGACTTAATTGAAAACGCTTTTAAACATACCGATTTTCTGGCTTCAGATTCTTTTATTTCCATTGTATTGGAACTTGAAGGCGGCATTTTTTCTATGAAAGTGAGTAACAAAGCTTCGCTTAAAAATGTACTGCACAAAGATCACAGTGGTTTTGGAAGTCAGTCTTTAGATCAAAGATTAAAAATGATCTACGCCAATTTTTATTCACTTCAAAAGAGTTCAAAAAACGGTATCTTCACCGCAGAATTAACAATCAATTTAGGAGAATTCTATGATAAAATGCGTTATTCTTGATGATGAATTGTTGGCGATAAGCTACCTGAAACTTTTATGCGAACAGATTGAAAATGTAGAAGTTGTAAAAGCTTTCAACGACCCTAAAATCTTCCTCAACGAAATAAAAAATATAGACTGCAATCTCTGTATTTTAGATATAGAAATGCCGGGAATGACCGGTCTGCAGGTTGCCGAATTGATTTCCGATTCAAAAAAAATCATTTTTACAACGGCTTACAAAGAATATGCTGCAGAAGCTTTTGATCTGAATGTGGTAGATTATGTAAGAAAACCGATCAAAAAAGAAAGACTGATTCAGGCGTTTGAAAAAGCGGCAGATCTTTTAAACAACAGTCAGAAAAAAGAGTTCATCGAATGGAATACCAACATTGGTAAATCCACGATCTTCACTGAACAGATCGCTTATATTAAAACCTCTGAGATCGACAGTCGTGATAAAGACATTATTCTGAAAGACGGAACGACGATTGTTCTAAAAAATCTCAATTTCAAATCTCTTCTGGAAATGCTTCCTTCAAAAGATTTTGCACAGGTAAATAAGAAAGAAATTATTGCTTTATCATCTGTAAAAGTTTTGTCAACCAACGAAATAATCACAACGATTTCCAATGAATCTGACCAGTTTTTAAAACTTCAGATTGGTGATACTTATAAAAATTCTTTAATGGAAATGTTCGGAAAGTAGAGATATTTCAAACCTTTTTATTTTCACTGCAAAATCTCACCGCTTTATTACATCGATCCTAAAAAAGCATTTAGTCAGGCTAATTTTGTGCTTTGATTAAATGATTTATCATGAAAAAACTTTTTTACGGGTTCGGAATTCTCATCTCCGGTCTTTATTTTTCTCAGGAGAAAGATTCAAAATTAAATATTTCTTTTTTTGATGGAATTGCAGTTGCAGGATATGTTGATCACGGCGCTTTTCTAAACTTTACAGGTCCCAACATAAATTTCACATACAAAAACACCAAACTGATGATGGGGATGCTTCCTTCTCTGAGAATAAAACAAGATCAGTCGTCCGGAACCCAAAACAGTACAATAATGCCGACTTTAGGAATTGGTTTTGCGGTAATCTATAAAAAAATTGTATTACAAATCCCTTTCTATTACAACACCAAAACTTCGACAGATAACGGAAGCTGGAAACCAGGCATCGGACTAGGATACAAATTCAAATAAGTAAATTATTTTAAGTTTAAAATAGTAAAAAATCTTAAATTGCAAATCCCTTTTATTGTCTAAAAGGGATTTGTTTTTAAACAGAATATTATGAAAAAAACAGCACTTCTTTTTCTATTGATTTCAGTATTTACTTTTGCTCAGAAATCTGTTTTAGCACAAAAAGTCGATTCAATTATTAAAGGTAAAAAAGCAACTGTCGGAGTTTCTGTTTTAGGTTTTGAAGATGGTTTTAAATACAATAAAAATGCAACTACAAAACTTCCAATGCTTAGTGTTTTTAAGTTTCATATTGCAGCTGCAGTTCTCGATTTAGTAGATAAGGGAAAACTTTCATTAGACCAGAAAATTTTAATTAAAAAAAGCGATTTGCTGGAAAATACATGGTCGCCGATTCGGGAAAAATATCCTAACGGAAATGTGGAACTTTCTTTAAGTGAAATCATTAATTATACCGTTGCATGGAGCGATAACAATGGTTGTGATGTATTATTAAGGTTAATCGGAGGTACGCAAGTTGTTCAAAAATTCATGGATTCTAAAGGAGTGAAAGATTTCCAGATTAAACATAATGAAGAGCAAATGCACAAAGGAGCAAAATATTTGTATGAAAATTATACCACAACCAATTCTTTGAGCCAACTTTATAAAAAATTCTACGATGGTAAAATTTTGTCTGAAAAATCTACAAAGTTTTTATATGATATCATGCTGAACACATCTACCGGAGGAAATAAACTGAAAGAACAGCTACCTAAACAATCTATAGCCCACAAAACGGGTTCTTCAGGGAAAGATGGAGACTTAACAATCGCAGAAAATGACTCGGGAATTGTTACCTTACCAAATGGCAAGCATTATGCAATAGTAGTATTTATTAGCAATTCTACCGAGACAGACGAGGTGAATTGTAAGATGATTTCAGACATTTCAAAAGCAGTTTGGGATCATTTTAATAAGTAAAATTTAAAGCTTAATTTTAAAACCATTAAAATGAAAAAAATAATTTTAACAATAGCAGTATTCAGTTGTGCATTTTTCTTTGCTCAGAAAAGTGAAAATTACATTGAAATAGGCTACAACAGCATTTGTTGCGGAACGCCTTCAAACGCTCCTGTAATGAATTATATCAACAGTTTTCAAGGTAAAAAAAACACTCTGGAGATATACCGACAGTCACGTTTGGGAAGAGAAGGTGAATATAAATTGTTCATCGGAATTGATGCACTCTCAAAAAGCAAAAAAGCAAAGTTTATAAAAGGACTTGAAGCGACGATCAATTCTCAGAATAAATCCCGAAATGAAAACAGTGACGGAATTGTAGATTTTAACAGTCGGACAATAATTAAAAAAGAAAAATTAAGTACATTAAATAATCTAACTATATATAAAAAAGAAAATTTAAAATGATCAAAAACATTGTCGTTATCGGAGCGGGAACCATGGGAAATGGTATTGCACATACATTCGCACAAAGCGGTTTTAGTGTAAATTTAGTAGACGTTTCTCAGGAAGCTTTAGACAAAGGATTGAAAACTATTACTACAAACCTTGACAGAATCATTGCAAAGGGAAACCTTACAGAAGAAGAAAAAGCAGAAACTTTAGGAAACATCACCACTTTCACTCAGCTAAAAGATGCGGTGACCAACGCAGATTTGGTAGTGGAAGCTGCAACTGAAAATCAAGATTTAAAATTAAAGATTTTTGCTCAGATGGATGAGTTTGCTCCGGAAAACTGCATTTTATCTACCAATACTTCATCTATTTCTATTACTAAAATTGCTGCCGCTACCAAAAGAGCAGACAAAGTAATCGGAATGCACTTTATGAACCCGGTTCCTATTATGAAACTGGTAGAAATCATCAAAGGCTACTCTACTTCAAAAGAAACTTTTGACTCTATTTATGAAATGAGCAAAACTTTAGGAAAAGTTCCTGTAGAAGTAAATGATTACCCTGGTTTTGTTGCCAACAGAATTTTGATGCCGATGATTAACGAATCTATCGAAACTTTATACAACGGTGTTGCCGGAGTTGAAGAAATTGATACCGTGATGAAATTAGGAATGGCTCATCCAATGGGACCACTTCAATTGGCAGATTTTATCGGTCTTGATGTTTGTTTAGCAATCTTAAACGTGATGTACGATGGTTTCAAAAATCCTAAATATGCACCAAACCCGTTATTGGTAAACATGGTAATGGCTGGAAAATTAGGAGTAAAATCAGGAGAAGGTTTCTATGATTATTCTGAAAGTAAAAAAGCTGAGAAAGTAGCAAAAATGTTTGCAAAATAAAATTTAATTTGTGAGTTATAAGTTATAAATTTGGATTGTTAAAAAGCCGTAATCTATAACCTAATAACTGCAATCTTGATAAAATTTAAAGAAAAAAACATTCAGATAATATTGGTCATCATTACAGTAATGGTGACCATTTTACGTTTTTTACTCAATGAAAAAGGAAGAGTAAGTCCCGATTCTATTCGCTATATGAAATTTGCTAATGTGCTTCCTGAGATTGATAATACCCTTACTCCTTTAGGATATCCTTTAAGCATTAAAATCTTTACTTTTTTAGGAACTGATGAATTTTGGGCAAGTAAAATCGTAGGAATTCTGGCAATGCTTTTTATTGTTTTTTTCTCATGGAAAAAGAATTTTTATTCCCGAGAATCTACCATTTTGGTTGCACTTTTCAGCTTTGTTTCGATTTTTGCAGCAACTTTAAGTGAAGCACTCATTCTCCCATTTGTATTAGTTTTCCTTTTTGTAGCCGATACAATTATTAAAGAAAATCTTAAAGGTTGGAAAGCTGTTTTTTATCTTTCTTTAAGCTTAATCCTTCTTTATAATATCAGATACAGTGCATTATTTATTATGGGAGCAGTAGGTCTTTATGGATTATTCTTCATTAAGCGTTCTTACGGACGTTTATTTTTATTTTCAGGTATTATTTCAGCCATCTATATTATTCTGTATAAGTTTTTATTTATTGATTATTTTAACGAAGATTACATTAAACAATCCTTGGAAATAGGTTTATATCCAACTTCTAAACTTTTAACTGAATTATTCCAAGGGCTTTCTACTACTTTTAATCCATTTATACATATTTCAGATCCGGGAGGTAGAACAATTAACTACGGAATTTACGGGTTAGGAGTTTTGAATATCCTATTGATGATGTTTTTGTTTATAAAATATAGACTCTCCAACACAGAATTTTTCTTTGTTTTTACAGGATTTTTTGGAATTATTTGTTCATTCTTTATTCAGTATTTTTATCCTGTAGATCCTATTGGTTACAGATTATTAGCTCCTTTTAGTTTTCCACTCTGGTTGGTTTATTTTAAGAAACTATTTCAACTATTTGATTTTAAAGTATATGGTATCGGATTTTTAAGTATTATATCAGGTATGTTTTTCACATGGCTTTCTAAGGGAAATTATATTGAAAACAGGAAAGAAGTTGCTCATTATCTACAGACAGAACGTTTGGATAAGGTTCCTTTAAAATTCTATTTAGAAACGATGAAAGATCTTGAGAAAGTACAGGTTGCAGAATTAATAAGTACGGTAAATTCGAATTTAGAGGTAACATTTAAAACTTCTGATACCTTAAAAAAAACAACCTTAACCTATTATAAAGTTTCACAAAAAATTAAAATCGACAAGAACAAATACCAATAATTTTATTATCTTTGATTTAAAGTTAAAACATTAAAAAAAATGAAATTACCAAAGTTTTTATTAGCAGATAATTCGGAATTTCCTGAAGATTTATTCGTAGTACATACAGAATATCCAAGATTCATCTTAAACGTTGAAGAGGAAGAAGTAGAATGGCTTGATGATTTGGAAGGTGACGATGAAGAAACTATGGCAGACGAAGCTACTAAAGTAGTTGAAGCAGCGTTCAAATGGTGCGACGAAGAGTTGGCTAAGTACGACGAAGAAGAGGAAGATTAAAAAAAACCACTTATAAAAAAAGGAACTCAAAATTTGAGTTCCTTTTTTATTTTTATTCAGATTTGTTGAATTTTAAAAGCAACAAATTATCCTGATACAATTCTAAAGTAGTTCCTGAAACTACATATTTATTAGCTTTATTAAGCATATCCAGGAAGTTTTGCTCAACACTCATATTTGCACAAGCCATTTTTGTAGAACCCATTTGTGAAGCTTCAAATTTCCCTGATGCTGTTTCCATGGTTATACCACCAAAATATCTGTTACATCCGGCATTTCCGTTAATCTTTGAACCTTCTATAACCAAAGTAGGAACCTGTCCTTTCACGTTATCCGCTAAAGTCCATTTTGTATTGGCGATTGATGGTTGCGCTTTTCCAACTTTTGATGAAGATGCGTTTTTCATTGTTCCGCAAGATGCCAAAACGGCAACTGTGCATATACTTAAAAAAAGATTTTTCATTTTACTTTTTGATTTAATTCAAATTTACGGAAATTATTAATACTTTATTTCTAAAAAACAGATTTATGTTAAATGTATTTTTAAGTTATTTAATTTTAATAAAATGTTTTTTAAGATTTTCGGCATCCTCATCATTCTGAAAATTCATACCGATAAGATTGGCATGTCTCATTTTATATTCTTTATTCGTCAATAGAAAAACTTTTTTTCTCAAACTCTGATCTAAAGTACTCATTCCTATACTCTTTCGTCTTCTGTCTATATCTTTCACCAAAGCATTTCCTTTTTCTCCTCTTTTTTCAGGATAAAACCATTGATGCACATAGCAACAATCTGCTTTTTCAAGCATTTCTTCTGCTTTATCATGAGGTCGGTCAGGATTACCTTCATTTTTAAAAATTTGAACTATATCGAAATGCCCACTAGAATAATTCTGAGTTCCGTTGTTTAAATCTAAAAGAAAAGCGGCGTTTTCCGGAGTAATCTTTCCTTTGTTTAATGCTTTTACAATTTCGTCTGAAAAATTGACAACTTGCGGACTGTAAAGATTAGTTGCCAATTGATGCCAAATAATAAAATAAAAATTTTGAAAAAAAACTAGATTGGCGGAGCTTAAACCTAAATCATATTCATTCGGGAATCCTCTTTTCTGAATCAAACTTAAAAGTTTCGTACTCGCAATGCTGTCATTCTTGGTAATTTCCTTTTTAAATTTTGCATAATTTCCACCGGAAAGTTTTCTGTAATGCTGATCAATCGTAAATAAAGAATCAAGCTCTTTTCGGTAGCTATTATCAAACTTATTTTTACATTTTAGCTTTTTGTATTGTTCAATATTGGGAAAATGAGATGAAAGAAAATTTTCTTCAAATTTATATTTCATACAATCTAAAGACTGATAATGTTTAAAAGCATTTTCGTAATCCTTCTTATTCAGAAGAACTTTCATATGATTATACAAATCATTCGCATGAGGTTCTTTAAAAGTTTTAAACGTCTTCTGATAATAAAAATCTGCACTGTCTAACTCATTAGTCGCAATCTTATCTTCTGCCGAATTTACGGCTTCATAATAGCTGATTAATTTCTTATTGGTCAATTCATTATTTTGACAATGAAAAGAAGTGTAAACAAGCAGAAAAACAAGAGCTATAAATGATTTCATATTAATGTCGTATTATTTTTAAAACAAAAAAAGCGGACAAATGTCCGCTTCCAATATATAATATTTTCTTTTATGATCTCAACTCAGCATTAAATTCTTTTTGGAAAGATTTAATTAAAGAATCCATTACGTGAGAAATTTCTTTTTCTTCCAGAGTTTTTTCTTCGTTTAACAATTCAAAACTCATTGCGTAAGATTTCTTACCTTCAGGAAGATTTTTCCCTTCATAAACATCAAAAAGATTAATGTTTTTAATGAATGGAGATTTATTCTTTTTAGCCGTTTGATACAATTCCTGATAAGAAATATTCTTGTCAATCAATAAAGCTAAATCTCTTCTGATTTTATTAAATTTAGGAATATCTTTAAACTTCAATTCGTTTTTAGAACGTAATTCCTGAGCAAATTCAAGCTCGATTTCTGCATAGAAACATTCTTGGTCTACATCAAAATCTTTCAGCATTTGAGGCGCTACTTTTCCGATTCTCACCAAAGTTTTATCTTCAGATTTGTATTCAATTGCATCTGAAAATCTTTCGTCAGACAAAGCAATTTCTTTATAATCGATCGCTAATCTTTCAAGCAAAACTTTCACATAAGCTTTCAGGTTGTAGAAATCTGTAGCAGATTTTGGCTGTAACCAGTTTTCAGCAACATTTCTTCCTGAAACCAAAATAGCCAACTGTTTTCTTTCTTCGTACTTCTCTCTTTTGTGGTAGATTTTTCCGAATTCGAAAAATTTGATATCCTGATTTTTTCTGTTGATATTGTAAACCGCATTCTGCAAAAGTCCTTCCAATAAAGACTTCCTCATAAATGCCAAATCTCCGCTTAAAGGGTTTAATAATTTCACAGCATCAGTTTCATCTTTTACAGAAGTTAATGAATTGTTCATTACTTCGTTGAAACCTAAACTCTGTAAAGTTCTTGCCCAAGAATTTTCCAATTCATCCTGATCGTTTGCACTTAATTTTACAGGAGTAAATGAAATTTTTTGCGGAGCGTCGATCTTGTTGTACCCGTAGATTCTTAAAATCTCTTCGATAACATCGATTTCTCTTGTTACATCTGCTCTGTAAGCAGGAACAGAGATTTCAAAACCATTTTGGATATCATTTAAAACCTGAATTTCCAGCGCCTTTAAAATTTCTTTTACTTTTTCTCTGTGAATTTTTGTTCCTAAAATCTGTTCGATTTTTGAAAATCTGATGATGATATAATTATCCTCAATTTTCTTAGGATATTCTTCCAATAACTCTCCTGTCAACTTTCCTTCAGCTAATTCTTCAATCAATTTGATGGCATGAGTAATCGCAGTTCTTGTAATATTAGGATCCACTCCTCTTTCAAATCTGAAAGAAGCATCAGTATTCAAGCCATGGAATTTAGCTCCTTTTCTTACCGCAACCGGATTGAAATAAGCACTTTCCAGGAAAATAGTTTTTGTCTCGCTAGAAGCTCCGGAATTGGCACCACCGAAAACTCCGGCAATACACATCGGATTATCTTGTCCGTCTTTAATGATGATTTCAGAACCGTTTAATGTTCTTTCAACACCATCCAAAGTCGTAAATTTTGTTCCTTCTGCAACAGTTCCTACTTTCACTTTTTTGTCTGCAATTTTGTCTGCATCGAAAGCGTGAAGCGGCTGACCGAAACCGTGAAGAATATAATTGGTAATATCTACAATATTGTTAATTGGGCTTAAACCGATAGCTTTTAATCTGTCTTTTAACCAAGCCGGAGAATCTGCAACTTTTACGTTTTCGATTACTGCACCGATGTATCTTGGTGTTAATTCAGTATCTTCAACTTCAAGTGTAAAGTTGTGCGAACCTTCATTATTTAAGGCAACAGAAGATACTTTTTCAAACTCAGATTTTTGCTGGTTTGTTGAAAGGAATGCATGTAAATCTCTTGCAACCCCATAATGCGACATTGCATCGGTTCTGTTTGGCGTTAAACCAATTTCAAGAACTTCGTCATTCGTTAATTCGAAATAATCGGCAAAGTTTTTTCCTACTTCATATTTGATTTCGTCTAAAACCATAATTCCGCCGTGATCGTCGCTCAAACCTAATTCGTCTTCTGCGCAGATCATTCCTTGAGAAACCTCACCTCTGATCTTTGCTTCTTTAATTTCGAAAAAGCTTCCGTCTTTAGCATAAATTTTAGTTCCCACTACTGCAACAGGAACAGTTTGTCCTTCTGCAACATTCGGAGCCCCACAAACGATATTTAAAACTTTTCCGTTTCCTACATCTACTGTGGTTTTGTTTAATTTATCTGCATTCGGATGTTTTTCACAAGTCAAAACTTTTCCTACAACGATGCCTTCAAGACTTCCCTTTACACTTTCAAACTTATCGATTCCCTCCACTTCAAGACCAATATCGGTAAGAAATTCACCGATTCTTTCGGTTTTCAGTTCTGTTTTGATGTAGTCTTTCAGCCAGTTGCTTGATATTTTCATTAGTAGAATTTTAAATATTTAATCTTCAGGTTTTGCATTCATCATTTTTAACAACCATGAAACACCTCTGAATTTTGCGTCTACAAATGTCGTGTTTTTTTAAGAAATACCGAAATTCAAAAAGGTTAAAAAAATCATATTAATGGTTATTGATAGATTAAAAACAGATTTAAGTAGGGATTAAGATTTGGTTAATAGATTTCATCTAAAATATATTTCTCAAAATTAAATTGTGTGCAATTTAATTTTACCATACCTTTGTCCTATAATTTTAAAACAAAAAAAATGTCATTAATAGAAAATTTAAACTGGAGACACGCAGTAAAAGCTTACAATCCGGAAAAAAAAGTTTCTCAGGAAGATTTAAATAAAATTTTAGAAGCAGCAAGATTAGCGCCTACTTCTTCAGGGTTACAGCCTTTCAGAGTAATCGTTGTAGAAAATCAGGATTTAAAAAATAAAATGGTAGAAGGAGCGCTTAATCCGGAAGTGATGAGAGATTCTTCTCATGTATTGGTTTTTGCAGCTTGGGATAGCTATTCTAACGAAAAAATCGATAAAGTATATGATTATACTACAGATGAAAGAGATTTGCCGAGAGGTCGCTTTGGAAGTTATACCGATAAGATAAAAGACATGTACAACGCACAAACTCCGGAACAACATTTTGCACATACGGCGCGCCAAACTTATATTGCATTAGGTTTAGCGATGGCACAAGCTGCAGAGCTGAAAATAGATTCTACTCCTGCGGAAGGTTTTAGCAATGAAGTTGTAGATGAAATTTTAGGGCTTAAAGAATTAGGTTTGAAAAGTGTAAGTTTGCTGTATCTTGGTTACAGAGACCAGGATAATGACTGGATGGCTTCGATGAAAAAAGTCAGAATTCCTATGGAGGAATTTATCATCAAAAAATAACAATTCGTCAACTTCACTTTCGCACTTATGGAAAATTCAGAATCTTTAAAATTAGAAAATCAAATTTGCTTTCCGCTATACGTGATCGCAAAACAGATTACAGGTCTTTATCGTCCTCTTCTTGATGAGCTGGATATTACCTATCCACAATATCTTGTGATGATGACTTTGTGGGAAAATGATGGTCTTGCTGTAAACAATATTGGTGAAAAGCTTTATTTAGACAGCGGAACTCTAACTCCTCTTTTGAAAAGGCTGGAAGCAAAAGGATTTATCATGAGAAAGCGGAAGAAAGAAGATGAAAGAGTTGTTCAGGTTTTTATTTCAGAATCCGGAAAAGCGTTGCAGCAAAAAGCTTGTGAAATTCCTGCTAAAATGCATCAAAAAGTTGGAGTTTCTAAAGAAGATTGGGCGGAACTCAGCAACAGCGTAAAAAAAATATTAAACAAAATAGACAATCAATGAAAACATTATACACCACAAAAGTGACCGCAAAAGGCGGAAGAAACGGACAAGTAAAAAGCGAAAACGGAATTCTTGATCTTGAGGTAAGAATGCCAAAAGCTTTAGGCGGGGCCAATGACGACTTCACAAACCCTGAAATGCTTTTCGCAGCCGGATATTCTGCATGCTTCGACAGTGCTTTAAATTTAGTAATCAATAAATCTAAAATAAAAACCGGCGAAACTACGGTAACAGCTGATGTAAGTATTGGTCAGATTGAAAATGGCGGATTTGGATTAGCGGTAGAATTAGAAGTTAATATTCCTGAAGTTTCTATTGAAGAAGCTCATGAATTGACTGAAAAAGCGCATCAGATTTGTCCTTATTCTAATGCCACAAGAAATAATATTGAGGTGAAACTTACGGTGACGAATAACTAAAAGTTATCAAAAATCAAAATATAAAATCTGTTTCGAAATAGGAAGCAGATTTTTTTTGTTTATAAAAAATATAATCTTGAATTTTGACAGGAATATTTCTTATTGACAAGTACTAATTCACTCAATAAAAGAATTATTTTCTTATTTTTGACTCTAAAATTTTTCAAAACATTAAAATCATGAAATATATTTTAAGTTTAGGCTTACTTCTGTCTGCGCTTTTCTCTTACGGACAAAACTATCCATTTGCCACAGAATTTGTTAACGGTAAAGTAATTCTTAAAGATTTATCTCAACTGAATGGACAAATAAAATGGTATCCCAGCCAAAATGATAAATTACATTTCAGATCAGATGAAAAAGAAAAACCCACAAAATATACTCCCAATGATATTACAAGCTTTTCTGCTGAAAACTTGAAGTTTGTTCCTTTGTATAATTTCAAAGCTTACGCTGACAATTATGCACTAGTTGGAACCCCGACAAAAATTACAGAGACATTTGGAGAAGTTGTTTCAGAAGGAAAATTCAATATTTATTTTACGTCAATCAGAGGATATAATGCAATTGCAAGAACGTTAGAAGATTATCCTAATTTTGTATTTCAGGATGCTAATGATGCTGACAAAAAACTCTACGCTTATCCTTTCAGAATCAGAATGAAAGAAAAGAAATACGAAAAAGCAAAAGAAGATCTTTATATTCTTTTTAAAGATTATCCAGAAATTGTTGACAAAATAAAAGCTTTCAAAAAAGAAAACGATTTTTTAGAAATCATCAAAATGATTGAAGATATCAACAAATAAATCGGTTTATCTTCCCAAAGGATCTATTTTTCTTAATTCAAAAATTTTGGCTATAAAAATAATTCAAAAGAACTTTCATATTGATCACTGTTCTCGAAAAACAATGATAAAAACAAAAAATATCCTCTTATATCATAGCATTTATTAAATGACAAAAGATGAATTTTTAAAACTATTAAGAAAATCTTCAAAATCCTCATATGATTTTGCTAAAATATATGTGACAAATAAACTTCCTACTGGTTTTAAATATTCCGCTGATCTAAATATTTCTTTTGATGATCCAACTCTTACAGAATTTGATATATATCCTGAGGATAATGGTAAAATGATCAATTTAATTGATGAAAATGAAGTTGTAGAGCTTTTGTGCAGAAAAGGTAAAGTACCTGTTTGGATTGATATTTCTGTTGAATCTGTTTATAAAAATAAAACAATTTTCCGTTTGGATTGTGCAGGTCGTTATTCAGATGAAGAGAAAGAATTTTATTATAATAAACAAGGTACAGGACCATTTGGTATTAAAAGTCCTCTTCTCCCTTCTATTGATTTTAATGGTGAAAAATTTAAACTTAAAAATAATTACCGAAAATCATTGTTTACTATTTTGAAAGAGTGGTTTACATAAAACAAAATTTGTAATTTATAGACAATGTAGAACCTTATCGTTTATCTTCCCACAGAATCACTTTTCTTAAAGGCATCTACTTTTAGATAAGAATCATTCTCTTCTTTTTTCTTTTTATCTGAAATTAAAATTCCGAAAAGATGGTCAATTTCGTGCTGGAAAATAACTGCCGTAAAACCCTCAACCATTTCTGAGAATTTCTGACCTTTCAGATCAACATATTCCAGTTGAATGACTTTACTTCTGTAAAACTGATCTCTAAAATCGGGAATAGATAAATCGCCTTCCGGACCAAGATTCTGTAATTCTGACCTCCAGGTAATCACCGGATTAATGAAATATTCCAAAGGTTCGCCTGCTTTGTCAAAACGCTGTACCCAAATTATTTTTCTGTTGATTCCTACTTGCGGAGCAGCAATTCCTACTCCACCATCAGTTGAAAGAAGTGATTTCTCCATTCTTTTGACCAAAGTTGCCGTGTTTTTGTCAAGCGGATCGATCTCGGTAGAAGGGTTCAGTAAAGTTTTATGTTGATGAACATCGGTAGTCTGATAAATTGGTAGAGCTGAATTGACATCGCCTTGATTAATAAGGGAAATTTCGTTGGGAGTCAACTTTTGAGCATTGATGAAACTGATAAAAAGTATGAAGAGTATGGAGATTTTTTTCATTTTTAAAGGAATGTTGAACAAAGATAAAGGATGTTTTTTAAGTTTTGGCTGAAGCCGATGAATTTTTTACATAAAAAACGGGCTAGAGCCCGTTCCTATTGATATGTATTTCGTTTATTTTTTCTCACGCAGATTCAGCAAATTCAGCAGATAAAAAAATCTGTGACGATCGGTTTGATCCGTGGTATACTTTTTAACAGATTAGTCACTTTAGAGTTTTAATTTTAAAATGTATAAAAGAATACATTAGTTTTAAAAATCAAAGATTTTCTTTGAACACCAACTTGACTCTTTTTCCTTTTTACTTTTTCCTTTTTACTTAATTCTTTAAACCTAATAAGTCTTGGTCATATCCGCCGGAATAATCAGATTAAAATCTGTAGGAATATATTCTTTTTCAGGAATTTTTAATTCATCATCTTCAGATTCAAAAACAGAGATCACCGCCATTTTCAGATTTGGGTTTTTCTGTTTGATATACCAATAAATTCCGCCGAATTCTTTGCTGTGGAAATTTCCGTTATAATGAATAAATGTTTTTCCTGGCTGTAGATTATTTAGAATAGATTCCGCCATTGTTGCATCTTTCGTTGCCTGAGCCGAAATAAAGTTCATCACCTTCGTTCCTTCTGCATGATCGCCCATCATTTTTTTCATTTCAGGATAACCGGGCGTATCTAAAGTTACGTTAATCGGCAATTGAGCTATGTAAGACTTTTCTTTTTCACTCAATTTATTTAAAGATTCTAATCCTTCTTTTGCTGTTTGAGACGCATATTTTCTTGGAATATTGGTTGCAATAAAATTCAGGTTTTTATCTTTTGCAAAATCAACCAAAGGTTTATAATCTGTGGTATAATTATTCCACAAACGAACAGAATCTTTCAGACTTTTTGCTTCAATTTTACCCGCAAGATACTTATTAAGCTGTGGCTGATTATCTCTTTCAAACATTTCGGCACCCAATGTGATCTGCTTATTTTTTTTGTCGTAAAGCCCTTCTGTAACTTTTAACTGAAGCCAGTGCACGATCGAATTATTGTGAAGTTCCCCAAAGAAAACAACATCATAATCAGCAAGCTGTTTGACCATTTTTTCAGCTTTAATGGCTTTTCCTTTTTTATTATAAAACTGATACGGTTTAAAATTTTGCGCTTTAAAAGCAGAAAATCCTAAAACCAATATGGCGATAAAAATATTTTTCATTTTATTAAGTTTTTAAACAAGAATATTACAAATTTATATTGACTGTATTCCAAATGTAGGTTTGTTGGTTTTTCGCAAAGACGCAAAGTTTTCACCTTTATTTTGTTTTTAAGGCGCAAGAAAATCAAAGATTTTCAGCAAGTGATTTATTAATCGAATTATGCAAATATGCAGTTTTAAATTTTATCGAAGATAAAATCCTTGCGACTTAAAAAGTAAATTTAAAAAATTCTTGCGTCTTTGCGTTTTCCAACATTATATCTAAATTTAGAATCAGTGTTATTTGTGATAGACATTTTTGTTTAAGTTCAACAAAAAAGACCGCTTTGAATCTTCAAACAAAACGGTCTTCATCCAATCATCTAATTATTTATTTTTCAAGATCTGCTACCAGATCTTTCCATTCTTGTAGTTCAGGAATTCCGGGCTTTCTTTTTCCGAAGAATTGTACGATAAACTCGCCTTCGCTGTTGAATACTTCGATTGCCGTAACTTCACCATCTTCAGTTGGTTTTTTCACGATCCAAGCTTCAGCGATTTTTGTTACGTCTAAATGTAAATTGAAATCAGGATCCATTACATTAAACCATTGTTGGTGCCACATTGTTTTTTTCACTTCTCCAGTGTGAATCTGGATAATTCCTCTGTTTCCAACGAAAACCATGATCGGAAGTCGTTTTTCAGAAGCATCTTCCAAAACATTTACCACTTTTGAAGGATCAATTTTTTTAGCATAACCTTCCGGAGCCAATCTCAAAGCCTGAGTTCTTGAAACACCGAATTTTCTGGTCATCATAAAGAAATCGTGTGTATCTTTCAATTCTGTCCAAGCTTTTTTGAAACCTTCAGCATCAATTTCTGAATCTTCTTTTTCAGGAGCTTTTGGAGCAATTGCTTCAAATTCGAAAACTTCATTCTGATTTTCAGCTTTAAACTGAGCAACGATAGGATCAAAAGCTTCAACATTGCTGTCTTTCGTTAAATAAATCTTGTGAAGTGCTAAACCATCTTTTCCAAAGAACTGAAGACTCTTTTTATCACCTTCAACTACAGCAAAAGCAAATTTCCAATGATTTTGGAAGATTCTCAAATCGATATCTTCACCTACAAAAAGCTGTGCATGAGGACTGCTGAAATCACCGTTTAAATAAGTTCCTTTTCTTTCGTGAACACACTCGTCATTTCTTGTTAGAGCCATTACTTTTCCTAATTTTTCAACTTCTGTTAAGATGTTTGCAAATTCAGGTTTCAGAACAGTTACTTCTTCTCCTACGTTAGTTAATAATAATTCTGCTTCGCTTACACCCAATTCTGCAGCAGCATTTCTTATTCTCATATGTGGATTTTCTGCTTTCAGAGCTTCCCATTTTTCTTTCAGATCGTTAACTATTGTATTCATTTTATTTATTTTTTTATGGTTAAAACTGTGTAATTTCTTTTGATTAATTCGTCTCCGGTTTTGCTTTTTATTTCTTCTTCTTTTTCAGAAATTTTCATTCTTTTAAAAAGACTTTTAGAAACCGTTTCTTCCATTTCATCCGAATTGTAAAGGGTAAAATCGAATTGAGTAAAAGGTAGAGTTTCCATGAAATCTCTCTGCCCGAAAGTAAGAACAAATGTTCCGTTCTTTTTTAAAACTCTGTAGATTTCATTTAAATATTCTACCGGATTTTCCCAGAAGTAAACCGTATTTACTGTGAATATTTTATCGAAGGTCTTATCTTCAAAAGGCAGTTTCGTTCCTTCATACAAAACAAATTCTGCCTGATTTTTAAATGTTTCATTTAATCTTTTAGCTTCAAGATGCATCGTTTCAGAAATATCAATTCCTGTATATTTTATGTTTTGAGCTAAACTTAAAAGACTTTTTACGTGAGCTGCATTTCCGTGACCAATTTCAAGAATATGCTCATCATCTTCAATTAAAAGAGTTTTGATGCTTTCCAACGTCATTCCGATGTTGGTTTCATTCATCATTTCCCCAATCTGAATACCTTTTTCGCCTTGCGGATTGGCAAGGTTTTGTGCTAATATTTTTAAATCTTTTTGTTCCATATTATCCGAAAATAATCATTGGGTTATTAGTAATCGGATGATCGCAGATAGTACATGGAAAATTGTAAGCTTCGCTGATATTTTCGACCGTAAAAACTTCTTCCGGAGTACCATATGCTGCAACCTGTCCTGATTTCATCAATAAAATTTTATCTGCGTACTGAGCGGCAAGATTCAAATCGTGCAACACAACCACTGCAGAATTTTCATGCTTTGTGAAATTTTTAATGATCTCTAAAGCTTTATACTGATGTTTTATATCTAAATTATTCAGAGGCTCATCCAAAAAAACTAATTTTTGAGTGATCTCATTATTCAATTGAGCTAAAACTCTCGATAAATGCACCCTTTGTTTTTCTCCACCCGATAAAGTATTGTATTCTCTGTCTTTCAAATGATAAACATCGGTTTCATACATCATTTTGTTCATCGCTTCATGATCTTCCTTTTTGGGTTGAGCATCGAAATACGGGTAACGTCCCATCATCACAACATCTTTTACTTCCAAAGGAATATCGTTGGAGTTGTGCTGAGAAAATTTAGCTTTATGTTTGGAAAGTTCGGCAACTTTCCAGTCTCTGATATTTTTATCTTTAAATAAGATTTGATGATTAGTTTTCACTTCATTTGCCAAAACACTCAGTAGACTTGATTTCCCCGCTCCGTTTGGACCAACGATTGCTAAAAATTCGCCAAAGCCCAAAGAAACATCCACATCATTTAGAATATGAAATTCTTTATGTTTATAACTTATTTGCTGAGCTTTTATCATTATACTGACTTTTTAAATTTCAACAAAATAGCAATGAAAATAGGTGCTCCCATCATTGCCGTTAAAATTCCGATGGGTAATTCTGATGGTTCTACTACACTCCTGCTTACTGTATCTGCTGTAAGTAATAAAACACTCCCAAAAATGGCAGATAATGGCAAGATAAAACTGTAATTAGATTTAAATAAAAGCCTTAAAATATAAGGTACAATTAATCCTACAAAACCAATTGTTCCGGAAAAAGCCACGCAACTTCCCACCATTAATGAAACAATGATAACAATTTGTTTTTTTAATCTTTCTACATTAATTCCTAAATGCTGTGCATCTTTTTCGCCTAACATCATCGCATTTAAAGCCTTTCCTTTAGGTAAAAGAATAGTGTAAGAAATAATTGAGATCACCGCTAAAATAATATTCTTCGTCCAAGTTGCTGCGGCTAAACTTCCCATATTCCAGAAGGTTAGATCTCGCAATTGCTCATCTTTTGAAATATAGATCAGAAACCCTGTAATAGAAAAACCGATCGCAGAAATGGCAACGCCCGATAAAAGCATCATAACCACATTGGTTTTCCCTCCGCTTGTAGAGATTTTGTAAACCAGCAACATGGCAAGAAGAGAACCAATAAAAGCCGCAATCCCCACAAGGGAAAATTGTACTGCCTCAGGAAGATATTCTCTGAAATGCCCTCCTAAAACAATTGTAATTGCCGCCATTAATGTAGCTCCTGCCGTCAATCCTATTAAATCTCCGGTTGCTAAAGGATTTCTGAATAACCCCTGCAAACTTGTCCCTGAAACCGAAAGCATACTTCCGATAATGATTGCCATCACAATTCTGGATGCTCTCACATCCCAAACAATATATTTATCACTTAAAGACAAGTCAGAATCTCCTACGATTACTTTCCATAAAACTTCAAACGCAGATCTATCACCGAAATCATAAACCCCTGTATTCAAAGACCATACTGCTATAAAAACGAGCAGTATGGTACTTAATATCATGTAAAAGTATAATTTACTTTGTGCTTTCAACTAAAAGTTTATTTAATGAAACCGCAGCCTCGCCCAGTCTAGGACCGAAACCTGAAACTAAACCACCATCCATTGCGATAATTTTTTTGTTTTTACCCGCATTGGTTTGAGAAACACCCGGCATTTTTAAAGCACCCTCGTTTCCACCTGAACTCTGTAATCCGCTTGAGAAGAAGAACAATAAATCAGGATTTGCTTTTACCACCGCTTCCGGAGTTAAAGGTTTGAAATCTTCAAAATCATTCACAGCATTTTCTCCTCCTGCCAAATTAATTAAGGCCGCCATTGGTGTATTTTTACCAGCAACCATCATCATATTTCCTCTTGCGTAGATGAATAATACTTTAGGTTTTTTAGCGATAGGCTGAACTTGTTTTAAATCGGCATCAATTTTATCATTTAATTTCTGATAATCTGTGTTTCCTATTGCTTTTGCAACATCAGCAATTAATTTTTTGGTTCCTTCTACTGTATATTCCTGCTTGAAAGTTTCAGTTTTGATTCCTGAAGCTTTTATTTTACCCATCAATTCTGGGTTGATATCTTTATCTGATCCTAAAATCAATGTAGGCGAAACCGCCATGATTGGCTCAATGGTAATTGATCTTACATGACCTAAATTTTCTGAAGATTTCTTTAAAGATTCAGGATACGTACTGGTAACATCTGTTGCTACAATTTCTTTTTCGTGACCTAAAGCGGCAACAATTTCAGTAATTCCACCGTTTAAAGTTACAATTTTATTGTTTGATTTTGGAGCTTCTGCAACAAGTTCATTTCCGTTTTCTGTAGGCTTTTGCACTTCTTTTTTGCAAGAATATACTGCCATTAAAACAGAAGCGGCAAGGATGAATTTTTTCATTTTTATTTTTATCTGATTTATTTTTGAATTATAAAGGTTTGTACTCAAACTGAGGTCTTCCTCTTTCTCCTGCTGTATTGGTAATTCTTGTAAATCTTAGTTTAAAGAAATAGCCTTCTGCATCTTTTACCACGTAAAAACGGTCACCGTAAACTTCTAAACCATTTGCACCTACAGGATTTCTCCAATTTGAACCAATTACACGCTGATCATTGGTGATAAATTTAGAGTGATCGATATCAGATGTTTTAAAGTTTGTATAAGCTTCAACTCCCGATGATGTTGAAGGAACAATTACTTCATAAGCTGCTGCACCACCAACATTATTCAATGTTACAAAATCTGCATAAATATAACTTCCCGCTCCAGTAATTGTGTTAGTGAAAACCGTAAAACAGATATCCCATCTCTTTTTCTCCGGTTGAATAGAAACCTCTGAATTATTTTTTAAACTAACGAAATTATAATTATAGGTACTATTTTTAGTTAAAAATAACTCTTTGTGTGTAGTAGAATTTAGCTCTGCGTATTTTACTTTATATCCTGTTCCTGATCTCACTACCTGCACTTTCATCCAACCTCTATCATCTCCTCCTGTTACTACTGATCCAATTGGTACCGAACCTGTAAAAACTTCTTTACCCATATTTACAAGATAAACCGCATTATCAGAATCATTAGCTTTAATTTCTTCTATGGCTGTATAACCTGAAGGAATATTACCATTTACATCATCGATATAATTAATATTTGAAGGATTGAAATTTGCAACCTGTACCTGAGTTTTAAGAGTCGCCACACTTGCTTCAGTTACCAAATCAATATTGGTAGCACCGGCGATTTTTCCGGCAGCCATCATAATTGAAGAATTTAAAATTACTTTAAATTCGTTTCCAGTATAAAACCCTAAATCCCAATTGGATCTTTTGGTAAGAATTTCTGTTTCTGTTCCTAAGTCAAACCATACCTGATTGGGCTGCGTAGGTCCTCCTACATCAGGATCAACTCTTGCACCATCTGATTTAGTAACCAAAACCGGATCTTCGTTGTCGTTAATACAAGACTGAGAAATAAAAGAAGTACCAATTAATAGGCAAAATAGTATTTTTTTCATTTTAATTCTTATTAAAAATTATAATTTAATCTGGCAAAATAACTTCTACCATAGAAAAGGTTCTGTTGATCTGCAGGTCCGTTGTGAGAATTACCTGCTTGTACCGTATTTCTTACGCTTGTCACATCAAAAATGTTTTTAATACCTAAACTAACTTCGAAATGATTGTTAAAGAAAGGTTGACTCACAGTGAAATTAAGCATATTAAATCCTCCGATTTCTCCTAAAACATATTGTCCTGGATCTTGCGGATTTTGAGCATCAGTTCTCAATGTATATTTTCTTTGTTCACCTGAATATTTGTAATAAAGAGCAAATAATGTTTTGCTACTTGAAAGCGTATAATTGGCTGCAAAATTTGCTTCTGCATAATAATTATAGTCGTCTGGAGATGTCAGATTTCCTGAATTTAAAGCCTGAGAAATCCCTATCATTGAAACTCCTGCATTCAATGTTAAATCACCTTTTCTTACATTAACACCTCCACCAAATAATAATGATCTGTAATTATTTACATTCAGATAAGTAATTTGTAAAGGGCTGTTATTAATAACGACATCTTCAATTCTATTCTTCACATCAAGATACATTCCTGAAAGACTGAAATTGAATTTCCAATTGTTTGAGTTTGTCAATGCATAATCCCAAAATAAACTTGCAGAATATCCTGTTTCCGGTGTAAGATTTTCGTTACCTCTAATATCGTGATTATTATCAACTACATAAGTATATAGCTCGTCGTATGTTGGGAACCTGTTTGCCGAACCAAAAACTGCACGAAGATCTGATTTTTCTGAAGTTTTGAATCTTGCTGTTGCGGAATAATTATATTGAGAATCAAATTTATCGCTTAAAGCCATACGTACTCCAGGACGTAGTGATAACCAATCATTTATATTCCATTCAGCAGAAATAAAATTGGCATAATTGAAAATAGTTCTTTCAATATTGATTCCATTATTATTACTTTCAAATGTTGTAGCATCTGCAAAGCCTTTTGTTCTGTCTAATTCGTAACCTAATTGGAAATTGATTTTTTCATTATCTAAAAAGTTACTGAACATCCCTCTTGAATACAGTACATCAGATTTATAAAAAGTTTTTTCCGGTTGTCTGGAAACCTCTTGTCTGTTAGGAACATCATAAATATAATCCTGAGATTTTCTTTCCTGGCTTTGGTAAGAGAAATCTCCATGATAATTGATTCTACCTATTTTAGTTTGAATATTAAATTGATGAATCCACCTTTTAGTATTGTAGTCAATATCTTCCGAAGTATATGTTCTATTTCCCTCCCCAAGATAATCTTCAATGACTAAAGGGTTATAATAATTTATTTTTTCTGAAAGGAAATTTAATTTATAAAATAAACTTGTGTTTCCTTTGCTATATCTTACAGCTCCATTTGCTGTAACCATGTCTTTGGGTTGCCAGTCATAACCTCTTTTCCCGTCATTGCTTTCACTGAAATATTTATAGCCATTTAAAAGACCTTTATATCCCTGGAAATCATTATGGTTAACATCTGCAGTTACCGACCAGTTATCATTAATTCGATATCCTAAATTTAAAGATTGAATATGACGACCATTTCCTTTTTTAAACCAATCATAATCTTTACCAACAGTTTCTTCCTGAAGAGATGCAATTGCAGTAAATTTCTTTGCGTAATTTTTCTTTGTAATAATATTGATAACTCCAGCTACTGCATTATTACCATATTCTACTCCCATTGAGCCTTTTACGACCTCAATTCTTTCAACATTATTCACATTCAATTTGGTAAGGTCTACCAAATTCCCCATTCCTTCGTCAGTTACTACGGGAATATTATCAATAAGGATTTTTGTGTAAGCACCACTCAATCCCATAATATTTGCATTAGAATTTCCTGAGCCCCTACTTGGTTCTATTAAAATGTTTAGATTTTGATTAAGAACTTCCGCAACATTCGTCACAGCCATATTTTTAATTTGCTGTGCGTCAATCACCTCAACTTTATAAATTGATTTGTTGATTGATTGTTGCATATATTGTCCGGTAATGACAACTTCTTCTATTTTTTTCTGATTTAGAGAATCTTTTTCCTGTGCATTTATCCAAAAAATTGCAGATAATGACACCACTGAAAACACCTTCTTCTTCATAAACTCAAAATTTTCGACAAATATAGTGCTTTATTTAGAATAAGTAAAAATAATTGATATTTTATGAGATGATATTTTATAGGTTAATAATGATAAGTAAAGTTTGATAATGATAACAAACATCTGAAAAGTAGTTTTTTAGATATTTATTTAACTCAAATTTTAATTAAAAACAAGATAAAAATCATATTTTATTTAGAATAATTAAAAACTAATTGTTAATTTTGCACCATATTTAAAATAATAGAAAAAATGAAATTAAAATTACTCTTTACAGGATTAGCATTTTCAGCTATTACTGTTAATGCACAATTATCTACACTTGATGAGAATTTTGAGAGCGCAGTTATTTCAACTCCTGCAAACTACAACAACCTTGTAAGTGGCTGGACAAAAAAAGTGAATCAAACTTCACCGCATAATATATATGTTGATCAAGCTAATGGGAATAAATATGTAAATTTTTATTCTGCAGGTTCATTGGCAGCAGACGTTTTTTTAATTTCTCCACAGATCGTAGCACCGGATGGTACGAAACAGTTAAGTTTTACAGCAAATCGTTTGGAAGGATATGCTACATTAGAAGTAGGATTAATCGACAATCCTGAAAGTCTTGCTGCAAACAGCGGTGTTCCTGCTTCATACCAATTGCTTCAGACATACACTTTTTCTACGACAAATACGCCTACAGTAACTCCATTTACAGTACCTGCATCGTCTAAACAATATATCGTATTTAGATATCGTAATCCACAACCGTTATTCCCAGGATCTACATCGTCGCATGCTGTACTTTCTGTAGATAACATAAAATATAATACAGCTGCTAACTTAGCTGTATCAGATGCGTTTAAAAATAACGATATTAATTTCGCTGTAAATTCAAATAATACAGCATTAAAGTTTGTTGGTAAAACAGAAATCAAAAATGTAAATATTTATTCTGCCACTGGACAAAATGTAGCTTCTGGAAAAGTAAATGATAATAGTTTTAGCATCAATACTCTTCAAACCGGTGTTTATTATGTTTTGATAGAAACTAAAGATGGTAGCGCTGTTAAATCAAAATTTATCAAAAAATAATTGATTTAAAATATCTTTCTAAAAAGTTGGTTGCGTCACGTAACCAACTTTTTTTTTATTTTAAATAAATGAAATACAACACATTACATATAATTACTAATTTTAAAAATTTAAAAACAAGATAAATATCATGTTTTTATTTAGAATTATTAAAAATAATTATATAGTTTTGTAGAATAATTCTAAATAAGGAACAAGGTTATGAAAACAAAACTATTTTTGGCGTCACTTTTTGCTTTATCGGTTCAGCAAACTGTATTGGCTCAGACAGATGCAAACGGATATACTACGGTAAACCTTACAATGGGACCTTCGTATCAAAACAGAGTGTTCTTTGATTTTAGCGCAAACAATATTGTATCTCAAACAGCAAATTCTTGGGATATTGCTTTCTATAGAAACTCTACGTATGGATTTGGAACCAGAATGAATGATGCCCAAAATGTAGAAGTATACCAAGCTTCAAATAATGCAAGCAACTGGAACTCTATCACAACGAATAATGTTTCTACTTACGGAGCACCATTATACAATCTAGACAATACAAATACTATTCAGGAAGGAGCTTTTGAACAAGGTTCTGCCACTTATGGATGGGGAGAATACAATCCTTCAAATCATCATGTGGTAGGAAGCGTTATTTTCATTTTAAAATATCCTTCAGATGTTTTCTATAAATTTATGATAGAAGATTTCTTTGGCGGCTACACTTTTAAATATGCAAAATGGAATGCTGCCACTTCATCTTGGGATGCTACACAAACAAAAACTATTGCAAACGGTACTGATGATGCCTTTTTCAACTATTTCTCTTTTGCGACAGGAGATAAAGTTGCAAATCTTGAACCACCAAAAGCTAACTGGGATATGATGTTTACAAGATATTGGAACGATTATCCATACGTTGATCAACAAGGGAATCCACAAACAATGAAATACAGATTGTCTGGTGTTATTCAAAGTCCTAATGTTACCGTAGCAAAAGTGCAACCGGAAACTCAAGCTACAACAACAGCTAATTTACCAGCTTCAACAGCATTCTCTAGTAATATAACTACCATTGGACATTATTGGAAACCTACCATTGGATTACCTTATTCTGATGTCGTTTATTATGTAAAACAAGGCAATGATTATTACAGAATGTACTTTATTTCAAATGATGGAAGCTCTACAGGAAATATGTACTTCAAATACAAAAATATTACTACCACTTTAGGGATTACAGAAGTTAGCAAAAAAGCTTCTTTCGGTATTTATCCAAACCCTACAACGGCTGACAAAAAAGTAACGGTTTTATTTGATGTAAAAGAAAAAGATAACAACAAAGGAAGCGTTGAAGTTTAT
Source organism: Chryseobacterium scophthalmum (assembly GCF_900143185.1). Classification (NCBI taxonomy): domain Bacteria; kingdom Pseudomonadati; phylum Bacteroidota; class Flavobacteriia; order Flavobacteriales; family Weeksellaceae; genus Chryseobacterium; species Chryseobacterium scophthalmum. The sequence continues at coordinate 303,310 of NZ_FSRQ01000003.1, read as the reverse complement.
GATCTTACCGGTAAAAGAGTTTACAATGCAGAACTAAGCAATCAAGCTGGTTTCTACAAGCAAGATCTTAATCTATCTCATCTTGCATCCGGAAATTACCTCGTAAAAATTACTTACGGTGGAAAAACGGAAACAAAAAAACTTATTGTAAAATAAGAGGAGTAAAGAAGTGAATTTGCTTCGCAGTGAATTGTCAATAGTCAACTTTAAATTCACCATTGACAGCGAAGCTAATTGACCGTTCACCACAAAATTAATACTTTCTATTTTTTCTAATAAAAAGGCAGTTTCAAGAATGATGAAACTGCCTTTTGACTTTTCTAGCTTCTAGCTTCTAGCTTCTAGCTTCTAGCAAAATTAATAAATCTTAAACCCTTTATAAACCTGTGCTGTTTCTTCAAGTATTTTAGATGCGTTTTTTCTGAAATCCATTAGATGATCTGCTCCGTTGTGTTGGTTATGATGCTCTACACTTTCCCATAATTCAATCAGGAAAAAAGTACCTTTATTATCTTTATCTTCAATTAAATCATATTGCAGACATCCATCTTCTTTTCTGGTCTCTCTTACCAAGGTCTGAAACAGTTCTACAGCTTCCATCAAATTATTTTCTTTAAATCTGAAAAGAGCAACGATATGTAAATTCATGTATTATTTTTAGGCTGTAAATGTAAATTATTTTTGATTTTAATTGAATTCAAATTCTGCTAAATTTTTCACAAAAAACATCTCTATTATCTAAAATCATCTTTAAAGAACATTCCAAACTGAATCCCGAAACACACATCCCGTATCTCTTATCCCGAAACTAAAAAACAGATTTATAAATCGTAATCGAGCTCATCACAATGACCAAAGTTCCTATAATAATAAACATATTTTTTACAGGAAGTTTTGCGGTGAGCATTGCAGAAAATGGCGCAGTAATAATTCCGCCAATTAAAAGTCCTAAAATAATATTCCAGTGCTGAATTCCTAAAGTTAAAAAGAAAGTCACTGCAGCAGTTACAGTCAGGATAAATTTTGCAACCGTAGAGCTTCCCACTGCAAATCTTGGGGTAAAAGCATTCTTAATCAAAGTTCCGGTCACCAAAGGTCCCCATCCTCCACCAGCAAAAGAATCGATGAAACCACCGATAACTCCCAATCGGGTAAGGTTTGTCTTTTTCTTTAAAGCTCTATTCTGTTTAGGTTTAAAAGCATTTGATAAAATCTGAATTCCAAGATACAAAGTGTAGAAAGAAATCACCGTTTTTGTAATTTTCGAATAATATTCGCCCAGATAAGTCAGCGAAACGGCTCCGATAATTGCTCCAATAATTGCAGGAATAGCCAGTTTCTTCACCAGACTTTTACTTACATTTTTAAGTTTAATGTGACTGATACTTCCGGCTGCCGTTGTAAAACTTTCAGCAGAATGAATACTTGCACTTACTGCATGCGGAGGAATTCCCAGAAATAAAAGTGTTGTGGTGCAAATCACGCCATATCCCATTCCCATTGATCCGGCGACAACTTCAGCAAAAACTCCTACCAAAAGCATCCAATAAAAAATGTAATTGTCTTTGGCAAGAATAATTTCAAGTTCATCTAAATATCCTAAACTGTACAGTGACAGAAATGTGATTGCCAAAACAGCAACCGTAATAAAAAGTACATTGAGCCTGAACTGAATTTTTTGTGAAATTACCATATCATCAAGTGTTTTAAATCAAAAACTTATAAAATCATCACCGCTCCAACGGTAGAATTGCTGGTCTCATCAATAAGAATCGCATTTCCGGTTGATTTGCTGTCTTCAAAACTGTCAAAAACCAAAGGCGAAGCTGTTTTCAATCTTACTTTTACCACTTCATTTAGTTTTACACTTTCAATAATTGGAGTTTGTTCTAAAGTATTAACATCAATTTTATATTCAATTTCTTTGATGATGGCTTTCAAAGTCTTGCTTTTATGCTGAATGAAATACTTATTTCCCTCATTCAATTCTTTTTTGTCGAGCCAGCAAACTACAGCTTCCAATTCATTTTCAACTTTCGGCTGTTGATTGGTTTTTACTAAAAAATCACCACGACTGATGTCGATATCATCTTCAATATGAATTACGGCAGGCTGATTGGTAAATACAAAATCTACTTCTTTTCCTCCGGTTTCAATTTTTGAAATTTTGGTCTGAATATTTTGTGGAAGTACCGTAATTTCATCTCCTTTCTGATAAATTCCTGAAATCACTTCTCCAGCATACCCTCTGTAATCATGCAGTTCATCAGTTTGCGGACGAATGACATACTGTACCTGAAATCTTGGATTTTCATTTTCCTGGTTTTCATTAATTTCTACACTTTCTAAGAAATCTAAAAGCGTTGAACCTTCATACCAATCCGTTTTCTCAGATTTTGAAACAATATTATCGCCGTTAAAAGCCGAAATCGGAAAATAATTGACGTTTTCCAGCTTCAGTTTTTTAGCAACCAATTCGTATTGAGCTTTAATATCATTGAAAACTTCTTCAGAATAATCTACCAAATCCATTTTATTAATAGCAACTACCACATTTTTCATTTTTAATAATGAAGCAATGATGGAATGTCTTCTGGTTTGTTCAATTACTCCTTGTCTTGCATCAATTAAGATCACGATCAACTGAGAGTTGGAAGCTCCCGTAATCATATTTCTGGTGTACTGAATATGTCCCGGTGCATCGGCAATAATGAATTTTCTTTTCGGGGTCGAAAAATATCGGTACGCTACATCAATGGTGATTCCCTGTTCTCTTTCGGCTCTTAATCCGTCTGTCAGAATTGCAAGGTCTACTCCATTTTCGTTTTTATTTTTTGATTGTTTTTCCAGTGCTTCAAGCTGGTCAATCAATATATTTTTGCTGTCGTAGAGAAGTCTTCCGATTAGCGTGCTTTTGCCGTCATCTACACTTCCTGCTGTTATAAATCTTAATATGTCCACGTTTATTTTATTAATAATGAGTAATTGGTAATGGGTAATTTTTTACACCGTTCATTTTTTGAATATCTTAATGATAAGCATAGAGTAAAATATGCAGTTTTTTGGCATTGCTTATTATTCATTGCTCATTACCTATCTAAAAGTATCCTCCTTTTTTTCTGTCTTCCATTGCGGCTTCCGTTACTTTATCATCGATTCGGGTTTCGCCACGTTCGGAAATTCGGGAAGAGGTAATTTCGTTTACAACCTGATCCAAAGTTTCAGCTGAACTTTCAACTGCAGCAGTGCAAGTCATATCTCCAACGGTTCTGTAACGCACTTTTTTATTTTGAATCTTGTCATTTTCATCGATTTGAATAAAATCTGAAACCGCAATTAATTGACCCTCATATTCAATCACATCACGATGGTGAGCAAAATAAATCGATGGAAGCTGAATATTTTCTTTTTTGATATAATTCCAGACATCAAGTTCCGTCCAGTTTGAAATCGGGAAAACTCTTACATTTTCGCCTTTGTTGATTCTTCCGTTGTAGATATTCCATAATTCAGGACGCTGTAATTTCGGATCCCATTGTCCGAATTCATCACGGACAGAGAAAAATCTCTCCTTTGCTCTTGCTTTTTCCTCATCTCTTCTCGCTCCGCCAATACAAGCATCAAATTGAAATTCTTCAATCGTGTCTAATAAAGTATGGGTTTGTAACCAGTTTCTAGAAGCAAATTTTCCTTTTGGTTCAGTTAATTTTTTAGCTTTAATCGTGTCTTCTACTTTTCGTACAATCAGTTCTGCACCAAGACTTTCAGCAAAATAATCCCTGAACTGCAATGCTTCCGGAAAATTGTGTCCCGTATCGATATGCACAAAAGGAAAAGGAATTTTCATCGGAGCAAAAGCCTTTTTCGCCAGATGAACCAAAGTGATTGAATCTTTTCCGCCACTGAAAAGCAAAGCAGGTTTTTCAAACTGAGCCGCAATTTCACGCATAATGTAAATGCTTTCAGCTTCCAATTGTTCGAGATAATTTAGTTTGTAGTCACTCATTATTATTTGAAAGATTAAATTAAAATTAATGTGAATGCAGACCGCATTCTTTTTGTGAAGTTTCCCACCACCATCTTCCGGCTCTCGGATTTTCACCTTCTTCGATGGCTCTTGTACAAGGTTGACAACCAACACTGATGAAACCTTTTTTATGTAAAGACAACTCCTGAACTTTATTTTGTTCTAAATAATCCAGAACATCCTGATAATTCCAGTTAATTAAAGGATTGTATTTGTATAATTTCCGTTCTTCATCCCACTCCAGGATCGGCATATTTTCACGATTTTCAGATTGTTCTGAGCGCAAACCGGTAATCCATACTTTGGCATTTTCCAAGGCACGATTTAAGGGTTTTACCTTTCGGATGAAGCAACATTCTTTCCTGTTTTCAACAGAATAATAAAAACCGTTCACTCCTTTTTCAATCAAATATTTTTCAACGTCAGAAGCTTCGGGAAAATAAACTTCAGTTTTCTTTTGATAGCGCGAATTATTTTTTGAAAGCAAATCGTAATGCTCATAGAAAAGTCTTCCTGTATCTAAGGTGAAAACTTTTATAGGTAAATTATTTTTGAAAATAGCATCTGTGATAACCTGATCCTCCTGACCAAGTGAGGTTGAGAAAACAACCCCATCTGAAAATTTAGAGGAAATATACTGTAATCCTTCCTCCAAAGTAAGCTGCTGCAAAGTGTCTATATCCTCTTTTGAAAACATAATTTTCTGTTTGATACCAGCAAATATCGAACAAAAATATTATCCCACCAAATAAGTAGACTTATAAAATTAAAATTATGATTTAATTAATCTATTAAATCTAAAAGAGTTTTTTTCTCTAAAATTTTAAGCGAAGCATCTCTTACTTCAATTAAAACATCGTGCAAACTGCAGTGATCTTCGTTACAATCAGCACATTTTTCATAAAAATTAAGACTTACACAAGGAAGCATAGCAATAGGACCATTGACCAAACGAATGATTTTTGCCAAATTTACATTTTGAGGATTTTCTTTAAAAAAATATCCGCCCCCTTTTCCCTTTTTACTATCGAGGATGTCCGCTTTTTTTAGTTCAAGCAAAATGTTTTCAAGAAATTTCAACGGAATTTTCTTGTTTTCTGCAATTTCAGAAATAAGAATCGGGCCTTCATTTCTCTTTTCTACAAGATATGAAAGCGCCTTAAAAGCATATTGAGATTTTTTTGACAGCATTACAGCAAAAATAGGAAAAAAAATATTGAAGAGCCAAGGCAAAAGCTAAAAGTAAAAAGGGTGACTCCAAAAACTTTTTTTACACATTTTTTTTCATTTGTTTCTTTCTACTTTTTACTTGGCTCTTTTCACTTTTTACCTAAATTTGCCTCATGTTCAGTAAAGAAGAAGCACAGCAATTAAAAAAAGAATTTTGGACGGCTTTCGGAAAATCGTTTCCGAGAAAATGGCTTTTATATAATACCAAAATCAAGGATTTTTCATTTAAATTTTATGCAGATAAGAAGAAAGCGGAAGTTTCTTTAGATATCGAAATGAAAGATGAAGTTTTCAGAGATGCCTATTACAATAAAATCTGGTCACTTGAAGATATTCTTAAAGATTTTGTTGGTGATTTTCATAAAGAAGAATTTTATACTTTAGAAAACGGAAAAGTTATCAGCAGAATCTGGGTTGAAAAAGAAGGAATTTCTGTTTTCAATAAAAATACATGGCAAGAAGCTTTTGAGTTTTTTGTTGAAAAAATGGATGGCTTTGAAAGGTTTTATTATGAGTATGAAGATTTTATAAAGGATGTTTAGTTATGAAAATAAGATATTGTTGGAGATGCAAAATGGATGTTCCCATGTTAGATTCCGAGGAAGGTAAAATTGCATCAAAGTTATTAGCAGAAGGCTTTCAGGAAATAAAAAAACAAGCAAAAACTCCACTTTCGGAAAATTTCAAAAAACTGTTAGATTATTATAAAGAGATAACAGGTTATGAAGAAACAAATCACAATGCAATTATGCATCATTTTATAGATATGTATGGTCCTGATTGTGAAAATTGTGGGAAACCATACAGAACTGAAACAGCTACATTTTGTCCCAAATGTGGAAATAAAAGAAAAATTTAGACAAAACTTTAGCATATTAACAACACAAAAACACATGATGAAAAAAATTATCTTATTCCTAATTCTATTGGTATTTCCTTTAGCATCAGCACAAAATGTTTTTAAATCACAAAAACAAATCTATTTGGCAGAATATTATGCCCATCAAAAAGAAGATCAGAAAGCTTTAGACCATTATTTGGAAGCATTTAAAATAAATTCAAAAACACCAAATAGTGATGCTTATTTAGAAGCTGCAGCAATTGCTTTTAAACTTAAAAATAATAAAACAGCCAAAGAATTACTTACCCAAAGTATTACCAAACAATTAGCTCCATTAGATTTTATCAAAAACTTTAAAAGTTTAATTCCTTATAAAGATTCTAAAGAAATGAAGGAAGTTTTAGCTCAATATGATGATTTGGAAAATCAATATTACAGGGAGCTTAAAAATCCTGCAGCTTATATGGAGATTCAAAACCTTATTGCTACGGATCAGCTTATAAGAAAAGAGGATAAAGTTTTTGGCAAATTAGCTGAAAAAACAGATTCTACAAATATTACCAGGTTAATGGAACTTACTAAAAAATATGGTTGGGAGTCTCGTGCTTGGGTTTTATTGTGGCATCACAGAGGATATACAGATGAACAAAAATTTGTTTGGGATTTTTTTAAACCTTATTTAGAGAACGAATTAAAAAAAGACAATATTAACAAAGATTTTTTTGTTGATTTTGAAGAACTATACGCTACTAAAAATAATCATCATGCTCCTGCAATTTATAAAATGGGAGGAATTGGAAGAGCAAGTGTGAATCAAACATATTATGACATAAAAAATCTTGACAAAAGAAGAAAGTCTGTAGGTTTGCCGCCTTTATATTTTGAGTATTTTCTTAACAACAATTCAGAACTTCCAGAAGGTTATGAATACAATCCTGTAAATCTTTTAAAAGATTTGGAAAATTTATAACTGTTAAATTTCTTTAAACATGAGATAATTTAAACTCTTGTTTAAATATTTTCCGTATTTTAGTTACACCAAATATATCATTACATATTTATTCATCGGCTTTTCGGCAGAATATGTAATGATATTTTTTAAAATTAAATCACAAAATTTTTAAAATACAATGGAAAATAACTCGTTTATTTTTACGGACGGAAGAGACCCCAAAATGATTGAAGCGTACAAGAATGCGCAGGAAACTTTTAAATATTTCTGGCGAGAGCAATCTTGGGAATACAGAAGAATCATCCCTGGATTAAATCTTGCCTGTGTAAAAGCTTCTTTCTCTGAAGTAAATTCCGATGGAGACCAAATCGTAGAACATATGTGGATGAATGACATCAATTTTGATGGCGACACAGTTAGCGGATATCTCATCAACGAACCCAATGATTTGACCACAATACAACCCGGAGATTATTTTGAAATCCCGTTAAACGAAATCAGTGACTGGCTTTTTGCCATTACTCCGATGCAGAAAAAAGCAAAAGGACTTTCAAAATTATTTTCTTCATCTTCAGAGCCTATTCCCAAAGCTTATGGCGGATTTACCATTCAGAAAATGCGTGGAGATATGTCTGAATCTGAAAGAAGAGATCATGATGATGCGTGGCAACTTGATTTTGGAGATTTTAATGATATTGAAGTCGTTAACGAGCAAAAAGAAAAGCCTGAAAACCTCATCGAACATCCGATGAGCAAAAATATGAAGGAAGATTTTGTAAAATTTCTTGAAGAATATCCACACGAACTGACCAATATTGATGAAAACGGGTTTACACTCCTTCATCGAGAGACAATTGCCGGAAATTTAAGTTCTGTAGAAGTACTGCTCGAAGCCGGAGCAGATAAAAATTTAAAAACAAATAAAGGAAAATCTGCTTTAGATTATGCAAAACAACTAAATTGGGAGCATTTAATTCCTATTTTTGAAAAAAACTAATAACTACTTAAACTAATACCAAATGATACCAGAGTTCCTCAATGAGTTTAAAACTCAGCTTGAAAAATACAAGCTTGAAACAATAAAAATTTCTGCCACACCTCTTGAAAACAGAGAATCTCTTCAAATTTCTGACAGTAAGTTTTTAGGAAAACCTTATTTACCAAAAGAGATGGAATACCCTAAAGACAAAGAAAACAAACCAATGGTTCTTTGGACGCAAATCAATTTTGCGGATGTTCCGGTTCTTGATGGTTATCCTGATCAAGGAATATTGCAATTTTTTGTATCTGCCGAATGGTTTGATATGGATGATTACAAAGTTGTTTTTCATAACAATATCACTGAAGAGTTTCAAACTGATTTTTCTTTTTTAACAGAAGAAATGTATGAAGAGTCACCAATTTATCGTGAACATAAACTCGATTTCAGTAAAGAAATTGAATATGGAAGTTCTGAAGATTTTCGATTTGACATGAGATTTAATGATAAAGATTATTGGGATTTTCAAGAAACGCTTACAAAAAACCAAACAGAAGAAATAGAAAAAATTATTGATGGAACGGGGCACAAAATAGGAGGTTATGCCTATTTTACTCAGGCAGACATTAGAGATTGCAACAAAAATCTTAAGCAAGATTTGCTCTTATTACAGATTGATACTGATGATGAAATCATGTTTGGAGATTCTGGTGTTGCCAATTTTTTTATCAATCCGGAAGACTTAAAAAACAAACGTTTTGAAAAAGCATGGTTTAATTGGGATTGTTGCTAAGAAAAAATTAATTTTAAAAGAGAAACTTTCGGGTTTCTCTTTTTTCATTGAGTTGCAAATTATCCTTATTTAGTGATATTTAAAATTGATTTTTATATCTTTGAAACCTTGTAAAATGGTTTGAATAGTTGGTTTGTTTAAACCATTCAAACTAATTCAATGCTAAAATAATTTCATTGCATAAAATTTATCAACATTTTCAGTTTAGATTTAATCAGAGTTTTAGGATTTTTAATTTCAATCCCAAAGTCAGTTTACCTGTTATTTTGATTTTTGGCGCATTGATGATTGTCAAGTTTCCGCAAACTGTTTTTTATCCGCTCCTCTATTTTTCAATGGTTTTGGTTTTTCATATCAACAGAAAAGATATTCCTTTTTTGAAAAAAACATTTATCAGTAATTGGAGATTGATTATTTTTCTAGAATCTGCGTTTATTTACATGATTTTTCTGATGGCTAATATCAATTATAAGATTGAAAAATTTGGTTTACTGGCGTTTGTAGCAATCATTTTATTATGTTTTTTACAGCCTAAATCTAAACCATTCCCTACTCTGCAATGGAATTTTATATCAAATGATCTTTTTGAATGGAAAAGCTATATGCGAAAAAACACATGGATATTTATTCTTACCTACATCATCGTTGTTGCTTCGGCTTATCATCAAGCAAGTTTAATTTTATGCGGAATCTTCCTTCTCGATTACCTTTCCCACGTTTATGAAAATAACGAAAACAAAGAAATGCTTGAAGTTTATTTTAAAAAGATGAATTTTAAAGACAAAATTTATAAAAATGTAGTTTTTTTCAATGCGCTTCTTTCGCCTACCTACATCGGGTTTTTAATTTTTAATTTTAATGAAAGCTTATATCTTCTTTACTATATTTTCTTTATGAATTCCTATTTTTTATTAATTCTAACCAGAAAATACAAGCTTTATCATCATCACGAAAAAGCCAATTACTTCAGCATCGCAGTGTTTATAGAATATTTTGCATACAGCATAACCATTATTCCTGCGTTGATCATGATCCGCTTAAATACAAAAGAAGCACAGCAAAACATCAGCAAATATGTTGGAAATTAAAAATATATCGGTCAGTTTTAAAGATAAAAATGTTCTTCAGAATTTAAATTTAGAAATTGAAGAAGGCATTATTTTAGGCATTCTCGGGAAAAACGGAGCCGGAAAAACGACACTGTTTGAATCTTTATATCAAAGTCAGAAATACAATGGTGAAATTTTGTGGAAAAACCAGAAACTTCTCCGTCAAAACATCTCTTATCTTGAAACAGAAAATTATTTCTATCCTTACATTACAGGAAGAGAATATCTTTCTTATTTCTCAAAAGATAAACTTCCGAAAACCATAGAACTCGCTGAAAAATTTCAACTTCCGTTAGATAAATATGTACAATATTATTCGAGTGGAATGAAAAAGAAACTGGCTTTAATCGGAATGTTGATGCTCGATAAACCTATTAATATTTTAGACGAACCATTTAATGGAGTAGATTTTGAAGGTGTTCATTTATTGTATGACATCATCCGTGAATTGAAACAAAACAATAAAATGGTAATTATCAGCTCGCATATTATCGAAACACTTTTCCATACTTGCGACCGAATTGTTACTTTAGAAAACGGACTCATCAGCAATATTTTTGAGAAATCTGATTTTGAAAAACTGAATCATTTCAAATTTGTTTAAATACACATAATTTCATGGCAATCCCATCCAATAAAGAAGAATTAATCATTGCGATTGAATCGAATTATAAAAAACTAAAGGCAGAAATCAATTCGATTCCTGAAGACTTGAGTGATGTAAAAACTTTGGAAGGTCATTCAAAAGGAACCGAAATGTCAGTAAAAAATCTTCTTTCTTATCTGATTGGTTGGGGAGAATTGGTTTTAAAATGGAATTCAAAAAAAGAATTGAATGAAATAGTAGATTTTCCCGAAACAGGATACAAATGGAATGAACTAGGAAAACTTGCACAGAAATTCTATCAAGATTACGAAAATGAAGATTTCTGTGAATTGAAATTAAAACTTGATTCTACTGTAGAAAAAATTTTAGTTCTCATCAATTCAAAATCGAATGATCAACTTTACGGAACCAGTTGGTATGAAAAATATACTTTAGGAAGAATGATTCAGTTTAATACTTCTTCACCTTATTCTAATGCAAGATTGAGATTGAGGAAATGGAAGAAAGAACAAGGTTTTAAGTAAATAATTTTCTAAAAGCTTTTATTACAAATGTCCTTTTGCCTTGAAGCAAACGGACCAAAAATTCAAGACTGGAACCTTCCGCTAAAAATTTACAATCAATCCTAAAATTCCCAAAACTCGCATGAAACAATAATTATTGCTTCGTTTCTGAATTTTGAACATGCTCAAACAGTGGGAATTTTTTAACGGATTTATTGTAAATTTTATTAACGCTACAGTTTCTTAGGTCGTACCTTTTTATCAAATTTTGGCTAAAAACAAAAAAGACATCTGCATTTCTACAGATGTCTTCGTAATTTATTGGTGTTCAGAATTATTTTTGAGCAGCTTTTACATCGATACCGATTTCGATATCTTTGCTGATCATCCATTCTGCTGGATCAGTTTCGTCAGTTCCGAATTTGATTCCCCAGTCAGCACGGTTTACAGTGAATTGAGCTTTCAAAGTAGCAGATTTATCTACGATTTCTACTTTTGCAGGGAAAGTCACGTTCATTGTTTTACCTAATAAAGTTAGGTTTCCGCTTACCGTTTTGTTAGCACCTTCTACAGCGTTTTGAGCACCTGCAGCAAGATCTTCAACTTTAGTGATTTTGAAATCAGCAGTCGGGTGTTTTTCTACGTCGAAGAAGTCAGCATTTTTAAGGTGACCTTCAAGATCTGTATATTTTTTGTCTTTTTCAGTTACAGAAGCAGGATCTACTTTGATCGACTTCATATCGATTACAAATTCACCAGATGCCAATTGATTATCCGCAACAGATAATTCTCCCGTAGAAATTGCTAAAGTTCCCCAACGTGGAGCAAAACCTCCTTTGTGGAAAGCTTTCCAGTTTACTTTAGATGCAGCTGCATCAACAGTGAAAACATCACCTTGCTTTTCAGCTACTGTTTGTTCCTGACCTGCAGTTGCAGCTTCTTTTTTATCACCACACGATGCAAGAAGTAAACCTAAACTTGCCAAAGCGATTACGCCAATTTTCTTCATTTTTTTAATGTATTTAATATTAATATTGTTTGTTGTCTCAATAAAACCTCAAAACTTTTATTTTATTGTTTTGACTCTGCAAACCTCCGAAAATTTGAAGGCTTAATGATTAACATAGGATAAGAAAAGACTAAAATTATAAAAAACTTTTGAAAATTGAAGTTTAATAATCGTTAAATCCTAGAAATTGTTCTGAATGTTAAATCATATTGGTAGAATTGATGGAGTTTTCAATAGTATGATTTTTCTTTGCAAGGTGATTTTAATTAGGATTTGTTTTATATTTGGTTGGCTTAAAAGGTCTCTATAAATTATTTTTGGGTTTATGAAAAAAAATATTCTGTTCTTTCTTATTTATACAACATCCTACTTTAATTCGCAAACATACACCACAAACTTCAATGTAAATATTGAAAATAAAGATGTAAAAACGATTGTAGATCTTTGGCAGTCTTATTTGAAAACAAATTCAAAAGAATATTGGAATATTGCTGAAACCAAAGATTTAAAAAACTTTAATATTCTTAATATCGAAGGGGTTATCAATCCGTCATTAATGAATTGGAATTTTTCTAATCATATTTTAAGTGTAAATCCTCTTTCGGAAGATTCTTATCTTATTAAATCTATTTTTGAAGGAGAAAACAAATCGGTTTTTGCGATTGCCAATGTTTTAGCTAAAAGAGAAAATGGAAATTACAAACTGTCTAATTATCTTTTCGACTACACAAAAAGCTGGAAATCTCATTCATCAAGCAACATTACTTATTTCTACAGACCAGATTATATTTTAAACCAAGAAGAGGTTTCACAAGCAGAGAAATTTTATTCTGAATTGTGTGAAACTTTCAATCTCAAACCTGAAAAACTCACGTATTTTATTGCAAAAGACTGTGACAACATTTATGATATTTTAGGTTACGAATATATTTTCAGCAAAGGAATGTCTAAAGAATGTGGTTATTATGAAATTCAAAATAATTTTATTTTTGCAACAGAAAATGCAGGAGCCAATCATTATCACGAAATTACTCACTTCATTAATAAATCTTATCCCAATGCCAATTACTTACTTTTGACAGGAATTTCAGCTTACTTATCAGGTGAAAAAGCGCATTTCGGAAAATCTCTGGTTTATCACACCAAAAGAGTACACGAATATTTAGAAAAAAATAAAGAAATCAATTTATCAAATCCATTTGAATTTTACAAACTAGACGAAAATACAAATCCACAATACGTGATTGGTGGTTTGCTTTGTGACCTCATCATCGAAAGAAAAGGCAAAAATGGATTGATTGAAGCGTTCAGCAATACAAAATCTGATGAAGATCTTTTAAAGTTTTTGCAAATGAAAATTTTAAAGAAAAATGAAAACCTCAACGATGTTTTGAGAAAAAAAATTAAAGAGATTTCGAAAACAGATGAATTTCCAAATAGACTTAAAAATTAATTATCAATCTATTCTTTAAGAGATAATCTTTGAAAAAATAATATTTATAATAAAACATCAGTGGAAATAAAATATAACATTAAACTTTTTACGATTATATCCTATACTATTTTGTTAGTTGCTTTTATATTGCCAAAAATAATCGTTACTAACTCTTATCGATATGGAGAATTACATAACTTATGGGCATTTTCAGTATTGGTTGTCTTTGCATTTCATGGCATTTCAATTTTCTTAACTGTTTTAAATATGGCTTTTATCATTTTAAGAATAAGAGAGAATAAAAAAAGATGTTACATTTTATTATTGACCAACATTCCAATAATATTATTTGAGCTTTGGTTTTTTATAACCATTTGATTAAAATTATGAAATATGATTTTCCTTTTGGATCACAGCAAAAAATAAAATGACAAAATAGATTGAAGATGAACATAATAAATTGAAATTGTAAAACTTAAAAAATGATTTTATTCTTTCCCGTAAAAAACAAAAAAGAGAAACCTCACAGTTTCTCTTTTTCTATATCATTCTATCCAAATTTCTTTTTTCTTAACCAGAAGAATAACCCTCCTAAAAGTCCGATTATTGCTAAAGGTAATAGTAAATTCAGGTATTGCCAATTTGTTCTTTCATCAGCGATTCTGTGACGATCAAGAAGACGTTCTTCAATGTTTCTATTTCTCAGTTCCATCAGATTGCTGTCGTCTAGAAGATAATCTAAAGCATTTCTAAGGAACTGTTCGTTACCAAATTGTTCGTCAGTCAGCATATCAACTCCCAAAGGTAAAGCTTGACCTTTAATGATTTTATTTCTTCCGACATCACCATCTGCAATCACGATCATTTTATTTTCCGGACTTGTTGCTTTAAAGCCAGGATAAGATTTTCTTTCAATTCTTGAAGCATAAGCAGAATTAAATTTTCCTTCCAGAGCAACGGCAAAAATTTTCGGTGTGCTTGGTTTTTCCATTTGTCCGAGACTGTCTACGCTGGAAATTTCTTTTAGCTCAACATAATTCGGAACCTGCTTTAATAAAGTTCTTTCACTCGATTCAAATAAAACATGAGTTTTAAATTTTCTTCCGCCCAAAGTATCAATTGATGTAGGAAATTCCAGTTTTACAGGATTGATATTTTTTGTGATCGGATGATCGTGTTCTGCAATTCCCAAAGGAAAATATGGCCACGGAAGACTTGTGTATTGTGCATTTCCTCCAACTTCACCGGTAACCAGTTTTAAAAGTGCATACTTTTTTACATCTTTTACCAAAGCCGGATTGATTCTTAAACCATAATTAAAAAAGAAATCAGTCATATTGATATCAACCGGGAAAGGCATTACTTTTTTAGATCTCGTTAAAGTATCCATTTCAGCGTTTACCGCATCGATCATCCAAAGTGTTTTTCCGCCGTTCATGATGTACTGATCCAGAATAACTTTTTCACCGTCTGTAAAAGCTTTTCTTGGCTTTGCAATCACCAAAGCGCTCATTTGTTTCAGTAAAGGGACGTCTGCCTGAGTAATTTCTACATTATTTTTTGGAACAATCGGTCCTGCATCATAACTTTCTAAGGCAAGATTCATAAATCCTTCAAATTCACGAGGATTCAGCTCATCCTGATTCACAAGAATTCCTATTTTTTTTCTTTTATCTGAAGCAACTGCTTTGATGTTTGAAACTAAATTATATTCTAAATTTTCAATCGATTTTCTCAATTGCTCTTCCGCATTGATATTAGATTGCTGTACAACTAACGGAATAGAAACTCCTCTTTGGTTATACTTTACAACAGCATAAGGAAATAGAGTAATCTGCGAAACTTTTCCGTCTTTGATATCCGGAAGTATTGAAGGCTGCATTCCCATTGCCATCAAAGTGTCCTGCGACATTTTTGTTTTAATGGGATCGATGAATTTAAAATCTATTTTTGGATTGATTTTTCTGAACTCTTCAAGCATAAACTTGGTTTCGCTCTGAAGCTGTTTAAAGCTTGCCGGGAAATCTCCTTCTAAGTAAACATCTACCGTTAAAGGTTTTTTAACCGATTCTAAAACTTTTAATGTACTATCTGAAAGTGTATATCTTTTTTCTTTCGTTAAATCTAATCTGATGCCTGAAAATGCAAGAATTAATGCGACTGCAAAAGTTCCAATCAATAAAATGGCAAACGGAGATTTTAGGTTGATCTTCTTCATGTTTTTACTTCTTTTTATTGATAAAATGATTAGACAATGTCAAGGTAAGACCAATGATAAAAATAAAATAGGCAACATCTTTAAAATCAATAAGACCTCTTGTAAAGCCTAAGAAATGTTGATAAAAACCTACATTCTGCAAAATAAAATCTGCTCCGCCCAACAATTTATAACTTGCCAATTGTTCGATTCCGAAATACATGATGAAACACATGAAAACTCCCAAAAGGTAAGCCATGATCTGGTTTTGAGAAAGCGATGAAGCCAAGATTCCAACTCCCGAAAAAGCAGCAATCAAAATAATTAAACCGAAATAGCTTCCGAAAGTCATTCCCATATCAATATTTCCTTCAGGAACTCCCAAAACGTAAACCGTATAGAAATAAATGACAGAAGGAATCAGACATAAAATTCCGACCACCCAAACAGAAAGAAATTTCCCTGAAACCAAATCTGAAACTTTCAAAGGTTGAGAAAATAACCAGTTTAAAGTTCCCGTTTGTTGTTCTTCCGCAAAAGTTTTCATCGACAACGCCGGAATAATAAACATCAGTAACCAAGGTACCAAAACGAAATAGCTCTGTAAAGATGCCATTCCGATGTCGAAAATATTAGAATCATTTTCGAAGAAAAACAGAAACAAAGTCGTTATCAGACTGAATGCCGCAATGATGATCCACGCGCTCCAGTTGCCAAAATAACTCCAAAGTTCTTTTTTTAAAATTGCAAACATGTTTTATTTAGGTTTTAGGTTATAGGAATTAGGTTTTAGATAATTGGCGTTACATTAACTCACAATCGACCATTCACTATTAACTTTATTAATTTTTACTTGGCTCTTTTTACTTTTTACTTTTCCCTTTCTTATTCACCAGCTTCACCGTCATCATGATTAAAAATACCAGAACGAAAAATCCTAAGATTAATTGCCACCAATATTCAATAACCTGATATTTTAAAATAACGGTAAAAACTACCAAAAATAAAATAAATGTGGCGATTTCGTTCGCTTGTCTTAATTTTAAATTGGCTGTTTCTAAAGTATTTCCGTTGAGCTCGACTAATTTTTTCACTTTTTTCCAGCACCAGTAATGGTAAATTGCCAATCCGATCAGGAAAGTCAGTTTTAAATGAAACCATGGCATTTTCATTAATCCCGAATTCAAAAAGATCATAATCAAACCACAAACGGTCATGATAACTCCTGCAGGAACAGTGATAATGTTCCATAATCTTCGAGCCATAAACGTGTATTGCTCTCTCAGAATTGTCTTTTTTTCGTCAGAAAAAGCATCGGTATCTTTATAGTACACGAAAATCCTCACGAGATAAAAAATTCCCGCAAAATAACTGACCATAAAAATAATGTGTAACGCCTTGATGATGGTATAAAGCATCGTAAAAATTTGTGTGCAAAGATAGTTTATTTCAGAAAAAAAGTGAATTTTATATGAGAAAATGATGATTAAAGAAGATTAATTGAATTATTTTAAAATTTAAAAATAAGTTTGATATCAATATTAAAATTAAAACCAAGTTTAGAACCTTCCTTATTCAGCAAAAATTGAAATGGCAATCCATCGGTCGGCTCATATCTTTCTTCCCGATTCATCACATTGCTGTAAGAAATATCACTTTGTCTGATTCCGAAACCAATTTTAGGCATAAATCCGAACCAAGACGATTCTTTGTGAAGCATGATACTGTAATTGATATTTAATCCTGCTTTAGTTCGTTTGTAATCTGCAGAACTGAATGAATAGTAATTGTCATTTTCATTATAATAATTTCCACTCACATTATTTCCTTTATGATTTAAGTAAAAAACTTCTGCCGAAATCAAATGTTTTAATCTGGAGTCGGGGTTTAAACTATAAAAAACTTCAGGCCGGATTTCAAACATATTAAATTTCCCCTTGAAGTCATTATGGTTAAAAGGTGTAATTCCTTCAGAACCATACCCTAGTTCGGCACCGATCCACCATCTTTCAGACAATTTATGCATATAACCAACATTGTATCGTTGATCTCGAAACGGCGAAAATGTACTGACCGTAATAATTGATTTAAAATCCTCAGACTGCGCAGAAAGCTGTATTGATAAAACAAAAATAAAAAACAGAAGTAGATTTTTTTTCATCGAAGATTCTTGAAATATTAATTTGCTAAAAATAAAACAATTCTATATTCGACAACAAAATAATTTATGTTTATGAACAATAATTATTTATTAAAAGAAATACTGTCTATTTTTTTACCATCGGCGTATTTTTTTATGTATTTCAGTTTTCCGTTTTCATCGTAAAACTTCCAGTCTCCAAAGTAATACCAGTGACGCTCGTTTTCAGAAATATCAAGTTTGCTTTGTCCGCGTTCCATAATATTTCCGTTCCGATGATAAACGAACATTTTAATTTTTTTTCTTCCTATTTTTTCTTTTTGGTAAAGCTGGTTCTCTAAAGTCGTTTTCCAGACTCCTACTTTTTCACCTTTCTTATATTTTCCAACTGTAATTAATGTTCCTTCTTCGGTAGGATATTTTTCTATCCATTTTCCGTGTCGTTTCTGAGCTTTATCGGAAATCTTAATGTATTGATTCGTTTTAGTTTGGCAAGAAGCGAAAACAAAAATTGACAGCAGGGTTAGTAAGATATTTTTAAGCATAAAAAAACAGAATTTCCGTAAATATAGAAATTCTGTTTTTATTCTACAATTGTAGAATGATTTATTTTTTAAGAAATTACTCCTAATTCTTTTCCTACTTTTTCAAAAGCAGCAATTGCTTTATCCAAATGTTCTCTCGTGTGAGCTGCAGAAAGCTGTACTCTGATTCTCGCTTTTTCTTTCGGAACAACCGGATAGAAGAAACCAATTACATAAATTCCTTCATCCATCAGTTTTTCTGCCATTTGTTGAGATAATTTAGCATCATACAACATTACAGGAACGATTGCTGCATCTCCATCAGGAATATCAAAACCTTTTGCTTTCATTTCCGTTCTGAAATATTCTGCGTTCTCCATTACGGTATCACGAAGTGAAGTATCATCAGAAATCATTTCTAAAACTTTCAAAGCTGCACCAACAATTCCTGGAGCCAAAGAGTTTGAGAATAAATAAGGTCTAGAACGCTGTCTCAACATATCGATGATTTCTTTTTTACCGGAAGTAAATCCGCCCAAAGCTCCACCCAAAGCTTTTCCTAAAGTAGAAGTAATAATATCTACTCTACCCATTACTTCGTTAGCTTCATGCGTTCCACGACCTGTTTTTCCGATGAAACCTGTTGCGTGAGAATCGTCAACCATTACCAAAGCATCGTATTTATCGGCAAGATCACAAACTCCTTTCAGATCTGCAACAATTCCGTCCATTGAGAAAACTCCGTCTGTAACGATGATTTTAAATCTATGATTTTTTTCGGAAGCAGCAATCAACTGAGCTTCCAGATCTGCCATATTATTGTTTTTGTAACGGTATCTCGCCGCTTTACAAAGACGAACTCCGTCAATAATTGAAGCGTGATTCAATTCATCAGAAATAATTGCGTCTTCATCTGTAAATAAAGGTTCGAAAACTCCACCATTCGCATCAAAACAAGCTGCATAAAGAATCGTATCTTCAAGACCTAAAAATTCTGCGATTTTTTCTTCCAACTGTTTGTGAATATCCTGAGTTCCGCAAATAAAACGTACCGATGACATTCCGTAACCGTGAGAACCAATCATATCCTGTGAAGCTTTCATTACTTCAGGATGGTTTGATAATCCCAAATAATTGTTGGCACAAAAGTTCAAAAGCTTCTTTCCGTTCGCTTCTATTTCTGCACTTTGCTGAGAAGTGATGATTCTTTCTCTTTTAAAAAGACCGTCATTTTCGATGTTTTTCAGCTCGTTCTGTAGATTTTCAAGATATTTTCCAGAGATCATTATAATTAAATTTAAGTTGCGCTAATTTAATAAAAAGGCATTAAACAAAATACGTTTCGGCACCTTTATTGATTTTTTCGGTCATTAATCATTTAAAAATTTAAATCAATTAGTCTACTAATTTTGTAGGATAATTATTATATTTGACCTTCCTAAATTATTTATAATGAAATTGACACCTGTAAAAAGCGCAGAAAATATTAGTTCAGAAGCATTTATTTTAAACCATATGAAAGCTTGTAAACCTATTATTTTAAAGGATTTTATAGAACAAAACAGTCCCGCTTATCAAAAATGGAATTATGAATATTTTAAAGAAATCGCAGGCGAAACAAAAGTAAATGTTTACGGCAGCGAACTGGAATCTATCGACAGAGTGGCAAGTAAACCTGTTGCAGAAACTACTTTTTCAGAATATTTAGATTTAATAAGTACAAAAACCACAGAATATCGTCTGTTTTTATTTAATCTTCTAAGTATAAAACCTGAGCTTAAAGATGATCTTCATTACAGAGATATAACGAAAGGAAAAGTTTTAAAATGGCTTCCGTTCATGTTTTTTGGTGGAAAAGGTTCGATTACAAGAAATCATATTGACATTGATATGTCTCATGTTTTCATCACCCAATTTCAGGGTGTAAAGAGAATCTGGCTATTTCCGTGGGAACAGTCTGATTTGATGTACAAACTTCCTTATAATTTTCACAGCCTAGTCAATCTTCAGGAAGCTGATTACGAAAAATATCCTGCTTTGAAACATCTTAAAGGTTATGAAGCGGTGATAAAACCTGGAGAAACTTTATACATTCCTTCCGGTTGGTGGCATTATATTCAATACGAAACTGAAGGATATTCGGTTTCCGTTCGAGCGTTACCATCAAGTTTACTTGAAAAATGGAGAGGTTTTAAGAATTTGGTTATCATCAGACATTTTGACAATGCAATGAGAACTGTTTTTAAAGAAAAATGGTTTAACTATAAAGTTAAAATTGCCAATAAAAGGGCTGAGAAAGCGATGAGTAAAGCTGGATGATGGAAGTTAGATGTTTTTGACTGTCCTTGTTTTTACATTTTTACAAAATCAGGAAAATCCACAATTGATGACAAAAAATAATTTTATTAATTCAGTAACACCCAGCTTCCAACATCTATCTTCCAGCCTCGAAAAAACTATTTCTTAATAAATTTCTTGGTAAACTCTGATGTTGAAGTTTTTACTTTCACCATATAGATTCCTGAAATTAAATCCGAAACATTAATTCTTTTTCCATTGGAAATTCCGGTTTCCTGAAAGTTTTTAATTAAACTTCCTTTTGCATCGAAAATGGCAATCGAATTGATTTTGCTATCTGTTTCAATATTTAGTATTTCTGCAGTCGGATTCGGATAAATTTTTATCGATTCTTTTTCCCCTACCTCATCAGTGGAAAGTACAGGAAGATTATTGATCTGAATATTATCAACTCTGAAACCCGTTCCGTAATCATCGTAAACAAAATCAATAGCCTGTACGTTTTTGTTAACTCCTAAAGCTCCCGAATAAATCTGAGTTCCGTTTGCAAAATATTTCAAAGTATTATCTGACTGTTTGATGATCATTTTTAAATTATGCCACTGATTAGCCGCTAAAACTGGACCATCAACTAATCCGGAATTAGTTCTAAAGCTCAACGTTCCCGTTAAATAATCAATCTGAAAAGCCGCGGTATAATCTGAAATTAATGCGTTATTATAAATTGCAATTTCGTAAGATGAAGAATTAAGTCCCGCAAAATTATAATCGAAAGAAATTTCAACATCATTGCTGGTTACCAAACTTGTAATATTTTTTTCAATTCCGCAAGGATCCTGCACTAATCCATTGCTAATCATATTAAAAGATCTGGTCCCGTCTGTCGGATTTGAATTAACAACCTGTGCATTGGCAACGGGAAGACCGCCCCAAACAGTCCAACCTTGTTGACCACCCAAATTTCCAACAGTATATCCTTCTGAATTTTCAAAAGAAATTTTTTGTATTTGGGCATTCAAACAAAACGCTCCAAACGACAAGTATATCACTAAAGTAAATATATTTTTCATAACAGAAAATATTTAACAATTAATGAGTCAACAGGTTATCAGTTTTAGAGATTGCAAAAGTAATACCTTATTTCGAATAATTTAAATATTTCTTTTTACATTTAGTTAATGTTCAATATTTATAAAATACGACGATTGTATTATCAACGACTAGTAAACATTTTTTCGAAATCAATTTCACTATAAAGAGATACAAAAATGTAAAAAATTTCACCCAATTTAACGAATTGGATGTTTTTATAAACAACAAAAAAGCTTTCACAAATGAAAGCTTTTAAGATTAGAAATAATTTTTACTGCTATTTTTTTATATCCGTTTTTTTATAAACGATTCCCTGTAAAGATTTTATACGAGCATTACATTCATCAGAAATAAGCGTCATCACAAGATTTTCTCCTATAATTTCATACTTATACTTACCTTTTGTTCCTGCATCGCAAGGTGTCCCACCGGAATTTTTCACCAAATCAATTTCGCCGTTACTCAAAGTGTAATTCATGGTTTCAATTACTTTATTTCCGAGTAATACATCAATCTTGTCTTTAGAGAATTTAAGAACAATCTCTGCTTCCTGAGGAATTTTCGCAATACCACTCCACGCTGAATCCAATAAAGGATTGTCGGATTTTTTAGAATCACATGAGGTGAGATTCCAAATTAATAACATGAGTAAAAGAGTTTTGAAAAAGAATAAATTTGTTTTCATAAAGTATCATTTTTTGTTTACACTCAAATATACATTGAAAATCAATACAATAATGTTTTTTTTATTCTTTTACAAATTTTAAATTTGAATTTAATATTTTAATAAAGTAAACACCTTTCTGCAGAAGAGAAACCTGAATCTTCTTATCAGATTTTCCTTTTTTCACCAATCTTCCATCTGCTGTGAAAATTTCATAGTCTGCTTCTTTTTTTAATCCTGAAACAAACAATTCGTCTTTTACAGGATTTGGATAAATGCTAAATTCATCAGTTTTAAAATCTGTCGTGCTCAAAGTATTATCCTGAGAAACTGTTGAGTTTTTCTCCAACATCTGATATTCATAATTAAACTGTACACTTGCAATCGGGAAAGTTACTGCTTCTGTAAAGTACTGATTATTTGAAGTGTTATTTAAAGCAAAAAATGCAGTCTGACCGCCAGTTCCTGTGACTTTTATCGGCAAAGGCATTTCAAAAAAACTAACCGATGAATGACTTTGAGTTTGTGATGCTTTAAAGGTTACCTGATTTCCAACTTGCTTCCATCTGATGTCATAAGTGGGATATCCTTGTCCGTAAATCCAGTCATTAAAAAATTCTGTAAAATCTTTTCCAGTTGAAGTCAATAAAGACGTGTTCAGATCGGCTGTTCTTGCATAACTATAAGCCAGATTGGGTCTTGCGTGATACTCTTTCAATGCCTGATAAAACGCTGTATCTCCTAAAACCCATTTCATCATTCTTACCACATAACCTCCTTTCGAATAGGATAATCTACCGCTGAAAATAGAATTGATATTTCCTAAACTACTGTCTGCAACATACACACTTCCACCAGCGGCACTTGTAATGTAATTTTTTTCGCCTAGAAGATAATTGAGAAATTCAGCATTACTCATAATCAGTTTTTCATAGGCAACATGTTCTCCAAAAGTGGCAAAACCTTCATTCAGCCAAATATCATTCCACGCTCCGCAAGTTACCTTATCGCCAAACCATTGATGCGCCAACTCATGAGCAATTAATTGTTTACTCCAACCTCCCATCGAAGACATGGTTTGATGTTCCATACCACCTCCAGCTTCAAATTCCATATGACCATACTTTTCATTACGGAAAGGATAAGGTCCGAAATAATTTTCAAAAGTATTCATTACTGTTTTCGTCCACTCAATATTCGCCATGCTTGTTGTATTGGTATTGGTTGACGGATAAATATAATTTACAAAAGGAAAAGGTGGATTTCCAATCATATCATTTAGTTTTACAAAATTCGTAATCGAAAGTGCAATAAGATAAGCCGCAGTAGGATATTGTGTTCTCCAGAAAGTACGTTTTTGACCGTTTCCTAAAGTCGTTTCAGACATCAACTTTCCATTCGCAGCTACATTATATTGAGCCGGAGTTGTTATTTTAATATCAAACCTTTCGATTTTATCATTTAAACTTTGTTTTGTGGGAAACCAATCTTGTGCACCATAAGGTTCATTTAAGGTTGAAAGAATTGCAGTTCCTCCTTGAGAACCATTAAAAAAAGAATTACCAGCAGGATCTGGAGCCCCGTTATATTGAATCGTAAGAGAGTCTAAAACATTGGCCGCCAAAGAAGCTGTAAAATTTATTTTCAGTTCTTTAGTAGGAAGCTGCTGAAAAGTAAGGTTCTGACCATGGTAATTTACCTGAGAAACCGTAAGATTATGATTAAGATCAAAATAAATATTATTCAACGCCTGAGTTGGTTTGAAATGAGAAGTTACCGATCCAGAAATATTGTAAACACCAGGATCAATAGTAACATCCATCCTTTGATACTGCAGATCGTAGTTTAAAGTATTGGGATTAGTATTTCCTGCAGCCATTTTAGCCGCGTAAGACTTCATTTCTTTATTTAATAAGCCTTTTTTTTCTACATTCTCATTTTGGTTTTGAGCCGATAAAGTATGAAGAGCAAAAATGCTTATGCATAAAATATAAAATTTTCTCATTGTCAGATAATTAGGGATTAAAGATAAAAAAAACCTTTTAATCAAAGATTAAAAGGTTTATATATGAAATTAATATTTTTTTAAAGATCTAAAGCCGGTTTAAGAATCGTTTCCATTTTGCTTTTCACCTGACCTACCGAGCCTGCATAATTATTCACCATCAACGAGAAAACCAGCGTTCTTCCTGAGTTGGTTTTTAAATATCCTGCTAAAGTTTTCACTTTATTTAAGGTTCCGGTTTTTGCAAAAACCTGCCCGTTTCCTTCACCAACAAACATTCCTTTAAGTGTTCCCGATTGTCCGCCGATTGGCAAAGAATTAAAATAAGTTTTATAAAATTTTTCGTCCATCAAAGAAGTCAAAAACTTCACCTGAGAAATTGGAGTTACATGATTGCTTCTCGACAAACCGCTTCCATCCATATAATTTAAACCTTCCAAATCGAATTCAATATCTTTTAAATGATTATTAACCACAATTCTACCAGATTCTGAAGTCTGATCTCCCATTTTTTGGAAACCAACTGTTTTTAATAAAGCTTCTGCTAAAGAGTTATCGCTTCTCTGATTGGTATAATAAATAATATCACCCAAAGTAGGAGATTTATAAGCTGAAATCATCTTTCTAATTTCCGGAGATGCATCTGTCATTTTAGGAATTACTTTCCCGGTAACCGCTACTCCGCTTTTTACCAGACTTGCTCTGAATGAATTGGCAAGGAAAGCCGGAGCATCTGGTAATTTTGTAGTTAAAGTTCCGTTTCCGTCATACTTTTCAGCATACACCATTTTATTTACATAAGGCGAAACATAGAAAAACTTCTTGTCTGCCGCAGGATTCATTGATTTTTTTACAATAAGTCTCTCATTTGCAGGATTAATCTCTTTGGTAGTACCTACAGGAAGATAGTAGTTATTATTTTCTAGCCAAACAACATTTTCCGGAAGTGCCGAAATGTTACCTTTGAAAAGCGCTGTCTGAATAATAATATCACCATTTACTTTTTTAATACCTTCACGAGTCATTCCGCCTGCAAAATCTGAAACAATATCTTTGTAAGACCAAGCTCCCGCTTTATTGGTTCCCAAAGATGGATCACCGCTTCCTACAATGTAAAGATTACCGTTTAAAGTTCCATTTTCATCGATTTCTCCCGAATATTCCAGCTGCGTCATCCAACGGTAGTTTTCACCCAACATGCTCATTGCAGTTTCGGTAGTCAACAGCTTCGTTGTAGAAGCGGGAACAAGAGGAGTATTTTCGTTGTACGAAGAAATTATTTTCTTCGTTTTCGGGTCGTAGACTACAAATCCCCAAGTTGCGTTTTTCAGCACGGGATCAGTCATCATTGTGTTTACACTGATGTCTACAAGTTCTTTTGGCGACAAAATAGCTTTTTCCACATACGCAGCAGGCGATGGAAGATTTAAGTTTGCTTTATTGTCGTAATTTTGAGAGTAAAGAACTGTAGAAACGGTCGATTGTGCAAATAAAAAACCAGCAGCCAAGACCGTAACACCTGAAATATATTTTCTGAAATTTACCATCTAATTTTTCTTTTGTATATATTTTGGATTGAATAAAAAACGATTAGTTAAATCATTTATCATATTCCAAACATATAGTCAACGTTCAAATGTAGAAATTATTATGGTATGGTAGTTCAGTGGACTATTATAAAAGGCTATAAAATATGTTAAAGTTTGTTAAAAATCCACAAAAACATCTTTTTTAATGCTTTGATAAGCAGTGATTTCATCAAATTCTTTTAAACTTAACAACACTAAACTTTTGAATTTCTCATAGTTTTTACCACGTGGAAGTTTAAGCAAAACCTGAAACTGATACAAATTATTAAGTCTTGCAATCTGCGCTCTTTCAGGGCCTAAAATACAGTCTTCAGGAAGATATTTTCTTAACACCGAACCTAAAAACTGTGAAGCACGATCCACTTTTTCGTCTCTTCGATGTTTAAGCTCAATCATAATTAGCTTTGTGAAAGGCGGATAATTAAATTTTTGACGTTCGGTAAGGAAATATTTATAGATCTTAGAAATATTATTCATTTTAATCAGCTGAAAAACAGAATGATCCGGATTAAAAGTCTGAATTAAAACTCGGCCTTTACCTGAAACTCTTCCCGCTCTTCCGGAAACCTGCGTAATTAATTGATAGGCTCTTTCTTCAGCTCTAAAATCCTGTACATACAACATAGAATCTGCCTTTGGAATTGCTACCAATTCGATATGATCAAAATCCAGACCTTTAGAAATCATCTGCGTTCCAACAACAATATCAGTTTCTCTGTCTTCAATTTTTTCGTATAATTTTTCGTAGGCAAATTTCTTACGCATCGAATCAACATCCATTCTGTCGACTTCATTATCAGGAAAAATTTTAGAAATTTCTTCATGAATCTGCTCTACCCCTACTCCTTTTTCATTAAGGTTTTCAGAATAGCATTTCGGACAAGTTTTGGGTTTAGAAGCTCTCTGCCCACAATAATGACATTTCATTTCGTGAGCAGCTTTGTGATACGTCATCACAACATCACAATTTGAGCAGTAATTCACATAACCGCAAGATTCACACTCCAAAACACTGGCATAACCACGACGGTTATGAAGAATCATCGTCTGATTTTTTTCTTCTAAAGTCTTTTTAATTTCATCAATCAGTTTTAAAGAAAAATTTCCGGAAACTTTTTTAGAATCCTGAGCTTCTTTAAAATTAATCAATTCAAACTCCGGAAGCTTTACATTCCCGAATCTTTCATTCAGGAAAATATATTTCACCTTCTCTTTTCGGGCTAAATAATAGCTTTCAACAGAAGGCGTTGCCGAACCTAAAATCACATTAGCTCCATAAAAATTCGCCAAAACCAAAGCTGAATCTTTTGCATTGAAAAACGGAGAAACTTCTCTCGGTTTATACCCCGAATCATGCTCTTCATCCACCACAATCAATCCTAAATTCTGATAAGGTAAAAACAGAGCATTTCTCGTTGCAATAAGGATTTTGATGTTGTTGTTTTTTATTCTTCTCCAAATTTCAACCTTTTCAAAATCAGTAAGTTTCTGATGATAAAAACCAAGTTGTCTGCCGTATTTTTTTTCTAATCTTTGAGTAATTTGCTTCGTTAAAGAAATTTCAGGAAGTAAAAACAAAACATTTTTTCCTTCCGAAATACATTCTTCAATTTTCTCTAAATAAATATGCGTTTTTCCTGATGAAGTTACGCCATGAAGCAACACATTTCTGCCTTCTTCAAAGGCTTCGTCTACTTCATTTTTTGCAGCTTTTTGTACTTCCGTAAGTTCTTCGACTTCTTCAATTTCACCTTCATAGCTTTCAATTCGGTCTTTTTGCATGTAATATTCTTCGACAAGATTTTTATCTGCCAAAGATTTAAAATGCGAACTAGAAAAATAACCATCTTCAAACAACTCTGATTTTTTGATATGTAAATCAGGATTTTCTGTCTGTTTTTCTAAAATATGCAGGAAAAGATCTTTCTGTTTTTGAGCTCTTTTTAAGCTTAAAAGAATCTCTGTAAGATTGTTATTTTTTAAAACCTCATCATTAATTTTTACATAAGCAACTTCTTTTGCTTTGTATTTTTCAGCAATCTTTTCGTCGATTTCAATATACTGTAAATCGATCAACGAATTGATGGTTTTAATGATATCTTTTTTTGGAATAAATGCTTCAATATCCGTTAAATTAATCAGCTGTCGAACTTCTAATGCCTGAATAAGGTACATTTCGTTGACATCTAAATTTTCAAACTCAACGGTAATATTGGGTTTTAATTTAAGATAGGTTTCACTTTCTAATTTTAAAGAAGACGGAAAAGCAAACCTGTAAATTTCGCCCAAATTGCAGAGATAATAATCTGAAAGCCATTTCCAAAACTTAATTTGTTCTGAAGGCAAAATCGGCTGTTCATCTAAAATACTGATGACTTCTTTTGCCACAAACTGAGTAGGCTCTTCATCGTGCAATTCAAAAACAATTCCCGTGTAGATTTTTTTTCCACCAAAAGGAACCAGAACTCTCATTCCAGGTTGAATTGTCGATTGTATTTCTTCCGGAACTTTGTAAGTAAAAGTTCCTTTCAGATTGAGCGGTAAAATAATTTGAGCGTATTGCAAGGGAATAATTAAAGTGTAAAATTAATTTTTTATTCAGAGAACTGCAATTTTGTTTTCTTTAAATCTTTCAGAAATATACAATTTTGATTACATTAATTTAGTTAAAGTAATATATCTCGCAGATTGACCAGATTCAAAAATAAAAATCTGCGTTATCAACAAAATCTGCGTGAGTTTAAAAAAATAATTTAAGATTGCTTCACATTCTTCGCAATGACTTAGAAAATCATTTCAATGATCTGATACCAAATCGCTGAAGTAATAAACCCAACAAGAATGCTGAATCCGATAATCAAATTCGTCAGTTTTGTATTTAATCTGAATTGTTCGGCAATAATACTTGCCGTAACTACCGTCGGCATTGCGGCTTCAAAGACAGAAATTTTCGCAATATCACCTTTAATTCCGAGTAATAAAGCTAAACCTAAAATCATTATCGGAGCTAAAATTAATTTGTAAAACATGGAAGCCGAAATCTGTGGCAACAATTTCTTCCAACCATTGAATTTCAGCTGTAATCCGACAGAAAACAAAACCAACGGACTTACCGTTGCGGCCAGTTTATCAAAAAGAGGTTCAGCAAAAGTAAAATCGATGAACTGCGACAAAACCAATGCCGCAATACAGCCAATTAACGGAGGAAAAGTAATTAGTCTTTTTAAAATAAAAATCGCGCTCACTTTTCCGGATTTGCTTCCGCCTTTCACCGCAGCGATAATTCCCAATGTAGAAAGTGCAAAAAACATCGTCTGGTCACAGATTATCGCAATACTTAAAAGACTTTCGCCATAAAAAGCAGAAATTAAAGGAAATCCAATAAATGAAGTGTTGCTGTAACCACTTGCCAATTCCAATGTACTTCTTGATCTTCTGGAATATCCTTTTTGTCTGCTGTAAAACATCATAAAAAAGAAACATCCGATTGCGATCACAAATGTTGAAAGTATGGGAAAAAGCATTTCTGCAGACCACTGAACCTTTGGTAAATATTTAAAAGAAACTGCAGGAAGTGCTAAATAAAGAATCCAGGTGTTGATGCCTTTGTGCGCATCGGGATGAATGGATTTTGTTTCTTTGAAAATCATTCCTGCCAAAATACAGACCGCGATCAAAACAAAATTTACCATACTTCTTTTAAAACTTTTACAAATTTACGTTAGATTTTTAATTTAAGGTTATCATAACCATTCATTTCCTCTGCCTTCCATCTTAATACTTGTTTTTCTTTCTTAAATGAAATGCCATTGTCTATCTTTCTAAAAAACAATTCTTTGAAAACTTTGTTTATCATTGCGATTATTAAATGCAAAGAAATACAAGGCTTTTCCAATAATCTATAGAATTTAAGATAAACAAAGCCGTTTCACTTATATTCGAAAAACAAATTTTAAAAATAATCGTTCAACTTCTTATCCATTTTTAAATATCATCAAATTAAACCTGTTAAACTCTGCTAAAATTGAAACTCGGATATTCATAATATAAATTTCTAATTCAAAAAAACTTTATCTTTGCGACTATGATTTTACGAGGAGAAAACTTAATCAAAGAATACGGTCCCAAAAAAGTTGTAAAAGGCGTTTCTGTACAGGTTCAGCAGGGAGAAATTGTAGGTTTATTGGGTCCGAACGGAGCCGGGAAAACCACTTCATTTTATATGATCGTAGGTTTGGTAAAGCCTACTTCAGGAAGAATTTTCCTCGACAAACAGGAAATCACGACCGATGCGATGTATCGCCGTGCCCAAAAAGGTATCGGTTATCTTGCTCAGGAAGCTTCGGTTTTCAGAAAACTTTCTGTAGAAGATAATATCCTTGGTGTTTTACAGTTGACTAAACTTTCAAAAAGAGAACAGCAAATAAAATGCGACGAACTGATTGAGGAATTTTCTCTTCAACACGTTCGTAAAAACAGAGGAGATCTTCTTTCCGGAGGGGAAAGACGTAGAACTGAGATTGCAAGATGTTTGGCAACAGACCCTAGTTTCATTCTTTTGGATGAGCCTTTTGCGGGAGTTGACCCGATTGCCGTGGAAGATATTCAGAAAATTGTAAGAAGTTTGACCGACAAAAACATCGGAATCTTAATTACTGATCACAACGTACAGCAGACTTTGGCGATTACCAACAAAACTTATATTATGTTTGAAGGAAAGATCTTGAAAGAAGGTCTTCCTGAAGATTTGGCAAACGATCCGCAAGTAAGAGAAGCTTATTTAGGAGAAAACTTCGTTTACCAAAGTATTTTCGATAAACCAAGTAAGAAAAGTTACGCTTACAATATTTGGGCAGGAAATTTTGATTCTAAATCTCAAATGCAGTCTTTCGTCAACGAAAATTTTGCTCAGTTTGATGATCTCCGATTGATGTATGGTTTTGAAGACATCAGTTTTGCATCTTTAGGAAATTCAGAAATTGAACATATTTTCAGTGATGTAGTTGACAAAAACGCCAACAACTCTTTTGTATTTCAGAAAAAAGAAATTAATTCAAATTATTCTTTGGAACAGGCAGAAGCAGATTCTAAAGCAGCAAGTAGATCTGAATTGCATTACTTGACGACTTATGTTTTTGAGGGATAGGTTTAAAATTGTAATTAAAATTTTGAACATTAAGAACATTTAAGTTGTTAAGAATATTAAGAATCTATAAATTGATTTAACATAATGCTTAATAATTCACCTCGCTAGTTCTTAAAAATTTTAAACATATTTGTTCTTAAAAGCTTAACTATCTTAATGTTTAAAATATTTCACAGTTTAATTTGAATTAAATATTTGCGCTAAAAAATAATAAAACATACCTTTTCTCTCAGAAACGGTGCGTTTTTCTTTTAAACCAAATCATGGCAAAACCTTTTAATAGAACAGTGACTTTATTTGGAATTTACAAACAGTTAATTCCATTCATAAAGCCTTACCGACCGATGATTTACGGAACTTTGTTTCTTACATTTCTCGGCGCTTTGGCAGCCCAGGTGAATCCTTAGTTTTAAAATATACGGTGGATGAAGTGACAAAACTGACGCGTCTTCCACATCCGATGAGCGAGGGAATTCATATTCTGATTATTATTTCGATTATTTTATTGGGCAAGGAATTACTGAATATTTTCATCAATTTTGGGCAGAAATTTTATGGTGAAAAAATCAGGATTAATGTAAGTTCGGTTTTAGCTCAGTCCGCAATCGACAAAATTCTCACGTATAGAGTTGCTTATTTTAATGATGAAAATCATGAATCCGGAAAACTTCAAATAAGAATCGACCGAGGAATTGAAAGCCTTACAAGACTCGTTCAAAACTTCTTTATCGATATGCTTCCGCTATTTTCAAATGCATTTATTGCTTTGATTATTATGTATTTGCAAAACGTTTATGTCGGAATAGTTTCTACGATTATTGTTCCTATTTATTTTTATATCAGTTCGTTACAGGCGAAAAAATTGGGCGGAGTAAGACGAACTTTAAGAAATCAGCGTGAACAGAAAACTTCAGGACTTTTAAATTTAATCAATTCCATCATGGTAATTAAAAGTTTTGTCCGCGAAAAATTTGAAGGCAAAAAACAGTACGATCTTCAGATGCAATTGATGGACAGCCAAATGTTCACTAGAAAAACCAACTTTATTTACGATGGTTTAAAAACTTTTATCGAGCAGTTTGGGGTTGTTTTAATTATTCTTCTTACCGTTTATTTGGTTTTAGATCAGCAAATGACGATTGGTGCTATTATGCTTCACATCATGCTTTTCAACAATGTTTCTTCTCCAATCAGGCAGCTTCACAGGATTTATGACGATATGAATGATGCGATGATCTATGCCGAAGGTTATTTTGATATTTTAAATGCTGAAGATGAAATTGAACCGAACGGAACTTTTGTGGAAAATAAAATCAAAGGTAATTTTGAATTAAGAAACGTCAATTTCACCTATCCAAACGGAACTAAAGCACTGAATGACGTTTCGATGATGATTGAAAACGGAAAAACTACGGCTTTAGTTGGATTAAGCGGCGCCGGAAAATCAACTATTATCAATCTACTCTGCAAGTTTTATCTTCCCGATTCTGGTGAAATTATTTTAGATAATGTTGATTTATCCAATTATAACAATACTTTTTTAAGAGATGATTTGGGATTGGTTTTACAGAAAAACCACATCTTTCAAGGAAGTATTGAAGACAATATTCGCTATGGAAACATGAATGCGAGTTTTGAAGAAATTGAAGAAGCGGCTAAAAAAGCTTATCTCCACGAACAGATTTTAGATCTTCCTGAAAAATATCAACATGATGCGACTCAACTTTCAGGTGGACAACAACAGAGAATTGCGATTGCCAGATTATTTTTGAAAAATCCGCCGATTATTTTTCTTGACGAACCGACTGCGAGTTTGGATGCAATTGCCACCGAACAAATTAAAAACTCTTTAGATGCAATTAAGGCAGGAAGAACTGTCGTGATTATTTCTCACTCTCTTTCACAGATTTTAGATTCAGATAAAATTTATGCGATGAAAAAAGGACATGTTGTAGAAAGCGGAACTCACGATGAATTGGTGCAGATGAACGGAACTTACAGAGAAATTTTTGATGCTTCTGCAAGAAGTTTGAATTTGGATAAATTGGTGAATACGTTTAAGAATTAATGTTATATTCTAATAAAATTTAGCGATTCCTTTTTCATTCCGAAGAATCTAAAATGTTTTTAATAACGATGATGAGATTCTTTCAAAATGACAAAGAGACTGTTAAAAATTTACATTTTAATATTCTAGCAACATCATAAAAGTTTAATTAGATTTAAAAATTAACTCTGATTACGGTAAATTTGCATCATCTGTACAGATTTCTAAAATGAACGACCATTACCTCAAAAAAATCGACCGAGTAACGGCTATTCTTACACAATTGCAATCAAAACCGATTGTAAGAGCGCAGGATTTGGCAAAAAAATTTGATGTCAGCATAAGAACGATTTATCGTGACGTAAAAACTTTGGAAAACGCTGGAATTCCTATTATTGGTGAAGCTGGAAACGGTTATTCTCTGATGGATGGTTACAAGCTTCCGCCAGTTATGTTTACCAAACAAGAGGTTTTGAGTTTCATCACCGCTGAAAAATTAATGCAGAAGTTTTCGCACGAAAGTTTGGGAAATCATTATCAAACAGCGATGGAAAAATTACGTTCTGTTTTGAAACATTCAGATAAAAATTTAATTCAGAACATTGAAAATCAGATTGATATTTATAATTACAATCCAAAAACGGAGGATACGATAAAAAATATCATTCCCACAATCTTGGAAAGTATTGCCGAAAAACATCAGATCTTGATAGGATATAAAACCGTTGATGATAAAATTTCTACAAGAACAATAGAAGTTGTAGGTGTCTTCTTCGAGTTTCATTATTGGTATATCATTGCTTACTGCACGTTGAGAAATGATTACAGGCAGTTTAGAATAGACCGTATTTTAAGCATTGTAAAAACTCAAAATCCTTATTTGCAGGAATACGGTCAAATTAATGATTACAGAAAAACTCCGAATGGAAATAAAACAATCGTCAAGCTTTTAGTTGACAAAAAAATTACAGGGCATCTGAATAATTCAAAAATTTATTACGGATTAATCGAAGAGAAAGAAACCGAAAAAGGAGTTGAAATGACGTTTGAAACAGAGTGGATCAATGAAGGATTTCCGCGTTGGCTAATTACTTTTTTTGATTACGCTGAAATTATTGAGCCTGAATCTTTAAAAATGACAATGAAAGAATTGATTGAGAAAATCTCTAAGAATTTATAATTTTGTTAAGCAACAAATTGCCTTAAGCAGTAAATTCATAATTTTTGTGGACTAAAAGTGTTTTTTTTTTGCCACGAATACACAAATAGTAATATGAAAAATCTCCCGCAGATCTCGCAGATTTTCACAGATGATACTGGTTAATTTGCAAAATTTACGAGAGATATAAAAAAAAGAGTATCAAGGATGCTAGAATCTTTCCCAGAAGAAAGGTGGCTCAATACCTAAAGCTCTTAAATAAGTATATCCTTGACCACGGTGATGTACTTCGTTATCAATAAAATATAGAATATTTTGATACACTGGAAATTCATATTCACCAAATAAATTGAACGTTTCCTGGAATCTTTCTTCAGAAATCTGGTTAAAATATTGGTTAATCACTTCCGTTTCAGAATCCCATTTTGCAAGAATTTCTTCTTTCGTTTTTGGTTTAAATGCTTCTTCGGAAAATTTTTCTTCCTGCTGCTCTACAATTCCTTTTAAAGCCGGACCTGCAATGCTGATCAATTCTACCGCTAATTTTGCAAAAGGTCTCATTCCGCCAATTGAAAATTCAAATAATTCTTTTTCAGGAAATGCTTCAATCACTCTTCTTGTCAGGTTTCTGTGACCTTGCCAATGTTCTAAAATTTGTGCTGAAGAAATAAACTGTTGGTTTGCGATTGCTGTAGTTGTCATAATTTTTTGTTTTAAGTTGTTAATCTTAAGACAAAGGTAATCACAGTTTATGACAACAGTTTGTCAGCAGGATTTTCGATGTTTGAAAAAAAGTTTTAAACTTTCAAAATAAATACATATTTTTCACGTTAGATTGATATCCGATACACAAATGTTTTAACTGTAAATATGTAGAGGTAGATAAATTTGAATTAGGCCGGTTTTTAAAATCGGTCTTTTTATTTACTTATTCATCGTATCCCACAAAGTCATTACCTCAACATTTTTCAATGGTTTTGAAAGCGTAATTTTTCTTGAAGTTTTTGGAAGTAAATCGAAAAAATTGTCGCTGAAATGAGTGTCGCCCATTAAATAAACATCTTTCGCCAAAACATCAGTTGAAATTTCGATCTCTGTTTTAGAGATTTTTTTGATTTTGATATTAGGTTTTGTAAGCTTTAAATCTTTTGGTTTTGCGAAGAAATGATTGCTTTCGGCTATAATTTTTTTGTCTTTATCTTTTAAGGTTAATTTTAAAAAGACTTCATTTTTATTGGAATATTTAATTACGTTTTTAATTTCTATATGATTAAACTTTACAATTCCATCGAGTATTTTGCCATCCTGAACAGTCGTTAAATCATTTAAAATTTTTCCATTAAAATCAACAACCTGAATTTCTACTTTTACATCTTCGAACTTTTTTAATTCATCATTAATTCCATAAAAATCCAAAAATCCCTCTTTTTCTTCCGTTAAAATCACTTGGTTTTCAAAGCTTCTTTTAATCTGATAATGCAAAGCTTTCCAGTTTCCTAAATAATCAATCGATGACCAGGAAATCACCGGCCAACAATCATTTAATTGCCAATACAAAGTTCCCATATTGTAAGGTTTTGCACGGCGATGTGCTTCAATCGCGATCTGCATTCCACGAGCCTGAAGCAATTGAGAAACGTAATTGTATTTCACAAAATCTTTCGGAACTGCATAATCACGTTCCATGTATTTCTGAATAATTTCAAATCCTCTTGCATTTTTTTCGTGCGCTTTGATCGTTGGATTTTCTAAACTTAAATCCGATTTTCCTGAAAACATAGATTTAACGGTTTCTAAACTCGGCATTCCCTGAAAACCATATTCAGAAGCAAATCTCGGAACTTTTTCGTTGTAAATTTCAAACGGAAACTCACCCCACCAAACGCCCCAATAATGAGAATCGCCTTCGGTTAAGCTTTCTTTGTGCCCCCAACCAATGGAAGGTGAACTTTCCCAATAAATTGATTTGTCTTTTGTTGCAAACTCATTGATCGCATTCGGAATTACTTCATGAAAAACCTTTTTATAATCTTTCCAGACTTGCAAAGAATCTTCTTTTGAATATTTAAATTGCTTCTGATATCCCCAATTGACAATGGCTTCATCAATTTCATTATTTCCGCACCATAAAGCAATTGACGGATGATTTTGAAGTCGGTCGACCTGATCTTTAACTTCCTCTTTTACGTTATTCAAAAAATCTTCATCTGACGGATAAAAACTTCCGGCAAACATAAAATCCTGCCAAACCAAAATACCGTTTTCGTCGCAGGCTTTGTAAAATTCGTCATCTTCATAAATTCCGCCGCCCCACACACGAATCATATTCATATTCGCATCTTTACAATCTTTAATAAGTTTTTTATATTTTTCTTTGGTAATTCTCGGTGTGAAGCTATCAGATGGAATCCAATTCGTTCCCTTTGCATACATCGGGTTTCCATTGACTTTAAAGTAAAACGATTTTCCTTTTTCGTCCTTTTCCTGAATTAATTCTACTGTTCTTAGTCCAATTCTTTCTTCTTTACTATCAATCGTCTCCGAATTTTTCTTTAATGAAAATTTAAGCGCATAAATTATCGCTTTTCCCCATCCGTTCGGTTGCCATAGATGTGGATTTTCAATTTTAAACGGAACTGAAATTTTGTTCAAGCCCTTCCTTAAGGCAATATCATGATTTTCTTTATCAGTTACAAAAACATATTTCCCTTCTTTTTCTGCATAAATTTCTGCATAAATATTTAAATCAGCTCTTTGTTTTGTTAAAGCTTTCTGTTCTATTCTTATATTTTCAATTTTTGCCTGATTCCAGAAATTCAATTTTACATCCTTCCAAATTCCTGCAGTGACTAATCTTGGTCCCCAATCCCAACCAAACTGATATTGCGCTTTTCTCACAAAACTTCGAGGCGATTCCGGCATTGTAAACGGAACTTTTTTCGCTAAATCTTTTCCAACGTTTACTGAAGATTTAAATTTAATCTGTAAAATATTATTTCCAATTTTCAAATCATTTTTCACCGGAATTTTCCAGGTTCTGAACATATTATCGGTTTTCTTCAGTAGTTTTCCATTTAAATAAATTTCAGAAAACGTATCTAATCCATTGAAAACCAAATCTGCATTTTGATTTTCTAATTCTTTAGCGGAAATTTTAAAACCCGTCTGATAATCCCAATCTTCATTTTCAACCCACTGTACTTTTTTCTCGTTCTCATCTTTGTAAGGGTCGGGAATAAGTTTGTTATTCATCAAATCCAAATGAACAGTCCCGGGAACGGAGGCCGTGAGCCATTTATTTTCTTTGGCGTTTTTGAATTGCCATTTTTCAGAAGATAAATTTCGTTCTGAAAATTGTGCATTGACTAATATTTGAATGAGAAGTAAAGCAAGAAGTAATGTTTTGTTCATCTACAGTTTATTTACAATTCTATGGATTCCGTCTTTGATAAGCGGAGTATTAAAATTAATGAGAAGACCTAGTTTTATATTAGTCAGTTTTAAATAAGTTGCAATTTGTGAATAAAAAACAGGATGTAATTCTAGTACAGATTTAATCTCAACAATTACCTTATCATTAATAATCAAATCAACCTTATATGCATTTTCAATGTTCATTTCTTTATAAGCAACCGAGAGATAAATTTATTGTTTAATTTCTAATCCTATTTTCTCCAACTCATAAACTAAAGCTTGTTTATAAGTACTTTCCATTAATCCTGCCCCAAGATTTCTATGAACCTCTAAAGCTGCACCTATAATTTTATATGATAATTCGTTTTCTGTCATTTGTTGTGTTTTATTTTTTTAACGCAAAGTTTAATACAATAAATGCATACACTATAAGTGAACAAAGAGTAATCAATAAATTGATTTGATTAAGCATACGTGTCTCCAAGCTTAATCAGCGACTTTGTCGCAACCTTTGCTCGCTTAGATAATACGATTCTAAAAAATCTTTGCGTTAATGTTTTTTTATACTCTAATTATTAGATATTAAACTTCAGTTTTTTAATCTCTTCCGCATTGGCAAATGATTCGTAAGATAACACTGCTGAAGAATGAAAATATTGACCCTTAGTTAAATTTTTCAATTCTGAAATATTATTGGAACGAACACCGCCACCAATTAAGATTTTGATGTCATCAGAATAATCTTCAACCAGTTTTTTTAAATTTTCTTTTCCTTCCATTGCAGAATTTTCTCCTCCAGAAGTGAGGATTTCTTTAAAACCTAATCCAATAAGCTTTTCAGTCGATTCAAAAATATTTTTGGTCCGGTCGATCGCTCGGTGAAAAACACAAGGTTTCCCGTTGGTCAAATCAATCAGTGTTTTATTTTTGTCGATGTCTATTTCCTGATTTTCATCTAAGATCCCGAAAACAAAACCGTCTGCTTTGGCTTTAGAAAATTCAATAATACTTTTCTGCATTTGCCTGAATTCTGAATCGGTATATAAAAAACCTCCTCCTACAGGACGAATCATTACATGAATAGGTTTAGAATATTTATCTTTTAAATATCTCAATTCTTCCAGATCGGGAGTAATTCCTCCTGAATTGATGTCTGCACAAAATTCAATTCTGTCGGCAACAGAATTTAAAGCAATTTCTGCAGAAGTGATATCGAATGTGGCGATTTCTAAGAACATATATTTTATTCTAATTTTTTAATTAACTTTTTCTAAAACATTTCCAATAAAGAATTTGTTCTTGATTTTAGTTACCTTAATAATGCGTTTAAAAACCTCTTTAGATCCTGTATCTTGCAACTCTACATAAAAGCTGTAATCATTTTCAAGACTTGCATTTAAGTCGCATTTTTTCACTTCAATATTCGTCCAATCTTGTGCTGAAATAAGAAAACCTGTATTTAAAGCAACATTTTCGGTATTGAACTTATTCTTCCATTTTTGCTGAAATTCTTTCAATGTGAGACTTCCATCGACATCCAAATCAACATTCGTTGCATCTGTTTTGAAATCATAATAATCTTTGGTCGTTATATTCCGCATAATATTTTCCTGATTTGAAATATCTGCATTAAAATAGCTTTCGATACTTTTTATCAACCAGGTTTTTGCTTCGGCGGCTTCTTTGGTATTGTTTTCTACTACAGATTCTTTAGGGAGATTATTAATTTTAATTTCTTTCTTTTTAGTCTCACTGCAACTTATTATTAAAAGTAAACTAATAATAAATATGTTTTTCATATTCTTTGTTTAGGTTTTGGCTAAAGCCAAATGGATGATCTATTTTATTTAAAACGGGCTAAAGCCCGTTCCTAGTGATTGACAAGCACTTTTTATTTTAAAGCAAACTGGGGCTTTTCCAGACGGTTTCCTTTTTGGTCGTACACCGCAAAATTAAACCCATCCTGAATACAGTAAGAACCATATTCACCTTTTTTATTGATCGCAATAAAGCCAACCTGAATATCTTTCAGGTTTTTATTTCTTTTTTTTGTGATGGTTACAATTCTTTCAACCGCTTCTTTGCAAGCTTGTTGAGGATTTCTTCCCTGCCTCATCAATTCAACTACGAGATGAGTTCCTACCGTTCTTATCACTTCTTCACCGTGACCCGTCGCTGTTGCTGCTCCAACTTCATTATCAACAAATAAACCCGCACCAATAATTGGGGAATCTCCTACTCTGCCGTGCATTTTAAAAGCCATTCCGCTCGTTGTACACGCTCCCGAAAGATTTCCTTGAGCATCGAGGGCGATCATTCCAATCGTGTC
The DNA here is from genome assembly GCF_900143185.1 of Chryseobacterium scophthalmum. NCBI lineage: Bacteria > Pseudomonadati > Bacteroidota > Flavobacteriia > Flavobacteriales > Weeksellaceae > Chryseobacterium > Chryseobacterium scophthalmum. Next base: position 263,221 of record NZ_FSRQ01000003.1, on the reverse strand, counting down.
GTGATTTTCAATGTTGACAATAGGTTGATACTTGCTGTCTTTCAACCATTCTTTCCATTCTTTTTCAGATTCTGCGGTGAGAATATTTTCTTTTTTAAAACCTTGAGAAACAGCAAACTGCAATGCTCCATCGCCCACCAACATAACATGAGGAGTTTTTTCCATCACTGCTCTTGCCACAGAAATTGGATTTTTGATATTTTCAAGACAAGCAACCGAGCCGATGTTGTAATTTTCATCCATAATACACGCATCGAGCGTTACTCTTCCGTCTCTGTCGGGACGACCGCCGTAACCTACACTTCTTTCATTGGGATCATTTTCTACCAAACGAACCCCTTTTTCAACTGCATCCAAAGCTCTTCCGCCTTTTCCAAGGATCATCCATGCTTCTTCGTTGGCTTTTAAACCAAAATTCCAAGTGGAAAGTACAATCGGTTTATTAATTATTTTGTTGTTTTCTGGTAAATCTTTAGCAATCAAATCCAATGGATTTAATAATAATGCGGATGATAAAATTCCTGTATTTTTTAAAAATTTTCTTCTTGAATTCATTTTACTAGGTATTAGATTTTAGGAATTAGGATTTAGTTTACGCCGATTTCGTCAACAAAAAGCCATGCTTTTGAATCTGCTCCAGGATTTCCGGCAGGAATTATTCCTGCATTTTCGATTTTAATTTTAATGAATTTTGAATTCTGATTTCCTACTTTTAGATTTATTTTCCCTTTGGCTTTAAGAATTTCATCCTTACCAATTTCTTTAATGGTTTTAAAGTTTTTTCCATCATCAGAAATAGAAATTATAGCCGATTTTGCTAAGTGAATCCAGCTTCCCTTATTGTCTAAAGTATTGAAATAAACCTCTGTGAAATCCGTTTTTTGACCAAAATCAATCGTTGCTACAACATCTTTTCCCTGAAAACCAAGCCATGTTTTTCCCAATTGTTTTACATTTCCAACAATTCCGTCAACTAATGTAAAAGCTCCGCCAAAAGAATAATTTTCGCTTGGTTGGTGTTCTAAAACAATTGTTTTTCCGGTTGTTTTAGAAGGCGTAAAATCTTGAGATGAAATAGCGCTTTTCAACACTCCATTTTCAAAGTAAGCAGATTTTACCGTCATTTTTTTAGATACAGGAATTGGATTTTGATAGGTTGGAGAACTTGATTTTGGATTGCTTCCATCTATAGTATATCTAATTCCGTTTGTATTTTGTGAAGTTGAGAGCTCGTAAGAAGCTCCATTTTTACTAGGAATTACTTTTCCGCCAATATTATAAATACTTTTCGCATAGTTGATGTTCATTTTATCTAAAATTTTAAAATGCTCCACTACTCTGTTTTCAAATTCTTTATAATTTTTTGGATCTGAACTTCCCCAACCGACTTCAGAAAGCGCAAACAATCTTGGGAAAATCATATACTGAACCTGTTTAAAATCAAGAATATATTCCGTCCACAAATTAGCCTGAACTCCCAAAATATATTTCGACTGCTCTGCATTTAATTCAGAAGGAATCGGGTTGTAAGAATACACTTTTTCCAAAGGTGTAAATCCTCCAAAAGCATTTGGCTCGGTTTGCGGATCACCCTGATAATGATCAAAATAGCAATAAGAACCCGGTGTCATCACCGCAAAATGATTGCTTTTTGCAGCTTCAACTCCGCCTTTAATACCTGTCCAACTCATTACAGCAGCATTTGGAGCCAATCCGCCTTCCAAAATTTCGTCCCAACCAATGATTTTTCGTCCTTTAGAATTAACATATTTTTCAATTCTCTGGATGAAATAACTTTGTAAACCATGTTCATCTTTCAAATTATTTTTCTTAATTAATTCCTGACAATGTGCACATTCTTTCCATCTCGTTTTAGGACATTCGTCACCACCGATGTGAATATATTGCGATGGAAACAGTTGGATAACTTCATCTAAAACATTTTCTAAAAACGTAAAAGTTTCGTCTTTCGGGCAGAAAACATCATCAAAAACACCCCATTTTGTAGCCGATTCAAAAGGACCTTTTGTACAAGCCAACTCTGGATAAGCCGAAAGTGCAGCCAAAGCGTGACCCGGCATTTCTATTTCGGGAACTACTGTGATGTGTCTTTCTGTTGCATATTTTACAACTTCTTTAATTTGATCTTGTGTATAAAAATATGGACCGTAAGGTTTTCCGTCGAAAGTATCGTCGACATATGCTCCAATCATCGATTCTTTACGTTTTGAACCAATTTGAGTGAGCTTTGGATATTTTTTAATTTCAATTCTCCAACCCTGGTCATCCGTTAAATGCCAATGAAAAGTGTTCAATTTGTACATCGCTAAATAATCAATGTACTGTTTTACCTCTTCAACGGTGAAGAAATGACGGCAAACATCTAGGTGCATTCCGCGCCAAGCGAATTTTGGAGAATCTTCAATTTTTAAAGCAGGTATTTTGCCATTTTCAGAAGTTTGAATGAGTTGAAGAAGGGTTTGAATCCCATGAAATAATCCCGACTTATCTTTTCCAGTGACAGAGATAAAATCTGATGTTATTTGAATTTCGTAATCGTCCTTTAATTCTTTTTTTAGGTTTAAAAAGATAACGTTATCACCATCACCTCGATTGTTTTTTGATAAATCAAAACCTTTAATCTTGTTTAGAGATTTAAAAAAAAATTGGTTTTCAAAAGATTTGTCTACTCCTTTTACAACAGTTTGGTTATTAATATTAAATTCTCCTTTTTGAAATTCAACTTTTTGAGGGTAAGGAATTAAATTCAATTGAGTTTGGGAAAAGAAGAATCCCGAAAATATGATAGAAAATAGAAGTAAAAAACGTTTCATTTCTGATTTTGATTTGAGTTTAGCGAATATAATTATTTTCTAAGGATTTTTCTGGTGGTTATTGATAAATATAATGTGTCGCTCCTCTGGAGCTCAAATTTGTACGTTTGCATTCTGCTACAAAGGTTAAGCTCCTCCGGAGCTTTGTAAACGAAACGGATAATTCTTTAAATAAATTCCCACAAAATTATTTCCCAAAGAATGTTTTAGTTAAAAATCTCGTCTTCTATTAAAATTAACAACTATCATTTAACTATTTCAGCTTCAAAACATCTAATTTTGTATAAAAATAAACGATGAGAAAAACTTTTTTTTTAGCAGCTGGATTATTATTTTCAGCTTCTGCACAGGCACAGATTTTAGATGCGATCAAATCTACCGTTAAAAGTCAAACCGGTATCGATTTAAATAATCCAAAAACGACCACAATAACTCCTCCCGTAAACACTCAGCAAACACCAACAAAAAATACTTCGCCCATCAATTTAGGAAACCTGACTTCAACACAAATTTCATCAGGTTTGAAAGAAGCTTTAAATTTGGGTGTAACAGAAGGCGTAAAAAAACTAGGTGTAACCGATGGTTTCCTGAAAAATGAAGCAGTAAAGATCTTAATGCCTGAAAAATTAAGAGTGATCGACACCAAACTTCGCGCATTCGGATTAGGAAGTTTAGCGGATCAGGGAGTAAAATTACTCAACAGAGCCGCTGAAGATGCGGTAACAGAATCTGCTCCGATCTTTACAAAAGCGATCACCTCAATGACGATCACCGATGCTAAAAATATTTTGTTGGGAGGCGATAATGCAGCAACCAATTATCTGCAAGGAAAAACTCAATCTCAACTTTTTACTGCTTTTCAACCAAAAGTAAAAGCTTCTTTAGGAAAAGTAGGTGCCGATAAAGTATGGACTAATTTGATCTCAAAATACAATACATTGACCGGACAAGCTGTTTCGACAGATTTAAATGAATATGTAACCAATGAAACCATTAACGGCGTTTTTAAAATGGTTGCCGAAAAAGAAAGCGGCATCAGAAATAATTCTGTAATGAGAACGACGAGTATTTTACAGAAGGTTTTTGGGGCGCAGGATGGAAAATAGTTCTTTTGTCTTGAAATCGAAGATTCGACGTTAGTCAAACAAAAGAACCAAAAGTTCAAGACTGGAAACTACGGCTAAAAATTAAAATTGAATCCTAAAATCCCCAAAACTCGTGCGTATTAAACGCTTAGTTTATTAACATAATTCTTGCTGCACTCAAACAGTGGGATTTTTTTAACGTTCACAGAATTTATTTTCTTAACGCTACGATTTTCTAGGTCATTAAAAAAATAAAACCTTGTCTGTGTGACAAGGTTTTTGTTATATTTAGAATTGCATTTCAGGAATTTCGCCTTCAATGATCAAATCTGCTTCTGTTGATTTTATGATGTGTTCTACTGAAACTCCGGGAGCTCTTTCAACTAATTTGAAACCAGCCGGAGTTACATCTAAAACCGCTAATTCTGTAACCACTTTTTTCACACAGTTAATTCCGGTTAAAGGAAGTGAACATTTCTTTAGAATTTTGCTTTCTCCTGCTTTGTTAACGTGCATCATCGCAACAATGATATTTTCAGCAGAAGCTACCAGATCCATTGCGCCTCCCATTCCTTTCACCATTTTTCCCGGAATTTTCCAGTTGGCAATGTCTCCGTTTTCTGAAACTTCCATTGCTCCAAGGATCGTAAGATCTACTTTTTGGCTTCTGATCATCCCAAAACTGAATGCAGAATCGAAAAATGAACCGCCATCAAGAATGGTAATGGTCTGTTTTCCGGCGTTGATAATGTCTGCATCTTCTTCTCCTTCAAAAGGAAATGGACCCATTCCTAAAACTCCGTTTTCGCTTTGAAACTCTACTGAAAGATCATCAGGAACGTAATTGGCAACCAATGTTGGAATTCCGATTCCTAAGTTTACATAATATCCGTCTTTTACTTCTTTTGAAATTCTTTGTGCAATTTGTTCTTTAGTTAGCATAGCATAATCTTATCCTGCCAAATTAGCCATTTTTTCAGAATTACGAAAATACTTTCTTTCTTATCCTATGATAAATTTTACTTCGCAAATTGTCGTAAATTTGTGGGCTTTTAATTTTACAAATGAAAATTCTATTAAATTATTTAAAACCATATAAATGGCTGATTATAGCATCGCTATTATTAGCCTCTATCAATCAGGTCTTTTCACTATTTGCTCCTGCCATAACCGGGAATATATTAGATAAGTTGGTTAACCAGCCTAATTATTTTGATAAAGAAAAACTGATCCCAAGAACTCTGAATGAATATCTCTACGGAACCGATATTTATCATGGTGTATTTTATTTTTTGGGGCTGTTGATCGGTACGGCAATGATCAGCCGAATTGCGAAAGCTTTTCAGGATTATGTAGTGAGCGTCATTATTCAAAAATTTGGTGCTAAGATTTTTACTGATGGTTTACAACATTCTATGAGATTGCCTTTTCAGGAATTTGAAGATCAGAGAAGTGGCGAAACCCTTTCTATCTTAACTAAAGTACGTGAAGATTCTGTAAAGTTCATTAACAATTTCATTAATGTATTCTTTGGAATTTTGGTAAGTATCATTTTCGTTTCTGTATATGCCATTCGTTTACACTGGTCGATCATGCCGGTTTATGTTGTTGGAATTATTTTTATTGCTGTTGTAACCAATTTACTGAGTAAAAGAATTAAAACCATTCAAAAAAATATAGTTACCGAAACGACAGCTTTGGCCGGAAGTACTACAGAAAGTCTTAGAAATATTGAGATCGTAAAAAGTTTGGGATTGACCAATCAGGAAGTGGAACGTTTGAATAACAACACGTACAAAATCCTGAATCTGGAGTTGAGAAAAGTAAAAAGCATCCGTTCGCTAAGTTTTGTACAAGGAACTTTGGTGAATTTTTTACAGCAGGTGATCACTTTCACTTTATTATTATTGATCTTTAAAAATATTGTAACTCCAGGACAATATTTATCACTGATGTTTTACGGATTCTTTATTTTCGGACCGATGCAGGAAATTGGAAATATCATTATTTCTTATCGTGAAGCAGAAGCGTCTCTTCAAAATTTTGACAGAGTAATGAAAAAAGAAGTAGAGCCTAAACCTTTAAACCCGAAAAAGATCGGAGCAATTGAAGAGTTAGAATTCAAAAAAGTTTCATTTCAACATCAGAGTGCTCACTATAAAGCGCTTAATTCTATTTCATTTGATGTGAAAAATGGTGAAACGATTGCTTTTGTAGGACCGAGTGGATCAGGAAAAAGTACTTTGGTAAAATTACTCGTCGGATTATACAGACCACAGGAAGGAAGTATTTTCTATAATAATGTCGACGGAAAAGAATTTGATTTTGATGAATTGAGAAATCAAATCGGTTTTGTAACACAAGACACTCAACTTTTTGCAGGAACAATAAGAGAAAATCTTTTGTTTGTAAACCCTTCTGCAACGGAAGAAGATTTACAATTAGCTTTAAAAAAATCAAGCTGTTCCGCTCTTTTAGAACGTGCCGAAAAAGGAATTGAAACCGTTATTGGTGAAGGCGGATTGAAATTAAGCGGTGGTGAAAAACAGAGAATTGCCATTGCAAGAGCTTTGTTGAGAAAACCTCATCTTCTTATTTTTGATGAAGCAACTTCTGCTTTAGACAGTATTACTGAAGAAGAAATTACAACCACGATCAAAGAAATTTCTAAAGAAAAAGAACAGATCACTGTTTTGATCGCGCATCGATTAAGTACGATCATGCATGCAGACAGAATTTATGTTCTGGAACGCGGACAAGTCATCGAAACGGGTTCTCATTTACGATTAATTGAAGAAAAAGGATTGTATTATGCGATGTGGAGACAGCAGATCGGAGAAAGGAAGGCGACAGAATTACCTTTGGCTTAAAAACTCTACGAAAAAACCTGTAACACATCGGTCCCATGAGTTTAAGTTTAATGTCTTGAGAATATTTAAATTAGCTTAAAAAATAGTATCTCTATAATTTTTTATTTCAACATAGTGTGTTTTTTATTATTTTTAAATTGTTTAAAACTTAAAAATAATTTGAATGAAAAAACTTCTATTTGCTCTTATTCCGATAATCTCAAATTTGATCTTTGCACAAGAATCAAAGGAAAGCAATTGGATTTTGAAACTAAACGCGACGCAATTAGTCGATGTAGTTTCTTATCCGACTTTACAAATTTCTGCCGAAAGAAAAATCAATCCATATTTCAGTGTGAACGCAGAATTTGGATATCAATTATATGATTTTAGCAAAGCAGATACTCTATTATTAAAGTCTAAAGGTTTTAAAACTAATCTTGAAGGAAGAGTTTATTTATTCAAATTGCTCAATTCAAGAATCGAGTCTAAACGAAATGAGTTTTATGTGGGACTACAATTGTTTTACAGAGAAAATGAAGGTACAAATTCCGTAGATTTTTCGCCAAAAAGTGATGAAACAAAGTTCTATACAGATAATTTTGAAACCAAAAGAACAGCAAAAGGTTTTAATATTACTTTCGGAAATCAAATTTCAATATCAAAAAAAATCATTTTAGAACCTTATTTAGGATTGGGAATGATGAATAGAAAAATTAACAACAGCGATATTGAATATGACCAAATAAAAGATACCCGAATTGGAACTGGCTTAAAACCACTTTTCCAAAAATTAAATTTGGAGGAAAGTTCAGGAAATGTTTTTAATTTTTGTTTTGGATTGAGAGTTGGATATAGATTGTAGAGGATGGAAGTTGGGTGATGGAAGTTCACAAAATTGAAAACAAAGATTCCTCCTGCGTCGGAATGACAATTGGATTACAAATAATTACAAAATAATACCCCGAAAGTTGATTTCGGGGTATTATTTTTTAGAAACTGTTTAAAAAATTAATCTTTTTTTCTAACCGTTCTTTGTTCTATTCTTTTTTCAAAATTTTCACCTTGGAAGATCCTTTGAATCATAATTCCTGGAATGTGAATTTGGTTTGGATCTAATTCTCCCGGTTCTACCAATTCTTCTACTTCAGCAATGGTAATTTTCCCAGCTCCTGCCATTGGATGGTTGAAGTTTCTTGCTGAACCTTTAAATATCAAGTTTCCTGCGTGATCACCTTTCCAAGCTTTTACGATTGAATAATCTGCTTCGTAAGCATGTTCTAGAATATGTGGCTTTCCTTTGAAATCTTTTATTTCTTTACCTTCTGCGACTTCCGTTCCGAATCCTGCAGGAGTATAAAATGCAGGAATTCCAGCTTGGGCAGCACGGCATTTTTCTGCTAAAGTTCCTTGTGGCGTTAATTCAACATCCAATTCGCCTGATAACATTTGTCTTTCAAATTCTGCATTTTCACCAACATAAGATGAAATCATCTTTTTAATTTGTCTTTTATGAAGCAATAATCCCAATCCGAAATCATCAACTCCGGCGTTGTTTGAAATACATGTCAAATCTTTTACATCACTTTCTACCAAAGCGTTGATTGAATTTTCTGGAATTCCACAAAGTCCGAATCCTCCCAACATCAAAGTCATTCCATCCTGGATTCCTTCAATCGCTTCTGCGGCATTTTTTACTCTTTTATCTATCATGAAATATTTGATTTTTTTCCGTTTTAAATTTAAACATTTTTATCATATCTACCGTATTCCAAATGAATTTTGAAAAGCGTTAAAAAATTTTCATGTTTAAACTTAGCTTACTTTATTATTAAAAATAAAATAGCGGAAACAAGTTCCGCTATCTATCAATAAGTTGTGAATATTTTTATTCTATAATCAATTTTAAAGTAAATAATTTTCTGGTATGAACTTTTACAAAGTAAACGCCTTTTGGAAGATTCTCATTTACTAAAGAAAAACGCTGATTTTGTACGTTTTCAGATTTATATAAGAGCTGACCTGTCGCAGACAGTAATTCAATCTTTTCAATCGGATAATCACTTTTAATAAAAGTTGGTTGACCTGGTTTTGTAGGATTAGGATATATAACTACATTTTTCTCAGTCTTATTTTTAGTTTCTTCGGTTCCTAAACTTCCCGCGGTAACCTGAAACTGTACTCTGTTTGAAACTTCTGTGTAAGAATCGTTGGTAAACATCACCATATAATAATTACCTGCTGTGGTTGGTACTCCATTTACATTTCCTGTAATGGTTTTTGTACCTTGAGCAACACCGTCAAAATAAGTATATGAAATGAATTGATCATCAGGAACCGAAATACTTTGAGGGTAAATTCCCAACCAGTCTTTGATAATTCCCGGAGAATCTGTCCATGAAGCAGTAATATTTTCACCCAATGTATACACCGGTTTATTAATCCAAAGATCTGTAACGATATCTCCTACTTTGAAGAAAACTTTTTCTCCTACTGTTGTATAACCGTCTTCAAGAAAATACTGAGCATAATAATATCCTTTTGGAAGACCTGTAAAATTAAGAGTTCCGGAAGCAGTTGTTACGTAACTCCATTTTGATGCCGGAGTTGGTCCCGGAACTTGTCCCATTTTGTAAATTCCGATCCAGTCCTTTGTTAAATTTGGTCCATTGGAGAAATTAACAACAACCGTTCCTCCAACCGGATATGCATCAGCAGTTGTCTGAAGTACAACTTTTGGTCCTACATAAAATTCTTTTCTGGGAGCAATTTCTGTATATCCATTATTAGCAAAAAAGCCTGCAAAATACTGCCCTTTAGTTGCTAAACCATTTGGAAAAGTAGCTACTCCTGAAGTTTGTCCGTTGGTATAAACAAAACCTTGAGAAATTGTCGTTGCAGGATTTTGACCTTTTTTATAAAGTCCTACCCAATCCTGCTGATTTCCAGGCCCGTCATTGTAAGTTGCTATGATCGCTTCATTCTGCAAATATTCTGTCTTATTTAAACTAAGGTTAGGATTTGAAACTACACTTCCTGTGATCTCAAACTGTTTTACATCACTCCAATCACTCCACTCCATATTTCTGTCTCTGTAACGGGTTTTCACATAATACACTCCGTTGGTGATAGAGTTTGCTGCAAAAGTTGCTTTTGTGATATCAACACCTGCATTTAAGTTTTTAGTAACATCAGGATTTCCGTTACCTTCTTTCCCGAACCAGTTCTCGTAATCTCTGTAAAATTCTTTTTCGATGACCGAAAAATCAGCAGCTTTGCTTACCAAAAACTGAGTCGTATTTAAAAGTTCGTTTGCCGGAGAAGAAAAAGCACTTCCGTTTAATGTTAAAGGTAAAGTTACAGGAGTCGAAAATGTATTTGTAATTACTGGCTTCTGTGGTTTAGGCTTATTTTTATATCGGTGGAATGAGTCGATCAACACATTATCTTTTTGTGTATAGATCCCTCCAATAGAATAACTTTCGATATCTACTTTTCCATTCGCAACATCAACTTCAATGATTTGATACGTCCAATCGGTTAATGTTTTTTGTACATCATCAAAATCCTGCTCTGTCGACATTCCCCAATATTGATCCCAAGCCGTTCCACCAGAAATAATCTGGTAATTTGGTGTATTTTTTAATTGTCCTCTATGATAAAGGTGATGGTGAGCTCCTACATGCATCAAATATTTATCAGATCCTGCTAAAAGGGGCACTGCATTGTTCCTTACCCAGGTAGAAATATCAACAACATACTGCTCTGCCTGATAAGGTCTGTGGCTTAATGAAATGATCCAGTCAACTGTAGGATCATTATTTGCTTCAGTTAAGATCTGCTGAAGCCAAGTTTGCTGTGCAGAACCTGTATGTTCAGAACTTAAACTTACAAAAAGTACGTTTCCAGCTTGTTGAGCATAATAGTTTTCGTTACCTGAGCTGATGTTTTTGTATTTAATTTCATCAATATTAAAATGGGCATAGTAAGAATTCATTCCTAAAGTACCGTATGTCTCATGATTTCCTACTGTTGTAAGAATCGGAAGGTATGGTGATAGTTTTCTGTTCTTTTTAAAGTGAACATTTTCATAATGATCTAAAGTTCCCACATCTACCTGATCTCCTACCATAAAAGTCAAGGCGATATTATCTGAAGGATCTGAAGTAAGCCCGAACTTTTCTTTTATTTTTTTGTAGGCTTTATAATTCAAAGAATCATATCGCGGTTCTGCTTTGATCTGGTTGTCTCCCATGATCAAGAATCTTATTTTTCCATCAATCGTTACAGGCTGTCCCGGAAGAGGAAGTGTTCTGAAGTTATAAACTGCAGATTCATTAGCTCCCGTTTTTATTTTGTAATAATACTTTGTGTTGGGTTGTAAGTTTGTAATTTTTGCGGTGTGATAATAGTAATTGTTATTGTAACCTGTATCAGAAAAAATATTGGTAGTTCCTGTTACCGTTACATTAAGGTTCGTGGGAGAATTCCCGTAAAGAACCGTTGTTTCATTGTCTGAACTTGTCTTCCAGTTGACAATCATAGAATTGTGAGCCGGATTTTGCAAGTAAGGAAACAAAGCTTGAGCATGTGCAAGCTGGACGACGAAAAAAAAGAAAAACAAATAATGCCTCATAATAGTTTTTTTTAGAATTGGATTGTTTTGAAATACTGTAATTTTAAAATCCCGCAAATATAAATTTCACTTGTAAACTCAAAATGACCCTAATAATAAGCAACCATTAACTTTTTCATAAAAAAGAACCCTTAAAAATGTATTTTCTTATGATAAAATTGTTTGGCAAATTCAAAAAACATTTCATATATTTGCAGCCTGTTATTCAACCTCTGACGAAGTCCGTGTAAGTTGTTTAGCTTGACAAAAAATTTTTATTACAAAAATGGATTTATTAAAGTACGTACAAGACAAGTACATTACAAAAAAAGAATTCCCTGAATTCAAAGCTGGTGATACAATTACTGTGTATTACGAGATTAAGGAAGGTCAAAAAACAAGAACTCAGTTCTTCAAAGGAACTGTTATCCAATTGAGAGGAACAGGTTCTACAAAGACTTTTACAATCAGAAAAATGAGTGGTGATGTAGGTGTAGAGAGAGTTTTCCCGATCAACATGCCTGCTCTTCAAAAAATCGAAGTTGACAGAAGAGGTAGAGTTAGAAGATCTAGAATCTACTACTTCAGAGATCTTAGAGGTAAAAAAGCGAGAATTAAAGACGCTGCTTACAAGAAGAAATAATTCAGACAACAACACATACGAAAAGAGACTGCTAATTTTTAGCAGTCTCTTTTTATTTTGAAGCCTATTTTTTAGGAGCTATTTGACTACGTCGATTGTTTTTAGAAGCAATTCCCGCTTTCCGTTGCAATCTTTTTTTTCAAAAAAGGATTTTCACTACAATCGGGGCTAAGAAAAAGAAACGTTTTAAACCACCCCGTCAAAAATTCTTTGAATTTTTGCCACCCCTCCAAAGGAGGGGAATTCATATCACCTCTTGAATTCTCACCATATTGTATTGAAGTTTATTCTCAATCTTGTAAACTTCCAACGTCCCACTTCCGTTACCCATCATCCTACTTTATAAAATCATACAAAGCGTTCCAGAATTTATCGTAAACTTCGATATGTGGAAGATGTCCCACATTTTCGAGTTCAACTAATTTTGATCCGGCGATTTGTTGTTGCGTTTTCTTTCCCAATTCCTGATACTGTCCCATTGTTGGCTGAATATCTTTTGGTGCACGATCTTTTCCAATGGCAGTTCTGTCTCTTGTTCCTATAATTAGTAAGGTCGGAGTTTTTATATTTTTAAACTCATAAACAACAGGTTGATTAAAAATAATATCACTTGTCAATGCTGCATTCCAGGCAACTTGAGGATAGTCTTTATGCAACGTCCAACCTGCGATAAGATCCAGCCAAGGTTGATATTCTGCTTTCCATTTGTTGTCATAATAGAATTTAAGCTGATAATTTTTATATGTTTCTGCTGTGTTTTTCAATTCAGACTGATACGCTTCATCAATGGTTTGGTATTTCGCTAAAGCTTTATAATCTTCTAATCCGATCGGGTTTTCGAGAATTAATTTTTCAACAGTTTCAGGATACATTAAAGTAAATCTTGTTGCGACCATTCCACCCATCGAATGCCCTAGAACAATAATTTTATCGATTTTTAAATCATCTAAAATAGCTTTTGTATTGCTTGCTAACTGAGCAAAAGAAAACTGGTAGCTTTGAGGTTTCGAAGATTTACCAAAACCAATCTGATCTGGAATGATCACTCTGAAGCCTTTATCTGAAAGATCTTTTGCCGTTTTTTCCCAATACGCTCCGTTAAAATTCTTCCCATGAAGCAACATAATGGTTTTCCCGTTTGACTTTTTTGGTTTTACATCCATATATGCCATTTTTAGATTCTGTTTTTGAGAATTTAAATCTTTAAAATGAACTTCAAAAGGATATTGATAGTTGGAAAGCATCGCATCTAAAGGTTTTATTTGAGAAAACATAGAAACAGACGCTAATGAAAACAACATGAAAACTGCAGCATTTTTAAAATATTTCATGAAAAATTGATTTTAGATATAAATTTAAAAAAACCGCTTCAAAAGAAACGGTTTTTGGTATTATTTATAATTTAATTATCATTTTTAAGAGAGCTGCTCTGAAAGAATTTTCTCTTTTTTCGAAGGTAAATTCATCAAAACAATAGCCATTAGGATAAGTACAATTCCAATCCACTGAATAAGAATAACTTTTTCACCCAAAAGAACAAATGCCATCGTTACAGACACCGGAAGTTCGAGTGAAGAAATAATACTCCCCAATCCTAAACCTGTATTTGGGAAACCTAAATTGAATAAAATTGGTGGAATAATAGTTCCGAATAGAGCTAAAATAAATCCGTAAGTCCAGAAAATCGAGTAATCAAATGGTCTTATATGCTCTGTATTTTCAGTGAAATTTAAATAAAAAGATTTTAAACCTTCAGAATACAACGGTCCGATCTGTGCAAAAAACAAAAATACCAAAACAATTACAGAACCACCTGTCAACATGATGATACTTTTTCTGAGTACCGGTAAATGTGTCGCCAAAGTATTGGAAGTAAACATTGTCATCGTAAATGAAGCTGCTGCCAATAATCCCCAAAAAACTCCATGCCAATCAAGTTTAACTTCTAAATTAATTAGATTTGTTGCTAAAACAGTTCCCAACAAAACAATTAGTGTTGCAACCACTTTTTTAGCATTGGGAAACTTTTTGGTAATAAAACTTTCGACCACCACACTAAACCAAACCGACTGCATCAATAATACAATCGCAATAGAAACAGCAATATATTGTACCGCTATGTAATAAAATAAGCTGGTGCAACCTAAAGAAGTACCCGCTAAAACCAACATCCTGAATTCTTTACGACTTGGTGATGACAATTTCTTTTTTGACGTAATCGTCTGAATAAAATTCAGGATCAAAAGACCTGTGATCCCTAAAGCAAACTGAGCAGTCGTTACTTCAGAAGTTGTAAAACCATCTTTGTAAGACATTTTTACGAATGTAGCAAGCATTCCGTAAATACTCGCTCCAAAACCGACAAATAATACTCCTTTTAAAATATTTTTCTTCTTCATAATTTTTTTACAGCCGGCAAAGGTACGATATAAAAATTTGTTTAAATACGTTTTTATATTAAATAAAAATCACCCCAGAAAATCTGAGGTGATGGTAATGATTATTTTTTTGAGTTTTATTTCTTAACAATTATCCTTGAACTGATGTCAACTCCGATTCCCTGTAGCTTTACCACATATACTCCATTTTCAAAATCTTTTGTAGAAACAGGAATTCTAGAATCCTGTGAAGATCTGTTTTCTGACACAATTAATTTTCCAGACATATCATAAATCTGCAAATGAAGATTTCCGATCGTGAAATCTTTTAAATAAATAAAGAATTCATCTTTTGCCGGATTAGGGTAAATTGATATCAAGCTCTTATCTATCGCAATATTTGAATTTCCATCCTGACAATCTTTAGGAATTGAAAAATCTTCCTTTTGATCATTAATATTCATTTTATTTCCAGCCAAAGCATTTAAACCTAAACCTCTTTTGGCAAAAGTCTTCCAGATCATACATCGGTCTTCTCCTTTGGTAGTCAATATTTCTGCAGAAAGAATTGCATTTCGTCCGTCAATAAATGTAGGATTACAAGCCTGCAGTTTTAATGCATCAGTTACAAGCTGCAAAACACGTGCGCTTCCACTGTTTTTGTTAGCTAAAACGTCAGAGGAATAACCATATTTCGCAGCATATTGCCAATGAAGATCCCAAAGCATTGATGCCCAAATAAATCCTATACTGTGTACATCGGGAACGATTTCGCCATCTTCCTCGATTTCCATCCCGTTTGTTTTTCCATACGTATAATTATTAATAGAAAAATCGGGAGAGTATTTTGCAGGTCTTAATCCGGCTCCGCTTGTAGATTGTCCACTTGCATAGGTTCCTACACTTCTCGGAACATTTGCGTTATCTCCGGGTTTATTGGTCAACATTAATGCAAAAAAATCTGACCAACCTTCACCCATTTGTTCTTTGCTTGCAGATTTTAAAAGACAAGTATAACCGTTTCCTGTTAATCTGTTTGAAATTCCGTGTCCGTATTCATGAGTAATAATTCCGTTGTCGAAACTTCCATCGGGAGTAATTGCGGTTGCAGGATCACTTTTTAACGTGATATTTACCGTTACTGAATTATTGAGTTGTGTTTTAACAAATTCACCTTCATCATTTGTAATCAGAACGGAAGGTATCGTTATCGTAGCATCAGTTCCGCCCATTGAAGAAGGAAAATTGGCAGCAGTAGGATTATTATAAATAATTGCAGCAATTGCACCCGCATTCTGAGCATTTTTTACTTTTGAAGCAAAGGTACAGCCTGAAGCTCCTCCTCTTTCAATCAATCCGATTTTTCCGGCTAAAGATCCTGCAGGTAAAGCGGAGCAGCCATTAATTACAGAAGCTAAAACAACATCGCCCGTAACACCTGCTCCATTAAGCTGTGGACCAAACTGAGCTGGACTCGCCTGAGGAATTCTCGGAATTGCCGTTACAGGAGCATTATAAAAAACATATCTATTGACCGTTGACCAAATATACATTTGCATCACAGGTCTGTTTCCGTCGGAAGGTGTTGTAAAATTGGCATTGCTTAAAGAGCCTCCATCTTGAGATTCTGCCAAAACATAATCATTTCCATTTCCTCCTTTCCCGAAATTATTCTGTTGAAAATTTCTTGCAGATTCTGTAAATCCGAACTGGTAAAAAATATCATGTACTTTATTATTAATATAAAATAGATTTGTGATTGCAGCATTTCTATTAAACGCAGGAGTTCCGTTAATCGAAAAAGGGAAATCAAAATTTCTGTTTACACCTCCATCAGGAGAAAATCCTGGCTGGTTTATATTTGGAGTATCTTCGTAAGCATATACATTGTTTCCTCTCGTCGTTGTATAAGTTGTTGCTCCTGTAGAATGCCATCCTTCGGGTGAAGAAGCCAAAATCCAAGGATTTGAAACAATGGATCGATTGCCAAAAGTAGGCGCTTCTATCGGCAGTGGAAAAACATTGTAACTCGCATTATCTGCAAGTTTTAGAAAAGTATTTTTTTGAAGATTTGCTGATTCTACATCATTTGAAACCATAGATTCTCCGGAATACGCATCTGAATGGAAATTGCAGGATAAATTCAGATTGTCTTTTGAAATAATTTCACCAGAATTAGCATCTATTAAAACATTCCAATAATTTGCAGAATGTGGTTCTTGAAAAGAAAATTCGTAGGCAAGTCTTAAATTATCATTCACATCAACAAACATCAATCTTTGTTTCGTGAAATTTTTCTGATTCGATTCTGAAAGCGAGTTTTCAAGAATCTGAAAGTTTTTTATTTCTGCTTTCCCTAAAGCTACAGCAATATTTTCAAGTGCTTTTTCTTTCTTGAGTGTTGCCGTTTCTGAAGTCGAAACAGTATAGTTTTTCACAAAAGAATCTGAAAAATAAACAATTTTATCACCTTTAATGATCGCTGTTCCTACGGCATTATAAACAGGATATCCTTTAAATTTTTGTTGAATTTTTACAATTTCTCCTTTTAGAGATTCAGATGAATCTATATTATCGATTTCAAAATCTCTTAAATCTGCTTTTTTTAAATCCTTACTTTGTTTTGTAAGAATATAATTGGATATCAACCTTTTCTGTTGTTGAGAAAATATGAAATAAGGAAACAAAATAAAAAACGAAAATAGAATTTTCACATTTCCAGCCTTCAATTTATTAATAAAAATGCAATTCATGATTTTAGTTATTAATATTCTATAAAAATAACAACATTTTATGAAATCCTGGTTAAGATTAAGATAAAAGAAAGAATATTAATCTTAAAAAATCAAAAAGGCCACCTCAAAAAATGAGATGACCTTTAATATAATCAAAATATAAATATTATTATTTAGCAATAATAACTTTTGAAGTAGTATCGATACCTAAACCTTTTACTTTTACTAAGTAAGTTCCGTTGATCAATCTGCTTGTAGAAATTGCTTTTTTAGATTCTGGTGAAATTTTATTCTCTGTAGAAATCAATTTTCCTGACATATCATAAATTTCAACATCTACTTTTCCTAAAGTGTTGTTTGGGAAATTAATGTAAAACTCGTTTTTAGCCGGGTTTGGATAAATTGAAATTCCAACATTTTTAACTGCACCAGTTTCTGATGTAGAAAGGAAACATTCAGCCGGAACAGTAAAGTCTTGCTCCTGGTCATTAATGCTGGTTTTAGTTCCTGCGGAAGCATTTACTCCTAAACCTCTTTTAGCAAAAGTTCTCCAAATCATACATTTGTCTGCACCTCCTGTAGTAGCCATTTCTGCCTGTAAAATTGCATTTCTACCATCAACAAATGTAGGGTTACAAACTTGAAGCTTCAATGCATCTGTTACCAATTGTAAAACTCTTGCACTTCCACTTGTAGTACTTGAAGTTACATCTGAAGCGTAACCGTATTTAGCAACATATTCCCAATTTAAATCCCACAACATTGTTGCCCAAACAAAACCAATAGAGTGAACATCTGGCACAATAGCCTGACCATTATTATACTCCATCCCATTTGTATCTGTATAAGTATAATCGTTAATTGCAAAATCAGGAGAGTATTTTGCAGGTCTTATTCCGCCTCCCGTGATTCCTTGTCCTCCTGCATATGTTCCAATTCCTCTTGCAACTGAAGAATTATCTCCAGGTTTGTTAGTTAACATCAAAGCAAAAAAGTCTGACCAACCTTCACCCATTTGTTCTCTACTTGCTCCTGAATTCAGACAATTGTAGCCAGTTCCTGTTAATCTGTTTGAAATACCGTGTCCATATTCATGGGTAACAATACCATTATCAAAACTTCCATCATATTTTGTATCTAATCTTAAATCAACATTCACTGTTGTGTTTGCTGCTAACTTTGTTTTGATGTATTCACCTTCAGCATTGGTAATCAAAATAGATGGAATCGTAACTGTTGCGTCGGTCCCCCCCATATTACCTAATGTAGAACCATTCGCAGCGTTATTGTAAATAATAACTCCTGTAGCTCCTGCATCTTGAGCATTTTTCACTTTTGAAGAGAATGTACAAGTTGAAACTCCTCCTCTTTCAATTAAGCCAATTTTTCCTGCCATTTCTCCCGCCGGTAATGCAGTACATCCGTCGATAACACTTGCCAACTTTACATCTCCGGTAATCCCTACATCATTAAGACTTGGACCAAACTGTGCTCTTCCTCCTAATACATTACGTGGAACTGCATCTGTGGGTGCATTATAAAACAAAACTTTGTTTGATCCCATCCAAAGATACATCTGCATTACCGGGTTGTAACTATCAGGATAAGATGCGAAGTTGGCATTATTATATCCTCCTCCATCTTGGGATTGTGCAAAAACATCATCATCATCTAGACCTCCGTTCCCGAAATTTTTATTTTGGAAATTTCTTGCCGCCTCTGTAAATCCGAATTTATAGAAAATATCATGTACCTTATTGCTTATATAAAATAAGTTGGTTGTGGATGCTGATAAATTATTAATTGCTTTTGCATTAGCATCATACGGAAAGTTGAAATTTCTTGTAGCCCCTCCATCTGGAGAAGTTCCAAAAGTATTTTCATTAGCATCTTTATCATCGTATGCATATACATTATTTCCTCTTGTGATTGTGTAATGTGTCGTTCCGTTAGAATGCCATCCTTCTGGTGAAGAAGCAAGAATCCACGGATTTGTTACGATACTTCTCGCCCCGAAAGTAGGTGCTTCAAGAGGCAAAGCAAAAACATTGTAAGATGCATTATCTGCAGACAATAATAAACTATTGTTATTTACAGAATAATATTCTTTGTTTTGTGGCAAAGCTAAAGCTTGCGAATCGTGAGAATAGGCACCATCATGGAAATTACAAGAAAGGTTCATATTCATTTTACTGATTATTTCACCTGAATTGGCATCAATAACGTAATTCCAATGGTTAGAAGTTTTTGGTTCATGAACTAAAAATTCGTAAGCCAACTTTAGATTCCCTTTTTCATCAGAAGCATAAACCAATCTCTGTTTTGCAGCAACATGCTTATTTTGCCCTTGTTGAAAGAAATCTAAAAGTGGAAGATCTGAAATTTCATTTTTACCAAGATCAGCAGCTATTTTACTAAGTGCCGCTTTTTTATTTAAAGAAGCATTTGCTGGAACCGAACTTATATAATCTTTAATAAAATTATCATTAAAGTAAGTAACTTTATTATCCTTAATCAAAGCTGTTGCTACGGTACCGTAAACGGGAAGTCCATTATAAGTCTGCTGAATTTTCACAACATCACCATTTAATGATTTTGAAGAATCAACATTATCAACAACAAATTGATTAAGATCAGATTTTTTATATTCTCTTAATTTATTTTGAGAAATATAAGTTTTAATCAACACTTCATTTGACTGTGCAAATGACATTGAAGGTATTACTGCGAAAACTGCAATAATAAGAGGTAGAATTACTTTTTTCATTTACTTAATTAAAGGTGCAAATGTATATTAATTCTCAATTAACACTACCATAAATTTAGAAATTCTTTAATTTAAAAAATAAAACACTAATTAATACTTAAATCATTAATTATCAATGTTTTATAATTGAAATTAATATAAATCACATATATAACTTGTTGATTTTCAACATCACACACTTAACCCTCAATAGCGTTTTAAACTATATAAGAGCTCTATTTTGAAATTTTCGGAAGTGAAAAACAATTTTAAAATAATTTAAAATTTAATTCTACACTGTATGATTAATTTCATATTCTTTCAAATTTCAACAATTAGTCTTGATTTAACAAAAATCAAGTAATGATGATTTATTTTATTAATCAAACAAAAAAAACCACTCTTTCGAGTGGTTCTTATGATAAAAAATGATTGTCGGATTATTTACCTCCTTCCATTTTCTTTTTCAATTCTGCTAAAGCATCGATGTCTCCAAGAGTTGATCTTTCTTCGTTGTTTGAAGAAGAAGAAACATTTCTAGAAGAAGATTCTTTCACATTCTTTTTCTCTTCGTCTCTGAAGATACCTGTGTGAGAAACTACTACTCTCTTGAATTCTTTGTTGAATTCGATTACTTTAAACTGAGCATCTTCACCTTTTTTGATTTTAGATCCGTCTTCCTTCTCTAATAATCTTGATGGGCAGAAAGCTTCAACTTCAGCATCTTCGAATTGTACAGAAGCACCTTTATCGTGTACTTCTACAGCTTTACCAGCGTGTACAGTTCCTTCAGCATATTTAGTTTCAAATTTATCCCAAGGGTTTTCTTGAAGTTGTTTGTGACCTAGAGATAATCTTCTAGCTTGGATGTCTAATTCTAGAACTACAACATCTAATTTATCACCAACTGCACAGAACTCAGATGGGTGCTTGATTTTCTTAGTCCAAGAAAGATCAGAGATATAGATTAATCCATCAATACCTTCTTCCAATTCTACGAATACACCGAAGTTTGTAAAGTTTCTTACAGTTCCAACGTGTTGAGAACCTACTGGATACTTAGCTTCGATATTTTCCCATGGATCTTTAGATAATTGTTTCATACCTAAAGAGATTTTTCTGTCTTCTCTATCAAGAGTAAGTACTTCAGCTTCCACTTCGTCACCTACTTTTACGAAATCTCCTGCGCTTCTCAAGTGAGTAGACCAAGACATTTCAGAAACGTGGATTAATCCTTCAACACCTGGAGCGATCTCAACGAATGCACCATAGTCAGCAAGAACTACTACTTTTCCTTTTACTTTATCACCAACTTTCATATCAGCAGAAAGAGCATCCCAAGGATGAGCTTCTAATTGCTTCATACCTAATTGGATTCTTGTTTTCTCGTCATCAAAATCAAGGATAACAACTTTTACAGTCTGTCCGTCTTCTAGGATTTCAGATGGGTGGTTCACTCTAGACCAAGAAAGGTCTGTAATGTGGATCAATCCATCAACACCTCCTAAGTCGATGAATACACCGTAAGAAGTAATATTCTTAACAGTACCTTCAAGAACCTGACCTTTTTCAAGCTGAGCGATGATTTCTTTTTTCTGACCTTCGATATCTGCTTCGATCAATGCTTTGTGAGATACAACTACGTTTTTGAACTCAGGGTTGATTTTCACAACTTTGAACTCCATAGTTTTACCTACGAACTGATCGTAATCTTTGATTGGCTTAACATCAATTTGAGAACCTGGTAAGAATGCTTCGATTCCGTGTACGTCAACGATCATACCTCCTTTAGTTCTAGACTTAACAAAACCGTTAACGATTTCTCCAGTTTCGTGAAGCTCATTTACTCTATCCCAAGCTTTAAGCGTTCTAGCTTTTCTGTGAGATAATTGTAACTGACCTGTTTTGTCTTCTCTTCTGTCAACCATTACTTCTACTACATCACCAACGCTTAAACCTGGGTTGTAACGGAATTCGTTAAGAGAAATAACACCTTCAGATTTGAAGTCGATGTCTACGATAGCTTCTTTGTCAGTTAATCTTACAACTTTACCAGTGATAACGTCGTTATCGTTTAAGCTGCTAAGAGATCCGTTGTAGATTTCTTCAAGATCACTTTTTTCTTTTCTCGCATCTGCATCAAGACCTGATTCGAAAGAATCCCAATCAAATTGTTCTGGTGCTACGTTTTGGTTTAATAAAACCTCTGCTGAATTTGTCTCTTTTGACATTTTCTAATAAAATTTGTATTCCTTCTTTTTTAATGGTCTGAATAAATGTGGTTTTAAAAAATACGGAAGTAATTAATTTATAATAATTTACCTTTTCAGACCTGCCCACAAAAAGTGACTGCAAAAGTACAAAAAAAACTTGAAATTACATATATGTTTATTTTAATTAATCTAACAGGAAAAACATGCTTATTTTAAAAACAAAACAGATGAGCAAAATTGCTCATCCGTTAAAAAACACAAATTATGATAAAATCATATTCTTTTAATTAATGGACTCTACAATGGTAGTATTAAGAGTTATTTTCGCCAGAAAACTACTCATATTATCACAACTGCTTCCATTATCAGATCTTGTAGCGGGACCTCCATAGACAATCTTTTGTGTTGCCAAATTAGAAGTTGAAGATATATTTCGCGCCATTACTTTTATCGAATGATTGCCAATGGAAAGGTTACTAACCACTCCATTCAGAATAAATTTATTCCATGAACAGGTGAAATTTTCTTTTTGTTTATGGTATTTTCTTACTACAACAAGTACATCATCAACAAAAATACCGATAGCATATTCATAATATTCATTAGAAGAAGCATCAAGTTGCGTCATCCCTTCCACTGTAAAGGCAAAGGAATTATTAACTCTCGTAAAGGCTTTCGAATCTATTACTCCCAAAGAAGTCCAGCCCGATGTGCCCGATCCTAAATTGATAGCTCCAGGATTAAAACCTGTGATGCTCGTACTTGCTGTAGAAGAAACAGAGCTTATATTAACGATATCCAACTTAGGTTGAAGCTGCTCTTTTGTATATAAAGAATTCCATCGATCAACTTCGAAATAGGTTATTGTTTGTGGCAAAGATAATGTAGAGTTGGTGTTAAAAACTATATTTCCGTTTTGAGGATTTGGAATTGTAGTTACATCCATATTTGAAGTTAAAGGAATTCTTGGAAGCAAAAATCCTTTTTTGTCTGAATCCAATTTCAAGACAGCCGTATTATCCAAAGCGGGGGTGCCTTTGTCTGTAATCACAACTTGTGAAAAAAACAAATGAGGAATAGCCGCTAAAACAATTATATTAAATATTTTTTTCATGATTAGTAAGGTAAGGGTTGGTTAACTAAAACTATGGCGCTTATTTTTGCCTCATCATTGGAGATGTTACTACAACTTGCGCCTTTTTGTCCATAATTAATAGTTCCGGTTGTTGTACTCGATCTATTCATCACCGCAAGTTTTAGATTATGGGTACCTACGCTGAGATTATTTATAAGACCTGTTATGGTAAACTCTCGGAATGCACATGCATTATCTACATTCATCGTCGCCGATTTTGATGTAATTAATTTATCATCTACAAAAATTCCCAAACCGTATGTCACACTTTCGCTACTTGAAGATGTATTATTTAATTGCAACATTCCTGTAAAAGTAATCACAGCATTATTTGCCGCTCTGTCAATGACAAAGCTAAATGGCGAAGGATCTGCAATCTCAACCCAGGGAGAAGCCAAAACGCTTCCATTTACAAATGAATTGACTGACGTAGCATCTGCCGGATAATTACTGGTAGCGACACCTGTATTGTAAATTTTAGAATAATATTTAGTAATTCCTAAAAGCAGGTTGATATTTGCAGAACTAAAATAAAAAACCCATTTTGTAGAATCCCAATAATACAAACCTTTACCACCAGGGAAACCTGCATTGGTATTGTAAACCAATAAAGATTCTGTAGGTTTTGCAATCATAAAGCTATAATCGGAGACATTACTGGGATTTAGCGAAACTTTTGGCAGCATAAAGCCTTTATTTCCAGATACGAGATCTAAAATTGCAGATTCATTAGGCGCACTCGTTCCAATCCCTACCGAACCAGTTTGTCCGTAAATATTGTATCCCAATATTAAAAAGAGGAATAATAAATAATTTTTTTTCATGGCTTTGTGTTTTAAGATTTTTCGGTTAATTTGATAAACATATTGATCTTAGACATATCTGCATTCACAGAAGAGGAGGCAGCACCGCCAAACTTCCAGCTGGTTGCATTAGAATAATTATTCACCCTCATTGTAACATATGTTTTTATGGTATGATTACCTAAACTAAGATTCTTGAAAACCGTATCAATTGAAAAAAAATCATATTGAAAAGAGCGCCCGTAATTGGAAGAATAGTTCCGCACGCCTGCAAGTTTACCATCTACAAAAATACCAATGGCATAAGTGTAAGTATTGGCAGGGCTTAAATCTGTATTATTGGCCTGAACCATACCTTCAGTAAGTACAAAAACGGTATTATTAGCCTGAGTAATAGAAACATCTTTAGAAAGACCGGGTATTTCTGTCCACACCGAACCTGGTACAGAATTTTCTGCATACATTAAGGCTCCGGAAAGTGTACTCAAATCGACTGACGACGAGCTTGATGTGCTGTAAGAAACCGTTAAACCCAATACTGAATAGATATTCTGAGAATCTACAAGCTCGTTCCATTTATTAACTTCCCAAAAATTAAATCCTTTTTTTCCGGGAGCTTTATTGTAAGCCAATAATCCGAGAGTAGGAGTCGCTGTAACGGGTGAAGCTAGATTGAGATTTGAGATGTTAAGATTAGGAATTAAAATACCTTTGTTAGAAGAATAAGTTTTTAGGAGCAAATCATTCTCTACAATAGTAGCTCCTATCCCTACTTGAGCGTAGGTGTTTTGAAAAAAAAGCAAGTAGAAAACCACCGCCTTAGATAGAAGTATTTTTTTCATCATCGTGTATATTAAATTAAACTTGTGTTTTTATTACCATTCGGAAATCCTAAAAGCGAACTTTTAAAATTCCCGAACAATAACTTTACAAATCTATAATTTAATTACACACCAACAAATAATTTGCTAATTTATTTTAATTTTATTGATAAATTCAATAATAAAAACACTAATCAATAGAGGATTTAGTGAATTAAATTTGGCTAAAAAGTTTTGCTAGAGCCGTCCAGCAAGTCATTCAGAGTAGAAAATTCTTCCGGAGTCAGGTCTCTCCATTTTCCCAAAGGAATATCGAGTTTGATATTCATGATTCTTATACGTTTCAGTTTTATCACTTCATAACCTAAAAATTCGCACATTCTTCTGATCTGACGGTTGAGACCTTGTGTCAAAACAATACGAAAAGTCATATCATCAATCTTTTCAACCTCACATTTCTTAGTTATCGTATCTAAAATTGGAACCCCATTGCGCATTTTTTCCAAAAACTTTGGGTTGATAGGTTTATCAACCCTTACCAGATATTCTTTCTCGTTATTATTTTTAGATCTCAATATTTTGTTAACGATATCACCATCACTTGTCAACAAAATCAAACCTTCACTTGGTTTATCTAATCTTCCGATTGGGAAAATTCTCTGCGGATGGTTGATATACTCAATGATATTATCTCTTTCACGTTTTGTATCGGTAGTACAAACAATTCCTACAGGTTTGTTGAAAGCAATATAAATAGGCTTTTCCTGAGATTCACGGATGGGTTTTCCGTCAACTTCTACTACATCTTCATCTGAAACTTTTGTTCCCAGTTCAGGAATTTGTCCGTTTATTTTTATTCTTCCTTCTTCCAAAAGCTTATCTGCTGCTCTCCTTGAGCAGTAGCCAACC
Source organism: Chryseobacterium scophthalmum (assembly GCF_900143185.1). NCBI lineage: Bacteria > Pseudomonadati > Bacteroidota > Flavobacteriia > Flavobacteriales > Weeksellaceae > Chryseobacterium > Chryseobacterium scophthalmum. The sequence continues at coordinate 237,455 of NZ_FSRQ01000003.1, read as the reverse complement.
TCTGAAAGATATTTATTAATACGTGTTTTTTCCATTATTCTATACCTTCTACTGTGTAATTTTTGTTGCTGAAAATCGTGATTCCGTAACTTAGTCCTATAAAAAAAGGATTATTATTTCCCACTTTATGACCTTCAAAAAACAACCCACCTTCCTGGCTTAATCTTTTTGAATACGAAACCTGAATACCAAGTCTGGCTCCCCAAAATTCTGAGTCTGAAACAGCAGAATTGTTTATCTGTTTGCCATAATTAAGATCAATATAAAAAGGCTGATCTCCAGGATTAAAAATGATTTTAGGCTGAATCATCCAATAAACCAAATGGTAATTATCTTCTATAAAACTATATTTCAAGCCTGTTCCCAATGCAAAATTAGGAAGAAAATTGTAACCTCCAATTGCGGTAATGCCATAACTGATCTTTCGTTTTGCTTCTGGCTGAATATATTGAGTATTATTGGGTAATTGCTTTTCTTTTTTTAAGTTTAAACCTACATTTAGAGAAGGATTAAAATAAAACCCCATTTTAGGCTTCTTTGAATCGTCAACTTGTGAAAATACTGCCGTTGAAAACAGTAAAAATGAGATCAATAATAAATTTTTAATCATAAATTTTCAAATCTATATTCGTTTTCTAAAAAATCACTGGTTCCATCTTCAATTTTATAATCCCCGATTTTTGTTCTTCTCAATTGGGTTAGATAACCTCCTACTCCCAATTCTTGACCAATATCGTGTGCTAAACTTCTGATGTAAGTTCCTTTTGAACAACCCACCGTAAAACTCACCAAAGGAAAGTTGATCTCAATATCTTTGATGTAATGAATGGTTGTTTTTCTGGATTTCATTTCGACCTCCTCTCCTGCTCTTGCCAAATTGTACGCTCTTGCTCCATCAATTTTAATTGCAGAAAAAATCGGCGGTTTCTGATCTATTTCACCTAAAAATTTATCTAAAGCATTTTTTACATCTTCTTCTGTTACCTTTGAAATATCCTGATGAAGGATTTCTGGTTTTTCGGTGTCGTAAGATTCGGTTTGTACGCCTATTTTTACTTCGGTCCAATATTCTTTTGGAGCATCTTGTATTTCAGGGATTTTTTTTGTGAATTTTCCTGTACAGACAATCAGTAATCCAGTCGCACGCGGATCTAAAGTTCCGGCATGACCAATTTTGAATTTTTTCGGAAGATCAAATTCTCTTTTGAGTTTATATTTCATTTTATTGACCGCCTGAAAAGAAGTCCAATCCAAAGGTTTGTCTAATAAAAATATGTGTCCTGACTGTAATTCTTCAGCTGTCATTTTGAGTTGGAGGGTTTTTAGAGTTTGAAGGTTGGAGAGTTGATTAGTTAATCAGTTTTTTAGTTTGATAAATATAATATTATTTAAATACTGCGTTTCAACAGTGAATCTCTTGCAGCCCGGCTTGAACGGAGCTCTTTTTGCCGCAGCGAAGCGGAGGCAAAAAAGCGGGAGTGGAAGACGGAAATAGCTGCCTAAATTAAATAAATAATTAGTAATGGGTAATAAATTATTTAAAGTAATAAAAATAAATCAACAAAGCGACTCCTACAAAAATACGGTACCAACCCCAAGGTTTGAAACCATATTTGTTTAAAACTCCGATAAATGCTTTGATTGCGATAAGAGCTGTAATAAATGCAACAATATTTCCAACAATAAAAATCATAATGTGATCCTGAGATTGTAATATCATTTCGTAACCTTTCATAGGATTTGCAGTTGTTTTCCCCCAGGTTTTTACAAAAACAGAGTAAACCGTCACCGCCAACATCGTAGGAACAGCCAAAAAGAAAGAAAATTCTGCCGCCGCTTTTCGTGATAAACCCTGAGTCATCCCTCCAATAATGGAAGCTGCACTCCTACTCGTTCCGGGCATCATCGCAAGACATTGCCAAAAACCAATGGTCACTGCTTTTTTTATTGAAATATCTTTCTCGTCATTGATAACCGGATTTTTAAACCATTTATCGGCAAACAATAATACGACTCCACCTAAAACCAAAACTGAGGAAATAGCAATCTGATTTCCCAACACAGCCTCAATCATATCATCAAAAATATATCCTAAAACCAAAGCCGGAATCACCGCAAAACCTAATTTGTAATAAAACTTAAGGTTTTCAAAGTCGAAAAACTTTTTCCAATAGGCAACGACTACCGATAAAATAGCTCCAAACTGTATGGAAACCTGAAACATTTTTAGAAATTCGGTTTCTTCTAAGCCCATCAAATTGGCGGTAAAACCCATGTGAGCGGTAGATGAAATGGGTAAGTATTCTGTAAGTCCTTCTACTATGGCAATGATTATTGCTTTGATTAAATCCATTTTTGTTTAATTCAAAAAATATTAAAAGATTAAAAACAGCAAAAGATTCAAATTAATATTCAAATCTTTTACTGTCTTACTTTTTATTGTAAAAAAAAAATTATTTCCTTTTTAAAATTGCGTAGACTTCAATCACAAAACCAGTCACCACAAGAAGCGGAGCAATTCTGATTCTTCTGATTGAAAAAATGTCGTCGTTCCAGACATTGGGATCTAGTTTTCCGTCAACCGTATTTGCATCTGGACCCATCATAAGAAGAAAACCAACTACTATACACGCAAGACCAATCAGCATCCATTTAAAATTCTGTTTACCGAAGTAAAAAGTATTTTCGTCGGAAACTTTTGTTTCGTTACCAAAATCTGATGCCGAAAATTTATTTGTTTTTTTGCTCATTTTTAAGAATAATATAAATCGTCAACGTTAGATCTTAAGAATCTCCATGTTGCAATAATTGTACTTAATACGGTGATGAATAAACCTACACCAAATATAGAAACCACCAACCAAATATACTGATTCGTATCTTGTACGAAAGGCGTTTTGATCGCTGTTGTAAAATAATACCAAACTCCGAAGAGTGCCAAAAGACCGATAACCGCACCAAGAACTCCTAAAACAAGTGCTTCTTTGATGAAAGGCGTTAAAATAAATCTTCGTTTTGCACCTACCAACTGCATGGTTTTGATGATAAATCTTTTTGAAAAAACTTTAAGACGAATTGAATTGTTAATCAATACAATCGCTAAAACCAAGAACAATACACAGAATCCTAAAATCCATTTTAAAATTTTATTCAGGTTGTCATATATTTTCTGAGAATCGGTATCGTTTTTCACATCTTTTATTCCGGGAACAGCCTTCAGTTCTTTCAATACGCTTGCTGTTTTAATAGAATCTGTATAACCCGCTTTTAACGAAACTTCTACAGAGGCAGGATAAATATCTTCTTCAAAAAGCGCTTCTGTATCAATTCCCAAACTTTTTTTAGCTTCAGCAGTAGCCATTTTTTTGGTAATGTATTTGGTACGTTTTACCGCTTCCATTTTATTGATTAATTCAACAGCAACGGCTTCTTGTTTTGCAATTTTAGCAGAATCTTTGATCTCGTAATTTTCATCAAAATAAGCATTTACTACAAGCTGCTCTTTTAAATAGTCGGAATATTTTTGAGCGTTGATTAAAATAAGCCCCATTAATCCCAACAAAAACAGCACTAATGCGATACTTACTACGACAGTAATATTGCTGGATCGAAGCCTTTTCTTATTAAACTCATCTACAGATTTAGCCATTAATATTAAAATTTTTGGCTAAATTAGAAAAAATCTTCCGAAATTTGGGACGAATTAGAGAAAATCATTGTTAACGAAATCATAAAAAACTTTGAGTGTAAAAGCAAAAAAACATCTCGGTCAACACTTTTTGACCGACGAAAATATCGCCAGGAAAATTGTAGAAGGACTGAGCTTTGAAAACTACGGAAACGTACTCGAAGTAGGCCCCGGAATGGGAGTTCTTACCAAATATCTTATTGAAAAAGAACAAAAAGTATATCTTGCAGAGATCGATACAGAATCTATCGAGTATCTGAAACAGCATTATGATAAAATAACCGAAGAAACCTTTGTAGGAGATTTTCTAAAGCATGATTTTGCAGGTTTAGAAAATGAACAAATCGCAATTATCGGAAATTTTCCTTATAATATTTCGTCACAGATTTTATTTAAAATCATTGATTATTATGAGCAAATTCCAGAAATGGTAGGAATGTTCCAGAAAGAAGTTGCAGAGAGAACTGCCGCTGTACCAAGAACAAAAGATTACGGAATTTTGTCTGTTTTAATTCAGGCTTACTATGATGTAAAATACCTTTTCACGGTGCATGAAAATGTTTTTAATCCGCCACCGAAAGTAAAATCGGGCGTGATAAGACTGACCAGAAATCCTAAAGAAGGTCTTGCCGGAAATGAAGTTTTGTTTAAACAAATCGTAAAAGCAGGGTTTAATCAAAGAAGGAAAAAATTATCTAATGCACTGAAAGTTTTAAATATTCCTGAAGCGTTAAAAACTCACGAATTTTTAGATAAAAGAGCTGAAGAGCTTAGTGTCGCAGATTTTATTTCTTTCACCACTCTTTGGAAAGAAAATCAATAAACAAAAAATGCCTTTCAAATTCTGAAAGGCATTTTTTTTATTTAATACTGAGAGTTACTCTCGGTTTTTCAACATAATCCAACCCGATTGATTCATTTGGGTTTTAGACTTATTGTATTCAAAATTAAATTTGTACCAATACGTTGCAGTCGGCAATCTCTTCCCTCCTACAGTTCCGTTCCAGATTGGTGTTTCTTTTGAGAATTTGAACATTTCCACACCGTATCTGTCATAGATAGAACCATTAAAGTTTTTGTATTTTGCTAAAGAAGTAAGATCTAAAACATCATTTACACCGTCTTGATTTGGCGTAATTACATTATTAATATGAAGCGTAAAGAATTCTATAGAACCATTACAACTCGTGCCTTTAATTCTTATTCTTACCGTATAATTTGTATTGTTTAAAAGCCCCGGGAAAACATTAGAATCCTGCCAAACAATACCACCATCAATAGAATATTCAAGAGTCTGCGCAATATTATTGATTGAAGGTGTGTAAGCCGTTACCGTCAAAGTATTATCAGAATAATTAAGATTTGTTACATATGGTAAAGCTGCTGCATGTACTTTGACTTTAAACTCATCCTTACAAACTCCATTATCAATTTCCACACTGTAAATACCTAATTCATTAGCAACTATTGTCTGAGTAGTTGCGCCTGTATTCCACAAATAAGTATAATTATTTCCCGCTCCTGCATCCAAAACAATACTGTCTCCAACACACATTTCTACATCTAAAAGAGGAGTTGTAATCGCCGGAATAACTTCTATTCTTACTTTAGCCGGTTGAAGAGATTTACAACCTTTTGTTCCGATTGCGTACACTGTAAATTCTGTAGACTGGTGTAATGTAACGGTTTGTGTATTTCCACTTCCTCCAAAATTACTCCAAAGATAAGTCACCCCTCCTGAAGCGGTAAGCGTAACGGTTTCACCAACACAAATTCTGTACTGTGATGAAGCCAATTGTGCAACAGGAGTAACTTCCCTTTGCAAAGTAAGTTCTACAAGTCTACTACAAAAGCTACCATTAGAAACTACAACATGTAAAATTTGTCCATCTGTACCGTTATAGTCGTAAATGTTTGCAATATAATTATTGTTTTGAGCTATTGCATCTGCTTGGTTTTCATAAAAATGAAATGTTGCAGTTTGCCAATCATTACTGATAGAAGCTTTTGTTCCATTTAAGTTAAATGAAGTTACATCTGGTGTAGTACACAATAAGTAAGTTCCGTTATGTGCTTCTGGGGTTGTTCCACCATGAATGACAATTGATGCACTTCCAGGACAAGGATTTCCGGGAACGCTTACTTCAATTTTATACGTTCCGGGCTGTGTTGCAGTAATAGTATTGGTAGTAGCATTCGGTATTACTACTCCATCTAAAAACCATTTATAATTTAAATTGGGTCCACTCGTTGATGCTGTAATTACCTGTGGCTCATTATCACAAACATTAATTTCTGCAGGTAATTGAGCTCCCGAAGGATCTAATAAATTTACACCGATATCAAATGAACCTGCTTCTAAAAAAACAGCAGATCCAAAATTATCATCTCTAGCATCTGCAATAATCATTTTTATATGATAAGACTGTCCCGGAATTACTGTAGCTTCAGCAGTAAGAGGCGCTGTAGTACCAATATAATTTGTGGCATTTGGAGCTAAAGAGCCAAAATATTGAGCATTAATCGGTCCACAAGAAAAGCTTCCCGGAAGAATATTAGGTACAGAAACTGGTCCTGCACCTCCAGGTAAAACTGCTAAATTTGTATAAGTAGATCCTGGAGTATTTGGCTTTAGCAGTAAAGCAAAAGCATCATCATATTGCAATGGTGGACAAGGATAGTTTCCTGTATATTCTTCTGAAGCGAAAATATATCTGAACTTCATCTGAGAACTCGTCGGTACAAAATCAAATTCTAAAACACCAGAATTGAAAATTTGTGTTGTTACTCCAATTGCTGCAACAAGATCCGGATCACTTCCTCCACCATTATCATCACTTAAAATAGCACCTTCAGCAGTATTCCCAGCTTTTCTAGCGAAACCAGTTGTTAATATAATACCTTCTTCAAAGGGGAATGTAGAGGTTGATTTATTAAAATACCCCCAAAATCTATCATTATTAGTAACCAGTTGATTAGGGCTAACTGTAACGTTAGAAATATTAGGAGTTCCGCAAGAACCTGAAGTTCCTACTAAAACATCAGTTACTAATTGTGCAGGAGTAAAATTGCTTTCAGGATAAGGAGTAACATTTACATCTATGTAATCTCCCGCTTTCGCTGTTGCAGGGATGATTTTTTTTGCTGGAGGTCTTGCTGTCTGAGCATAAGTAACATTTCCTAAGGCTAATAAAAATAAAGAAAACCGCAGTATATATCTCTTCATAATAAAATTTTGTTTCAACAAATTTAATAGTTTTTTACAGTTACCCCACAAATAACTCTACTTTTTTACATCATTAAGAAGCTTTATTTAATTTTTGTATAAATACTTTATTTATACAAAACAGTCAATTCGAAAATCGCAGATTAAATCTAAAATCAGCTTTTAAGAAAATTCCAGGGGGAAAATCAGAAATATTTTGTGTTAAAAAATAAAAAGTTATTAAAAAAGATAAAAATCATCTCTTAAAATTTATTTCAAACATTCAAAAAAATGTGACTTTCAGAATTCGATTAATTTCACGATTTTTGCAAATTCAAAATACGATATGTCAGACTTAATCAAAGAAATAGAAAAAAGAAAAACCTTCGGAATTATCTCTCACCCCGATGCCGGAAAAACCACTCTTACTGAGAAGTTACTACTTTTCGGAGGAGCAATTCAGGAAGCAGGTGCGGTAAAATCCAATAAAATAAAAAAAGGAGCCACTTCCGATTTCATGGAAATTGAAAGGCAGAGAGGAATCTCGGTAGCAACTTCCGTGTTGGCTTTTGAATACAGAGATCATAAAATCAATATTCTGGATACTCCGGGTCACAAAGATTTTGCTGAAGATACTTATAGAACCTTAACTGCTGTAGATTCTGTAATCGTTGTAATCGACGTTGCAAAAGGGGTTGAGGAACAGACCGAAAAACTCGTTAAAGTTTGCAGAATGAGAAACATCCCAATGTTGGTTTTCATCAATAAGCTTGACCGTGAAGGGAAAGATGCTTTCGATTTGCTGGATGAAGTTGAACAAAAATTGGGATTAACCGTTTGCCCACTTTCTTTACCGATTGGTATGGGTGCAGATTTTCAGGGAATTTATAATATCTGGGAAAACAATATTCAGTTATTCTTAGAAGAGAAAAAACAGAAAGTAGGTGATGCAATTAAGTTTGATGACATTAATGATCCTAAAATTGATGAAGTTATTGGCGAAAAACCAGCACAAAATTTAAGAGAAGAACTCGATTTGATACAATCTGTTTATCCTGAATTCAATCGTGAAGATTATATGAAAGGAGATTTACAACCGGTTTTCTTTGGTTCAGCTTTAAATAATTTTGGTGTTCGTGAATTGTTGGATGCTTTTATCGACATTGCACCAATGCCACAGCCGAAAGAAAGTGATACCCGTTTGGTAAAGCCTGAAGAAAGTAACTTTACAGGATTTGTTTTCAAGATTCACGCAAACATGGATCCTAAACATAGAGACAGACTCGCTTTCGTGAAAATTGTTTCAGGAACTTTCAAAAGAAACGAAAATTATTTGTTGGTAAGAGAAGGTAAAAAAATGAAATTCTCTTCTCCGAACGCATTTTTTGCAGATAAAAAAGAAGTAGTTGATGAAAGTTTCCCTGGAGATATCGTCGGACTTCATGATACAGGAAGTTTCAGAATTGGAGATACTTTAACGGGCGGCGAAAAGCTGAGCTTCAAAGGAATTCCTAGTTTCTCACCAGAACATTTCAGATATATTAATAACAACGATCCTTTAAAAGCAAAACAATTGGCAAAAGGTATTGATCAGTTGATGGACGAAGGTGTTGCTCAGTTATTTACACTTGAAATGAACAACAGAAAGATCATCGGAACGGTTGGTGCGCTTCAGTACGAAGTTATTCAATATCGTTTGGAGCACGAATATGGTGCAAAATGTACGTATGAACCACTTTCTATGCACAAAGCTTGTTGGGTAGAAGCAGATGAAAAATCTGAAGAATTCAAAGAATTTGCAAGATTAAAGCAGAGATTTTTGGCAAGAGATAAATATAACCAATTGGTTTTCTTGGCAGACTCTTCTTTTACAATTCATATGACACAAGAAAAATTCCCGAATGTGAAATTACATTTCATCAGTGAATTTAAGAATGCTTAAAAATTTATTTAAGTTCGTTTTATAAAAAATAAAACCCGTTAAGTTTAATTGCTTAACGGGTTTCTTATTTTAAATACTTCTATTGATTATTTATTCAGCATGAGCAATTTTTTAACAATTTTCTCACCCATCAATTCAACTTCAATCATGTAAGTTCCAGAAGGTATGCCTGTTAAATTAATTTTCTCTAAATGCTCAGAAAAGAAAAGGCGGTTTTTCTTAGGAACAACAAGTTTTCCATCCATTGAATAAATGGTATATGAGAATGGATATGGAGCTTGTGGTATAAGTCTAGGGAAATCTAACTTAATGTAAACATATCCGTCGTTTGAAGGAATAGGATAAATCATCAAACCATCATAGATAGGAGATGGTGCAGCTCCTGGTGTTCCTGGAGTTCCAGGCGTTCCTGGATTAGGTGGTATTACAACAGCAGAAGAATTAATCGTAAAGTTTTGTAAATTAACATTGAAAAAGATATTATTTAACCCTTTTACCATAATTCTTGCATTATTAGCGGTGTTACCAAGTCCACCTGGAACGGTATAGTTATATGTTCCGTTGTTTGGTGTACTTGCAACCAAAACAGTTGGCCATGTAAGACCGCCATCTTTTGATAAAAGAATAGTTACATTTGGTGTACTTACAGGAGCTGCAGTAGTATTGGCAACATTCCAAGTGATTGCATAAGACTGTCCTTCAGTCCAAACAACACCTGCGGTATTTTGTGAAGTTACGGTAAACGGACCTGAAGCAGCATTCACTGTAACGACCATATCATCGGAATTATTTCCGGAACCTCCTGCTCTGTTGTCACGAGTTGTAAATCTAAAGTTATATGTTCTAGCAACATTCGACAAAGCTTCTACAACAATAGGTGAAGCTGTACCGACAGGACTTGAGGTGGTAGTTGCTCCTACAAGTGTTCTATCTAATGATGGAAAATATCTGAACGGAACTGTTTGTGGAGTGAATGATCTGAAAGTAGGACCCGATGCTTTCGTTGCAGTTGCTGCAGAGTTTGCTCCTGTTTGACCAGTAACAGCATTATCCATTTGTTCCCAAATATATGTCAAAGCATCACCGTCTCCATCAGTACCCGTTCCTGTAAGCTTAAATGGAGTGCCTTTCGGAATAATATAATCTAATCCTGCATCGGCTGTAGGAATTGTATTTCCTGTATTGGTACTGACTGGGCAGGTTTTAGTTTTAATATTATTTGTAATCTGCTGAATACTTACTGCATGGAAAAACGGATCCGAGTTCATTTGTACGTTTTGAGCTGTAATACCTGCATATCCCATAATTGTAGATCCTGAACCTGTTTCCATATTTACCCCAGTTCCTTCAAGATTCATAGAAAATGTATGATTTCCTCCAAACTGATGTCCCATTTCATGAGCTACATAATCGATATCGAAAGCATCACCAGACGGAATCCCATTTGCCGGAGAAGTATATCCGCTTCCTTTAGTACCATTTGTACAAACACAACCGATACAACCAGCATTTCCACCCCCTCCAGTAGCTCCAAACAAGTGACCGATATCGTAATTTGCTTCGCCAATCGTCGCAGTTAAAGTATTTTGTAACTGAGCATTCCAGTTATTCATCTGCGCTGAAGGAGAATAAGGGTCTGTAGCTGCATTTGTGTAAATAACAGTATTATTATTCGCAATGATAACCATTCTCGCTGAGAAATCTTTTTCAAAAACTCCATTTACACGGGTCATTGTATTATTCATCGCAGCTAAAGCACCTGCAACTGTTCCACCAAAATACGTTGTATATTCACCGGTACAAGATAAAGCCAGTCTGAAAGTTCTCAATTTTCCGTCATCTGCATTTGGTCTTGCAGTAAGACTTGAGTTATTAACGCCTTTTTGCGCAACGTCAAGTACTGTACATTCAAATTTATCTAAATTCGCTTTCTTGTCTGATCTTTTATAAACAACATAGGTTGAAAGGTCTTTAGTATATGGCTCGATAAAAACCGCAGACTTATCTCCATAAATTTCCATTGAAGACAACCCTAATGGAGAAATACTGAAGTAAACAGTAGAACTAGCGTCTTCAACACCTACCCCAACATAAGATTTAATGTCCGGATATTTTGCTGCTAATTCAGGATCAAAGTTTGAGTTTTCTCTTACTTTAAAATCTTCCATGTTACCATTAGAATTTGGAAAAGAAACGATAATATCTGATTTTCCTCTAACAGCAAACCTTTTAGGCGCTTTCGCTAAAGCATTCTTTAAATTATCAAAATCAAGATTATAAATTCTTGGGTGAAGAATGCTGGTCTTATTTTCAAATATTTCCGAATTGGTTTTTTGAGACACTTCCTTCCAAAGTCGGCTTGTTTGTGCTAAAAAAACATTGGAAATAAGAAATATTCCCATCACAAGTAGTTGTTTTTTCATATAGTTTTTCTCTTTTTTTTAAACATTAAAATGTATCCATTAGATTTGAAAGAATATTTTATTTTAATCTCAGAATCAAATTTTATTTGGTATTCTTCGCTATCTAATTTATAAATTATTTTCTTTTTCTTTTAATAATTCACTATTACTGTATGATTTTCTCTTTAATTTTAGTTTTATAATATACAATTTATCATCAAAAATTGTTTGTTATTGCGCTATTATAAGCTATAAAAAACGACAATATCACAAAGCATGGGTCTTTCATTATGAAAGTCTTAAAAAGCAAAGGTAAATATTATTATATTTCTAATGAATATTTTCTTTTAACATTTTTAACATTTAACTAAATTTTTTGTAAAACACTTACAATCAATTTACAATTCATTGATTTTCAACAGAATGAAATTTTACTAAAATCATACATTTCTTTTACAAGCATTACAAAAACTTCACTCTTAATTTTACTTCAACAAAAAAATAATCTTATGAAAAAGTTCATCGTATTAGTTGCAGTATCAAGCGTATTTGTAATGTGTAAAAAAGGTGAAGCGACACAGCCTCAGTTAGAAAACGCAATTAGCAGTGCAGATAGTACTGTTGCAAATGTTAGTGAGAAAATCAATTCAATTAATAATGAGGCAGAAGCAGTATTCGACTCTGCAAGTATTAAAATTAAAGATTTCGAAAAAACAAAAAGCGAAGCCGTTCAAAAAATGGAGGCAACCTCAAAAAGCATTGACTCTTTATCTGAAAAAATAGGTAGTATGAAACTGGAATCAAAATCTGAAAAGAAAGATTCTCTTCATAAAATTGTGGTGAATGTTCCGGCTCCGAAAGTAATTAAAGAAACTAAAATCGTCTACAAAGACAGACCAAAACCTGTAGAAAAAGTTTCACAGAATATTATGCAGAAAACCGGAGTTTTGGAGCTGAATGTAACCGATGCCGAAACAGCTAAAGAAACTGTAAAAGAATTGGTGAAAAAATATGACGGTTTTGTAAAAAGTGAAAATACATCTCTGAATAACAACGACACCAAAATTGCTTATCTAAAAGTAAAAGTTCCGATTCAGAAATTTGATTATCTGATGGACGACCTTAGTTTTAATATCGGAGATGTAGAAAATAAAGGAATCGATGTGAACGGACAGGATTTTGTAAACAACACATTATGCGACATGGAAATTACACTTTACGGAACTTCAGAAGCCGCATTAGTAAATAGTAAACCTGAAACATTTGGCGGAAAATCTTTAGCAGCAATATCTTCCGGATGGGAAGTGATTACCTCGATTTTCTTATTTATTCTTCCGCTTTGGCCACTTTTTGTAATGGCCGGAATTGGTTATTATTTCTACAAAAAGAAAAACAATAAACAGTCTGAAAATCAATCAAACTAAATTACTATTAAATTTTAAGCAAATTTTAAGAATAGAAATGATAAAGTTTAAGTTTTTCCTTTTAAATTTATCACTTCATAATTTTATTAATTTTGTGATTTGGTGTAAAAGAAAAGGCTCTCAATTGAGAGCCTTTTCCGTTATTTCATATTTACTATCTTATCTACAACATATCTTGTGTTTCCTCTCCAGGGAAGCGATCCTTTGTATTCTTTATAATGAAGATCAAAGGTTTTACCACTGTTGAGTTCCAGTTGTTTGAAAACTTCGGGATCAGATACAGAAAATTCAAACTCATAGCTTGTAATGGTTCCTGTCTTACCTCTTCCAAAACCTTCCTGAATTAATTTGCCTTCGTAAGTTTTAAAAACATATCCTTTCTTGATGGCGTAATTGAGATAACCTGACTTTACGCCTTCTCCGAAAACGAAGAAAAACTTATACCAGACGAAAACTCCAACAAGAAGTAAAACGACTCCTAAAGTAATCCACAAAGATTTTTTCATAAGATAGTGTTTGATGTTTTTAATTATTTAGAAATACTTCTAGAAATCACAATTTTTTGGATTTCAGAAGTTCCTTCATAAATCTGGGTGATTTTTGCATCACGCATCATTCTTTCTACGTGATATTCTTTCACATATCCATATCCACCGTGAATTTGCACAGCTTCAATGGTTGTATCCATTGCAACCTGAGAAGCGTATAATTTTGCCATTGCTCCACTTTCAGAAATATCTTTTCCGGCATCTTTTTCACAAGCCGCTTTAAAGCAAAGCATTCTTGCAGCGGTGATCTGAGTTGCCATATCTGCTAATTTGAAAGCAATCGCCTGGTGATTGATGATTTCAGTTTTGAAAGCCTTTCTTGTTTTAGCATACTTCAAAGCCAATTCGTAAGCTCCTGAAGCAATACCTAAAGCCTGAGAAGCAATACCGATTCTACCACCGTTCAAAACAGCCATTGCGAAATTGAATCCGAAACCGTCTTCACCAATTCTGTTTTCTTTTGGTACTTTTACGTTATTGAAAAGCAAAGAATGCGTATCACTTCCTCTGATTCCTAATTTATCTTCTTTCGTTCCGATTTCGAAACCTTCCCAACCTCTTTCAACGATGAAAGCGTTGATTCCTTTATGTTTTTTCTCAGGATTAGTTTGTGCAATTACGATATAATAAGATGCAGTTCCGCCGTTTGTGATCCAGTTTTTAATACCATTTAATAAATAGTAGTCTCCTTTATCTTCAGCAGTAGTTTGTTGAGATGTCGCATCAGAACCCGCTTCAGGCTCAGATAAAGCAAAAGCTCCGATTACCTGTCCGCTTGCAAGAGGAGTAAGATATTTCACTTTTTGCTCTTCAGAAGCAAATTTTTCAAGACCTGCACACACCAAAGAGTTGTTTACAGACATTACCACAGCAGCAGAAGCATCAACTTTTGCGATTTCTTCCATTGCCAAAACGTAAGAAACGCTGTCCATTCCTGCTCCACCGTATTTTGGGTCAACCATCATTCCTAAAAGTCCCATCTCCCCCATTTTCTTCACTTGCTCAGCCGGAAACTTCTGGTCACGATCTCTTTCAATTACTTCAGGTAAAAGTTCGGTTTGTGCAAAATCTCTTGCTGCCTGCTGAATCATCAGCTGTTCTTCTGATAAATTAAAGTCCATAAAATTTTCTATTATATGGTGGCTAATTTACACTTTTTAAGTAAATCTGAAAATAGATACATTAATTGAGAGTTAATGAAGGTTTCAGCCAGATTTGTAATTATTCAGAAGATATTATTTTACTTTGAATTATTAAAAGTATTATGACATACATTTTATTAAATTCTAAACAATTATAACTTATTTCCATAGTTAAAAAAAATTCTTATATTTAAAATCCTAACTATTATTTGAAAATTATGTCAATCAAAAGATTATTCGATATACCTCATTATGCTTTAGAGCATCTTCCTAAAAGCGATATGTTTGTCACCAAATACCATGGTGAATGGAAAAAAACTTCTACACAGGAATTTATCAATCAGGGAAATAAGATTTCGAGAGGTCTTTTAAAACTGGGCATCAAACCTGGTGATAAGATTGCATTGATCACAACAAACTCACGTACAGAATGGGCAGTGATGGATCTTGGACTTTCGCAAATTGGTGTGGTTTCTGTACCAGTTTACCCAAGTATTTCGCCGGAAGACTACGAATTTATCTTTAATAATGCCGAAATTAAGTACTGTTTTGTCTCCGATAAAGAATTACTTGCCAAAGTAATGAAGATTAAACATAATGTATCAAGCTTACAAGGTGTTTTTACTTTTGATAACGTGAGCGGAGCAGCCAACTGGAAAGAAATTCTTGATCTGGGTGAAGATGATTCTACACAAATTGAAGTGGAAGATCTTTCTAAGGCAATCAATACCGAAGATTTGGCAACTTTAATCTATACTTCCGGAACTACAGGAAAACCAAAAGGAGTAATGTTGACTCACGAAAATATTGTTTCTAATGTTTTAGGCTCAATTCCGAGAATTCCAAAAAAGAAAAGTCTGGATTACAAAGATACACGAGTATTAAGCTTTTTACCTATCTGTCATATTTTTGAGAGAATGCTGTTTTACCTTTTTCAATATAACGGTTTTTCAATTTATTTTGCTGAAAGTATCGAAAAAATGGGCGAAAATGTAAAAGAAGTAAAACCTCATTACATGAGTGTTGTTCCTCGTTTGGTAGAAAAAGTATACGATAAAATTTATAATACCGGTTCTAATGCAGGTGGTTTAAAACAGAAAATTTTCTTCTGGGCTTTACAATTAATCCAAAAAAAGAAAGAGGTTTCAAAACCTTCAGGATTACAGGAAATTATAGCCGACAAACTGGTTTTCAAAAAATGGAGAGAAGGTTTGGGCGGTGAAATCATCACTTTAGTTTCAGGATCGGCGGCTTTGTCTTCCCGACTCAATTTAATGTTCCAAAACGCAGGAATTCCTATTTTGGAAGGTTATGGTTTGACTGAAACTTCCCCCGTAATTTCGGTAAACTCTTTTGGAAAAATGAAAGTGGGAACTGTAGGACATCCATTGGATAATTTAACGGTAAAAATTCAACAGGATGGAGAGATTACCGTAAAAGGACCTTCAGTTTTTAAAAGTTATTTTAAAAATGACGAGCAAACCAAAGAGGCATTTACAGAAGACGGATATTTCAAAACCGGAGACATCGGTCACATCGACAGTGATGGTTTCCTGCAGATTACCGACCGTAAGAAGGAAATGTTTAAAACTTCCGGAGGAAAATATATTGCCCCACAAACGATTGAAAATTTAGCAAAAGCCTCGAAATTTATCGAACAGATTATGGTTGTTGGTGACGGCGAAAAAATGCCAACCGCTTTGGTACAACCCGATTTTGAATTCGCAAAAAACTGGGCAATGAGAAATAATCTAAATATCGGTACAACTCCACAAGAAATTGCTAAAAGTACTGAACTAAAAGCAAGAATAGAAAAAGAGATTGATGACATCAACGAACATCTAGGAAACTGGGAAAGAATCAAGAAAATTGAACTGACGCCAGAAGTTTGGGGAATTGAGGCGGGACTTCTTACGCCGACTTTAAAGCTTAAACGTAAAGCGATTAAAGAAAAGTTTATTGATCTTTACAATAAGATGTATGAGCATCATGACTAAATAATATGAAGCCGCTTCTTTTGGAAGCGGCTTTTTTTATCCTTTGGACAATCTTTTTAAATTTTGGTAGTTTTTAAACTAATATATTCATAGAACCACCCCGTCAAAAATTTCTTTGAAATTTTCGCCACCCCTCCAAAGGAGGGGAATTTAAAATCAAATGGGTGGATTTATGAGATTGCTTTGTCGATATGCTTATCGCAATGATTACAAATCAAAAAAAATAAGACCGAAAAATTTCGGTCTTATTAATATTTTTAAAAAACGAGTAATTAGAATTTAATTACTGATTTCATTTTTTCGTTTTCTTCCATTACCAATTCGTCATCTACAAGGATTTTCCCTGAATGCTCATCAATAATGATTTTCTTTCTCTGAGCAATTTCCATTTGCTTTTGAGGAGGGATTGTAAAGAATGATCCTTTCGGTGCACCTCTTTCAAGACCTACAACCGCTAAACCTGTAGAAGAGCTTGTTCTGATTCTGTGATAAGAAGCCAACAATCTTTCGTCGATTTTAGCAGCAAATTCTTTAGACTTTTCAAGAAGGTATTCTTCTTCTTTCTGAGTTTCAGAAACAAGACCTTCCAATTCTTCTTTTTTGAATTTAAGGTGATTCTTCAAATCGTTGATTTTTGTAGTCAGCTCATTCAAAGTTTCTTCTTTATGAGCTATTTTAGCTCCATATTCTTTGATTCTTTTTTCAGAAAGCTGAATTTCAAGTTCCTGATATTCTATCTCCTTTCCTAAAGCTTCAAACTCTTTATTGTTTCTTACGCTATCCTGTTGAGATTTGTATTTATCAATAAGTGTTTTTGCATGATTGATCACCTCATTTTTAGTATTGATTTGATCATTCTGCTCTTTAATATCTGCATGAAATTTTTCAGCTCTTGTCTCAAGACCCTCAATTTCAATTTCAAGATCTTCAACTTCGATTGGCAATTCTCCTCTTGTGTTACGAATCTCGTCTAATCTTGAATCTATGATCTGTAAATCATATAAAGCTCTTAATTTTTCTTCAACTGAAATATCTGTTAAATTTGCCATATCTAAAGGAAATAATTTACTGGGTTTGTTTTTTCGCTAGAATTTAAGATTGCAAATGTACTAATTTTTTGTGATAAAATTTCAAATAATTGTTGAGCAACCCATTGTTCTGATTCATAATGTCCTACATCACAAAGCAATATTTTAGATTCTGCCTGAAAATAATCATGATATTTGAGATCGCCCGTGATATATGCATCACATTTTTTTGCGAGAGCAGACTTTATTCCGCTTGCTCCGGAACCTCCCAAAACCCCTACTCTTTTTATTTTTTTACCTGTAAACTCTGAATGCTTAATCACCTCAACATTAAATTTATCTTTAATAAATCTCAGAAAATCTTTTTCATCCATCTCCTGATCAAATTCACCATACATTCCCAACCCTGAATATTGGTTTTCATTATCTAAAGAATAAATCTGGTGCACCACTTCTTCATAAGGATGCACTTCTTTCATTGCCGCAATAATCTGATGTTGTTTATACGCTTCAAAAATTACAGAAATCATATTTTCATCTGCATTTTCTCTCACATTCTGCTGTCCTGAAAAAGGGTTTGAACCTTCAATTGGTCTGAAAGTTCCGTTTCCTTTGGTTTTAAAACTACATTCATCATAAAAACCGATGTTTCCGGCTCCTGCCGAAAAAAGAGCTTCTTTCAACTGTTCAGAATAATCACTGGGAACATAAACATTTAACTGCTTTAAATTATTTTTCTTCGGTTGAAGTATTTTTAAATTTTTTAACCCTAAAGCATTGCAAATTCCTGCATTTACTCCAGAATAATCATTATCAAAAGCGGTGTGAATAGCATAAATGGCAACTTTATTTTCAATTGCTTTTAAAACCGCTCTTTCAACATAATTTTTGCCGGTAAGAGATTTTAAACCTGAAAAAATGATAGGATGAAAACACACCACAAGATTACAATTTTTGGCAATCGCCTCATCAATCACACTTTCTAAAGCATCATGACAAACTAAAACTCCGCTTACAATACGGTTAGGTAATCCGCACAGAAGTCCTACATTATCAAAATCTTCCGCCTGTGGCATTGCAATCTGTTTTTCTATAATAGAAATTACTTCTTTAATTGTCATTTTATTCTGTATGTTTGTGACGAAATTAGTTATAATTTAGTTAAAATAAAAAACACATCATGGAAAGAGAGCACAATCTTGTTCCTGGAGATAAACTTTGGAAAAGATTTTTGTTTAGGATCATTTACCGAGCAGATACAAAACTCGGAAAACTGTTTGATATTACGCTTTTATCGCTTATTTTGGTGAGCACTTTCATTATTATGATGGAAAGCGTACCTAAACTTGATAAAAAATACCACGTTTATTTCATCATTTCTGAATGGGTGATCTCTGTATTTTTTACAGCAGAATATTGGGCAAGAATTGCTGTTTTAAAAAATAAGAAACATTACATTTTCAGCTTTTTTGGTATAATTGATTTTCTTTCTTTAGTTCCGTTTTTTCTGAGTTTCTTTTTTCCTGTCACCAAATATTTTCTGATCTTCAGAATGCTCAGAATGCTGCGTGTTTTCAGGGTTTTCAACCTGTTAGATTTTATGAATGATGGATCTGTTATTGTACGAGCTTTAAGGAACAGTTCAAGAAAAATATATATTTTCCTTTTATTCTTAATTATTTTTTCCGTGATCGTTGGTTCTCTGATGTTTATGGTGGAAGGTGGAAGACCTGGTTTTGAAACGATCCCGCAATCTATTTATTGGGCTGTAGTAACGGTAACAACGGTGGGCTATGGTGATGTTTCGCCAATTACTCCGATGGGGAAATTTTTTGCGGTTATTTTGATGCTTGCCGGTTATTCTATTATTGCGGTTCCTACAGGAATTGTAACGGCAGAAATGAGGAATAAAAGACAAAACTTGGAATTAGTCTGCGACCGATGCGGAAATGAAGATATTGACGATGATGCACGGTATTGTAAACAGTGTGGCAAGAAATTGGCATAATAGATTTTATACAAATTGACCTATTAACCAAAATCGACAAAATCATGGAACCACAAAAAAAAAATAAGCCCAATAGTTTAGTACTTATTCTATTTGCTTTAGTTGTATTGATGATTATTATTTATTTTATTCTCGTTTTGTTTTTCCCGACAGTTTTTGACCTTATGAATACGGGAGACATTAAACCAGTAACACCTGATAAATAAAATTTTACAGAATAATAAAAAGCTTTCCAAAAAAGGGAAGCTTTTTTCTGATTAATCTTTAAGATTATTTTACACAAAAAATAGACCTGACAATTGACAGGCCTATTCTTATAAATAAATTTAATATAAATTATTTTTTAATTGCTTTAATCGTTTGCTTAGAACCATCTTTCATATTCAGAACAACTAAATACATTCCTGAATTTAACCCTCTTAAATGAAGTGTAGATTCCGGTTTATCAAAAGATTTCACTAATCTACCTGCAATATCCATTACAGAAATAGATTTCACATTACTAACATCTGAAATATTCAATACATCAGCGAATGGATTTGGATAAACTTTGATATCATTTTTAGCCTTAACACTTTCTGATGTTGATAAACTTGCATCATAAGCAGAAATCTGGAAAGCTCCATCTGTAGCTGTTGAGTATTTCCATACACTTACATACAATGTAGCTCCTGGAGTTTGTCCTGTTAACATAATTTTCGAGAAAGAATCGGTACCACTATCGTCATCACAAGCAATTGATGTTGTAGAAGAACAACCAGTAAACACAGAAAGTACAGTATCAGTTAATGGAGAACCGGTAACAGCAGCCGTTTCAATAGTCAAACTTCCTGATGCAGGCACCACAACGGTATACCACACGTTTCCACCCACGTTAGTTGGTGTGAATAAACAACTAGCCGTTAAAGCAGGTATGTTTGTAGAACCAGCAGTTGTACCCATTAAAGGATTCTGAGCAAAGTTCAATCCTGGAGTTAAGGCAATTGCTGAAGAACAAGCATCATTAGCCGGAGGCGTAGCGAGTGTAGTAAACGAACCTGTAGCCCAAGTGCTCACTGAACTTGAAGAACATACCGATCTTACCCAATAATAATAAGTAGTAAGCGGAGCAAGAAGTGTTAAAGGTTGTGAAGTACCTGTAATCACAGTTCCTGAATTAGGAGTTGAGTTAGTTGTAGAATAATAATACTCATATCCATTTGCTGGAGCTGGTGTAGGAGCTGTCCAAGAAATCGTAGCAGAGTTACTTGTTACGGCAGAAGATGCTACTGCAGCAGGAACTAAACATGACGGAACTGCTGTCACTTCAAATGTAAAGTCGATATATTCACCTCTTGCAAATGCTTCACAAGGATCAGACGGCACGCTATTGTTATAATTTACAACCACTCTCATTCTATAATTCCCGAGTGCAGTTCCAGCGGGAACTGTAATGGTTGCACCAGAGGTACTTGTAACATAAGAAGTCGTAGCATATACACTTTCTGATGATTCAAAAGTTAAGTTATTATTCCAATCAACCCAAACCGCAAAACCAACAGTTGGACCACCTGCGGTTAATGAAATAGGAGTTACACTTCCTGCATAGTTTGATATCTTATTGGTAGCCGTTAAATTCTGATAACCTCCTGCTCCTCCAGCTGTAGAAGAATATGCCATATTGGTAGTAGCTCCCGTAGAAGTAAAATCTGAAATCCAAGAATCCTGATTTGTAGTAGATGGCAAACAATAACCCGTATACACATTTACAGGCCCTATCCAAATACTTTTATCCGTAGTAGAACAAGATGATCTTACCCAGACATAATATGCTGTATTAGCAGATAAACCAGGAATATTAGCAGAGGCTGTAGCTGAAGACACAGAGTTGGTAGCATTCAAAACTGTGGAAGCTGTAGGTGCAGTATTTGTAGTGCTATAATAAACCTGATAGCCACTTGCGGGAGCTGTAGCCGGAGCTGTCCACGAAACAGAAGCTGAGTTTGCCGTAAATGAAGATAAAACTACAGAACCCGGACTTGGGCAAGATGGTGCAGCACCTTGAGTTATATTAATATCATCAAAATAGACATAGTTATCTGATGTATCGAGCCCTGATTTTGCTTCAAACCTAATAAACAAATTTCCAGAAGCCGGTAGACCAGTAATAGTAGCTGTTTTAGTAGCACAAGATGCAGATACGACATGGTTTGTATTATCTATCGTATAAGCCGTTGTCCACGGCCCTGTTGTCGAAGTTGCCCAATCTAATTTTATGACTCCTAAATCAGCTAGCGAAGCACCTGTACCATTACTAGAATATTCGGTAACTTTATAAGCAAAACTAACATTTAAATCCCCGCCATTTGTTCCTGTTAACGCAGGAGACACCAAGTAAGAAGAGGCATTGTAATAATTATTTGCCCTCATACTTGCTGTTCCACTACATGGTGTCGTTTCTGATCTATCAAACCATCCAGAAGAACCACTAGAAGTCCAAGACCCATCCCCAGTAGGTTCCCATCCGTAAGTGTAAGAAATTTGTGCTGATGACAATATACCAAATACCATCATACATGTAAATAAAACTTTTTTCATAATAACATAATTTATTAATTACTCATAAAATTACAACATACCAATGTAAAATCAATAATTTTCACCGCTTTTTGTTTTAAAATAAATAAAAAAAATAGCATTTATTTCAAATTAATTTATTGAATTAACAAAAAAAAGTACAATTACCTTAATACATAAACATCCATAATTTAGAAATACTAATAAATTAAATAATGATATATTATTTTTAGTTTAGTTAATTTATTATTCAAAAAAAATAGCGGCCATTGAAGCCGCTATCTAAATATTAATAATTAAAATTTTTATTTTTTAATTGCTTTAATCGTTTGCTTAGAACCATCTTTCATATTCAGAACAACTAAATACATTCCTGAATTTAATCCTCCTAAATGAAGTGTAGATTCTGGTTTATCAAAAGTTTTAACCAATTTACCAGAGATATCTATTACTGAGATAGATTTCACATTTGATACGTCTGAAATATTCAGAACATCTGTAAATGGATTTGGATAAGCTTTAACATTATTTTTATTTGCAATAACTTCACCGGTAGCTAAACTAGGACACCCAGTAGCATCAACCGTTGCTACAATTGATTGTCTTGGCGAAGAAGTACATGTAGTGGTTACATCCCAACTATAGAAGTAATAATATGAAGTGCTAATACCTGAAATATACCCTGAAGTAATATTTCCAGCAGTTCCAAGAGAATAAGGAAACCCTCCCAAAGAACTCTCTCTTATCATATAAGGACCAGAATTTGCCATCAATCTATAGCCAGTACCAACATTAATATCCCATCCTAAAACAATTGTATAGCTCACAGGAGTAGTTGTTGTTCCACCAGTAGGTAAGTTTGCTGCAGGAATAGTTATAGTTTGAAGTACAGTTCCTGTACTATTAGTTAAATTAACAACTAAGTTAGTCGTAGCATTTCTCTCTAAGAAAACTTTAACAGAGTTAAGCCTAAATGCTCTAGTAGCATCAAACACTAATCCATAATCATAAGCATCAGTAGCACTTACTGTCGCATATGTTGCTCTTGCTTGCCCTGCTGAATTATTTACATATGATGCATCTGCATAATAAGTTGTAGTTGTCGATAAAACTGGTGTAGTAAAACTAGTACCTGTTCCCACAGAAGCACCACCACTCATTCCATTATACCAATTAATTATTGCTCCCGCATCTGCTGTTGCGGAAAGGGTAGCTGAAGTATTAGGACAAACTGTTGCTCCTGTAGTAGAAAGTAAAGCTGGTGGTTGACACAATGTAACAAATGATACCAAAGATGTCCACGAACTTCTGTCTGGACCACTACAAACTGATCTTACCCATACATAATATGATGTAGAAGGAGATAATCCACTTATTGACGCAGAAGTTGTTGAAGACGTTACAGAGTTTGTAGCATTTAAAGGAGTTGTAAATGTAGGAGCTGTACTCGAAGCACTATAATATACCTCATAACCGTTAGATGGAACTGTAGAAGGAGCAGTCCAAGTTGCCGTAGCTCCAGATGTTGTAATACCTGAACCAGTTATTGCCAAAGCAGTAGGTGTAAAACAAGTAACTACAGTTGTAAAATTTCTTTCAGAACATCCTAAAGATGTACTTGTCGCATTATATCCACTGATAGTATAAAAATATTTTACACCATTGTTCAGAGGAGTCGGTAAAGTATAGGTAAGAACATTACCTACATCAAAGGCATTTAATACATCATTTCCACCCGAAGTTGTTCCAATTGTAATCTTATATCCTGTTGCATTTGCATTTGTAGCCCAAGTGAAGGTAGGTGTAACAGAAACTCCCGTAGCAGCAGAAGCTGGTGCACTCACAGTAGGGCATGCAGTAATAGTAGTAAAGTTTCTCTCAGTACATCCTGCAGTAGTGTTTGAAGCATCATAACTATTCAATGTATAATAATACTTTGTTCCTAATGCCAAAGACGTTGGCAATGTATAAGTAGTCACATTGCCTACATCAAATGCATTTAAAATATTATTACCACCTACAGTTGTTCCAATAGTTAATTTATAACCAGTAACTCCCGCAGCAGTAGCCCAAGTAAATGTAGGTGTAACGGAAACCCCCGTCGCAGCAGCAGCAGGTGCACTCACAGTTGCACAACCAGCAGTAGTAAAGTTTCTTTCAGTACAGCTTAAGGAAGAGTTGTAAGAATTATAAGCATTTATTGTATAAAAATATTTTGTCCCGATTGCTAATGGTGTTGGCAATGTATACGTTGTAACATTTCCAAGATCAAAAGCATTCAGTACATTATTACCACCGGCAGTAGTACCTATGGTAAGTTTATATCCAGTAGCATCTGTTACAGTACTCCATGTAAATGTAGGAGTAGTTGAGACCCCCGTCGCAGCTGATGCAGGAGCAGTCACAGAAGGACAATTTAAGTTTTTGGTTGTAAAAGAAAATTCCGTACATCCTGTAGCTGTACCGTTTGCATTTGTAGGTAAAATTGTTACATAGTACAATTTACCATACAATAGTGGAGTTGCGGTAGGTATAGTATAAGTAAGCACATTCCCTACATTAAAACCATTAAGAATATCAGTACCTCCAGGAATTGTTCCTAAATTTATTTTATACGAAGATGTACCCACAGATGAAGCCCAAGTTATTGTGGGAGTAATAACAACTCCAGTAGCATTATTAAGAGGAGCCGTGATAGTTGTACAAGCAGGAGGAGTAGTATTAATTGTTATATTTACATTATCTACATAGATATCATCACTACCATTATCTCCGGTTGCTAAAAATCTTAAAATTGCTGTACTACTTGTTGAAGGTAAAACAAAATCTTTTGTAGCCCATGCAGCCTGAACTCCTAAAGGAGAACCAATATTAGTAAAAGTACTTCCACCATCTGTAGATAATTGAATTTGTAAAACATCCGAGCCTGTAGGGTTAATATAATTAAATGTTAAAAGCCTATCACCAGAACTTCCAGAAAGATTTACGTATAAATCCATATATCCAGAAACATATAAACAGTTATAAGAATGAAATCGTGCCGTAGGCTCTGTAGCCGGAGAAGCTACTGTTGCGGTTCCACCGACTGAGTTCCAACCCGAAGCTGAAGTAAATCCACTTAAAGAAATATCACTTTGCCTCCAAGAGTTATCACCTCTAGATGGCCAAGTTCTCCAATATGATGCGTTAGGTAAATCTAGTGTTGAATTTCCATTTGCCCAAGTAGAAAAATTTTCAGTAAAAGGAATTGTTGCATATGTAGTTGGAGCAGCAATCCACGTTCCTGGGCTATAGGTAAACGTTAGTCCAGATGCTGGTATTGTTGTTCCACCGGTAGTCCCTAATGTTACAATTGATGTAGCTGCTGTACCAACGGCTGTTGAGGTCCAATCAGTTCCTACTCTATTGTTAACATCAGAAGCCTCTGCACCTTTTAATCCAATCTGCCCTGTTGCATTTGCGCTTCCCGAAGCACAAGTTCCATAAACAATAGCAATTGAATTATTTGATGAATTCAATTGAATTTGAAAATTAAGTAGTTGAGCAGCAGAACCTCCGCTTAATTTTAGATCAGTAAATTGTACTACAAATTTAGAACCTACCGTCTCATAAGCAATTTCAGAAGTTGTTGTATTCGCATTCACTAAATTGGCCGAAAAACCAGCAATTGCACCTTCTATAGTATTTGGAGCAGACGTATCAGCTGATAGACCTGTAGTGGTGGTTGCTAAGCTAGGCGTTGTACCAAAAGTGATAAACCCATTATTACTAATAAAAACAGAATTATACGTCTTCCCGTTATACTTAAAAGATGGTATTGTCACCAAACTGGAAATACCATCGGTTGAAAGAGCCGATCCAGATTGCCAAATAGTTCGGCCTGCCGAAAGTGGTGTGTAGGTTCCTGAAGATTGTGCAAAACCATAACCATTATTGGCATTTGGGTTTACAGCTGAAGGAGGTCCTACCTGTGCATAAGCTCCAGCGGTTAGAGCCAACATGCACGTTAGTAAAAATTTTTTCATACTCAGTTAAATTAAAAATTAGGGAGCTAAATTAATAAATATTAACATTACAATTCAAAAAAAAATGTTAATATTTTAAAAATACACTAACAATACATTAAAATCAATGAAATATTTTTAAACAAACATTTAATTATAAATTAATATTCAGAGCTAAAACTATTTGTAAACAATTAATTATTAACCTATTAAACTAATAGAGTATTCGATCTATTTAACAATAATTATTTTAAAATTTCGTTAACTATAAAACATAAAAAAGTCGCAATCTGATTTTGATTGCGACTTTTTATTAATTTCTTAATAAATATTAGTTCAGATAAAATTCATATTTATTAAGAAGTTGTATATTTTTAATTAAATCTCCATTAAGGTTTACCGAATGTTTCATTGACTGAACTTCAATATGAGAATCATCCTCAATATTTTTAATGTAAAATTTAAACTTTTGATTCCCTTGGTTTTCATTCAAAACATTTCTAAAGAAACTGAGATCTTCCGGTCTGAAATCCATCACATCCATTACCAACGAAATACTTTTTGCAAATTTTTCAAAAGCTTCCTGTAATTCAATCACTTCATTTACATTAACGAATACTCTTCCATCTTTTACCTGGGCAAATTTTATTTTTAAAATCACAAAACGTTGCACTTCCAGTTTCTCCTTCAATTTCATATAATCACGGTCTCCTAACCTGAAAGAATATGATCCAGAATAATCTTCCAATGTTACAAAAGCCACTTTTTCACCACTTCTAAAACCATCTTTTACAACATATTCTGTAATTAAACCGGCAACTGTATATTCTTTTCCGCCACCACCATTTTCTCTTTCTTTCTGTAGTGTTTTCCAGTCTTTCTTCTTTTCTTCAAACAGTTCTTCCTGCTTATTTGCAAAAGCCTGTTCTTTATAAGCATCAACTTCATCGAGATTTAAAAATCCAAAAACTCCTTTTGGTTCAGCTTTTTTGATTACTTCTTCTATAATCTCTTCTTCGCCTGTTGATAATTCATCAGATACAATTTCAATTAAATCTGCAACCTCATCCACAGAATCTTTTTCAAGAATTGGAACTTCTTCAGTTACCACTTTCGCTTCTTCCTCTTTTTCCAAAACAGATTTTTTAGAAAGACTTCCCTGCATAAACTGATACTGAAATTTAAACTCATCCAGCGGATGCGCCGAAAGATAAAAACCAATCGTTTCTTTTTCTTTATTCAACTTATGCATATTTGGCCACTCCGGACAAGGCGCTAATTTGGGTTGTTCAATCTGAACTTCATCAGCAAAATCAGCAAAAAGTGAATGTTCCATCTCATTTTTACTTTCCTGAAAACTTTGCCCGTATCTTATTAAACGTTCCAAATTAGTTTTTCCCGACATATCAATATCAAAATACTGACCTCTATGGAAAGAACCCAATTCATCGAACGCGCCTGCAACAACCAAACTTTCCGCCACTCTTTTATTCATCTGAGAAGGTAAAATTCTTTCGAAGAAATCATAAACATTTTTAAACCTTCCGTTGGCTCTTTCTCTGGTAATCCCTTCACTTGGACCCTCCCCGATTCCTTTGATCGCACCCAAACCAAAACGAATCTGACCTTTTTCGTTTACCGAAAATTTATATTGTGATTCATTTACATCAGGTCCCAAAACATCAACACCCATACTTTTACAATCTTCCATAAACATGGTAATCGATTCGGTATTATTAATGTTATTACTCATTACACTCGCCATATACTCTGCAGGAAAATTCGCTTTCAAATACGCAGTCTGATAAGCAATTAAAGCATAACAAGTAGAGTGAGATTTGTTGAAAGCATATTCTGCAAAAGCTTTCCAGTCATTCCAAATTTTTTCTAATCTTTCTTCATTCAAATTGTTTTTTCTTCCTCCTTCAATGAATTTTGGATACATCTTGTTCAGAACCTCGATCTGCTTTTTACCCATCGCCTTTCTCAAAGTATCGGCTTCACCTTTTGTAAAATTGGCTAATTTTTGAGATAAAAGCATTACCTGCTCCTGATAAACAGTAATTCCGTAGGTTTCTTTTAAATATTCTTCAGTTTCATCCAAGTCATAGACCACTTCTTCTATTCCGTGTTTTCTGTTAATAAAACTCGGAATATATTTAATCGGACCCGGTCTGTAAAGAGCATTCATAGCAATCAAATCCGCAAAAACTGTCGGTTTCAGCTCACGCATATATTTTTGCATCCCTGGACTTTCATACTGGAAAATCCCAACCGTTCTTCCTTCCTTAAATAACTGATATGTTTTAGCATCATCTAAAGGAATCAAATCCGGATCAATATCAACTCCGTGTCTTGCTTTAACTATTTTTAAAGCATCTTTAATAATCGTTAAAGTTCGGAGACCCAAAAAGTCCATCTTCAGAAGTCCGGCACTTTCTGCTACAGAGTTATCAAACTGAGAAACTAAAATATCGGCATCTTTCGCAGCAATTGTAACCGGAACCAGATTACTTACATCTTCTGGTGTAATGATAACTCCACAAGCGTGAATTCCCGTGTTTCGAATACAACCCTCCATCTTTTTTGCGCTTGCCAAAACATCATGACGCGCATCACCGGGAGTATTAAGAACATACTTCATCTCATCGACAAGCATTTGTTCTTCAGGCTTTAATTTATCGTATTTCGATAAAGCTTTTGCAATGTTCATCCCCGGACTTGGCGGAATTAGTTTTGCAATATTATTAGTATCAGGAATTGGTAAATCTAAAACCCTTCCCGCATCTTTAATCGCTGATTTCCCACCCAAAACCGAGTAAGTAATAATCTGTGCTACCTGATTTTTACCATATTTTTCTACAACCCATTTTATAATTTTATCACGACCTTCATCATCAAAGTCGATATCAATATCGGGCATTGAAATCCTTTCTGGATTCAAAAATCTCTCGAATAGCAAATCATATTTTATGGGGTCAACATTGGTAATTCCTGTACAGTAAGCAACGGCTGAACCAGCTGCAGAACCACGACCAGGACCAACCCAAACACCCATTTTTCTAGCTTCATTACAAAAATCCTGTACAATCAAAAAGTAACCGGGATACCCTGTATTAGCAACAACTTCAAGCTCAAAATCAAGACGTTCTTTAATTTCAGGAGTAATTCCTGTATCTTTATATCTAATTTTTGCACCTTCATAAGTCAGATGCGTTAAATAAGCCATTTCCCCGCGTTTTCCTCCATCAACATCATCCTCAGCATGAATGAATTCATCCGGAATATCAAATTTTGGAAGCAGTACGTCTCTTTTTAAAGTATAAGGACTGAATTTTGCCGTAAATTCTTCATACGCATCAAATGCATCGGGATAATTGAGAAAAGCTTCTTTTATTTCATGAGAATTTTTAATATAATATTCTCCGGTCGCCAAACCTCTTCTTTTTCCAAAGCCTTTTCCAACAGGAGTTGTTAACTTTTCGCCATCCTTAATGCAGCTTACAATATCCTGAATATTAGAATCATCTTTATTGGTATAATAAGTTTGATTCTGTGCCAATATTTTAACATTATATTTATCAGCAAAATGCAATAAAACATCATTCAAATGCTCTTCTTCAGGCAGTTTATGATTTTGAATCTGAACATAAAAATCATCTTCAAATGTATCTTTCCACCATTTGAAAAGCTCCTCCCCTTTTTGCTCACCCGTATTTAGAATCGCATCAGGAATATCTCCATGAATTCCTGAAGTCAAAGCAATTAAGCCTTCTTTATATTCAGCAATTAATTCTCTGCTAATTCTTGGAACTCCAAAATAAAATCCTTTAAGAAAACCAATACTCGAAAGTTTTGCTAAATTCTTATATCCATTAAAATCTTTCGCCAACAAAACCACCTGCGTTCTTCTGTCGGGATCGTCTTTAGTAAATTGTTTCTGCTCATAACGGTCTGAAATATAAAATTCACAACCAACAACAGAAATCAAAGGCTCAGAAACAGGCTCTTCTTCATTGAATTCCGTTCCGTTTTCTTCAGCTTCCTGTTTTTTTGCTAAAAATTCTTTATGCTTTTTTGAACGGTCAGAATTGGTAGATTCAACTGCTGAAACAAATTTGAAAGCTCCCATCATATTCCCCAAATCAACCATTCCGACTGCTGGAAAATTTTCTTCTGAAGCTTTCTTTATTAAATCATTAATCCCTGAAGTCGCCGTTAATGTTGAAAAAACACTTTTATTATCGAAGTTGAAATATCTTCCTAAATCAATATCATCGATGCTTCCTACATCAGACTGCTTTTTCTTATTATTGAAATCCGCAACCTGCCTTCTGATAATTATTCCAAAAGGTTTTATTGGATTTGGATGCAAAGTTTTGAAATAAGCCAATTGGTCTTCCGAAGTTTTCAAAACCTCAGCAGGAATAATCCCGATACGCATCATTTCGAAGAATACCTGAGCTGTAGCATTCACATCGGCCGCTGCGTTGTGTGCTTCATCAAATTTATGGCCGTATAATTTTTCGTATAATTCTTCTAGTTTTGGAGATTTATACTTTCCACCTCTTCCACCACCTAGCTGACAATAATTTGTACCCAGAATCATAGTATCGGCTTTGGGTTTTTCCCGAAGATTATCCTGAATATTTTTTCTGAAAAATTCGGCGCCGACAATATTGTAATCAAACTCAACATTATGTCCGGAAACTACTCTTACGCGCTCCAAAACTTTAGAAAACTCTTCTAAAATCTCTTGCAGATCACGACCTTCTTCATTGGCAATTTTAGTAGTAATACCGTGAATTCTAGCAGCATTAAAGGGAATATCATACCCTTCCGGTTTTATTATATAATCTTGATTTTCAAGTAAATTACCCTCATCATCATGTAATTGCCAAGCAATCTGCACCATTCTTGGCCAGTTGTCTGAATCTGATAGTGGAGCATTGAAATTTTTTGGTAAACCTGTGGTTTCTGTGTCAAAAACTAAATACATGTATTTTTTCTAGCTTTTATTAAAATAAAGAGAATGTAAAGTTACTTCAATTTTTATAATTTTTTTCGATAACTTTATAAAAACAACTCTCTTTTTTAACATCATAAGAAGTATATCAAAAACAACAATTTTAATAAAAGAACTAAATATTTTTTTACTAATTTAATAATTTTACTCGAAGAAAGTTATTAATTCATATATTTGTCACTCATAATCGTGTAATAATTTTTTATAATCTATCATGAAAAAACATTTACTTTTAGTAAGTACATTGGCAATTTCTCTTATGAGCGCGCAAAGTAACGATGCGCTAAAGAGGGATTTTGAAAGACAGAATAGAGAGAACAATGCTAAATTTGACTCTTATGTTGCAAAACGTTATGGAGCAGATAAATCTCCAGAAATTTTAAAAGAAATAGAAGAACAAAGAAGTACTTTATCTGGTTTTGATCCAAGTGGAAAACCATATTTTCTACAAGCCGAAGATATGGATCAAATTAAAAATTCTAATTCTGATTTTCTTCAAAACGGAACAATTACTGGATTAACCGGTTCATTTAATGGTGAAAACATCAAGTTTACAATTTTTGACGGAGGTAGAGTATTTGGAGGACATGCATTTTTTGACAACCTTCCTGGCAGAATCACGAGTAAAGAAGCTACCACAATGAATTATAGTGGGCACGCAACTTCAGTAGCTGGATTTATTGGAGCAAGAGCGCATACACAAACATTAACAATTAATGGTTCACCGAGAAGTATAAACTTCCAGGGTATTGCTAAAAACTCTACTATGGATTCTTATGCATTTAGAAATAGTGTTTTACCTGGAAATACTGCTACAAGTACAGTTTTCCAAAAAATTATTGCTGCACAACCGAAAATTTCTAACCACTCTTACGGAACAAATACAGGATGGAGCATAGAAACTGTTTCTGGTGCTGCTGCATTGGTATGGAATGGAGCTTTTACAAGCCCTAATCAATCAGCTGACCTTCAGGGAACATATTTTTCTAGTGATCAAAATTATGACCAGATTGTTTATAGTAACCCTTCCTACATTATCGTAAAATCATCTGGAAACTATTTTGGTACCGGCCCTGATTTACCTGGGGGAAATAACGCGCCAAAATATTACTCTGATGCTAATAATAACTTAGTTGCATTTGCTGCTACTGATACTTTACCTCTTACAAATTGCTCTTTCGGATACGACTGTATTAGTAATGGATCATTAGCCAAAAATATAATTGTTGTAGGTGCTACAGATATTATAACAGCAAACAACGGAAGGTATGTTACTGCAAGCAATGTTATCCATTCTGATTACAGTAGTGCTGGTCCTAGAGATGACGGTGGTATAAAGCCAGATATAACTGCAGTTGGAACTTCAGTTGGAAGTGCATCAACAGCAGAAGATACAGTAGGAAGTAACAGCTTAACTGTTGGTGATGGTACATCATATTCAGCACCTGTAGTTACTGGTATTATTGGTTTATGGACACAAATCAACAAACAATTATTTAACAATAATGAATTAAATGCTGCTTCAGCAAAAACATTAATGATACATTCTGCAGCTGAAGCTGGGAATGTAGGACCAGATCCATTATTTGGATGGGGATTCATTGATAGCAAAAAAGGAGCAGAGCTATTAGTCGGAAAATCAAACAATACTGTAATTTTCACTGATGAAACATTAGCAAGTGGGGTTGCTAACAGCAAGACAATTAAAGCATCCGGAACAGAACCTCTTAAAGTAACTGTTTCTTGGATTGATCCTGCATTTGTTTTACCTGCTAACCTAACATGGGCACAAGCTTACAACAACAGATCTTCAAGGCTAATAAACGATTTAGATGTAAGAATTATTGATACTACAACTAATACTGTATATCAACCTTGGAAATTAGATGCAAACAGCCCAATGACACCAGCAACAAAAGCTGATAATACTGTAGATAACGTAGAACAAGTAGTTTTAGATAATCCAGTTGCGGGTAGAACTTATAGAATAGAAGTAACTAATAAAGGAACATTGGTGAATAGTGCGGGTACAGCTGCTCCTCAAAACTATTCTATAATCGTTACAGGATTCAATGAGGTTTTAGGAACAAAAGATGTTGCAAATTCAACAAACGGAATTGTTATTGCACCAACTCTTACAAAAGATGTTGTAAACATCTTAAAAGCACCTAAAAAATCTAGTTACACAGTATATGATTTATCTGGCAAGAAATTACAAAATGGAGTAATCAATAGCGCTCAAGAAACAATTAGTTTATCTTCTTACACCAATGGTATCTATATCATTGAAGTAAAAACTGATAAAGACGTTATTTCTAAGAAAGTTATCAAAGAATAATTATAATTCAGATATAATTTTACGCAAAACACTAACACTTGTTAGTGTTTTGTTTTTTTATGTATATTTGCTTCCTATGGAAAATACACTTCACGAGAAAGTTTCAAAAGATATTTTGCTTAAAGCGTACAATCACATGATGCTTGCAAAAGCAATGGCAGATATTTATGAAGAGAACAGAAATGTTACCAAATATGTTCATAGCACATCAAGAGGTCATGAGGCTATTCAGTTGGCAACGGCTTACCAATTAAAAAAAGAAGACTGGGTTTCTCCTTATTACAGAGACGAAAGCATTCTTTTGGGAATAGGTTTTCAGCCTTACCAATTAATGTTACAATTATTAGCGAAAGCAGATGATCCTTTCTCTGGTGGTAGATCTTACTATTCTCATCCTTCTAGCAGAGATGAAGACAAACCAAAAATTATTCACCAAAGTTCAGCAACCGGAATGCAGACAATTCCTACAGCGGGAGTTGCTCAAGGAATAAAATATATTCAGGATTTTAATTTACAGCAATTTGAAAACAATCCCGTGGTTGTTTGTAGTCTTGGAGATAATTCTGTGACTGAAGGTGAAGTAAGTGAAGCGTTGCAATTTGCAGCTTTACACCAGCTTCCTATTATTTTCTTGGTTCAGGATAATGAATGGGGAATTTCGGTTACCAAAGAAGAAGCAAGAACTTGTGATGCCTATGATTTCGTAGCGGGGTTTGAAGGTTTGGGAAGAATGCGTGTTGACGGAACCAATTTCGTTGAAAGCTTCGAAGTAATGAAAAAAGCTGTAGATTTTGTAAGAGCAGAAAGAAAACCTTTGGTTGTTTGTGCAAAAACAGTTTTGATTGGTCATCACACTTCCGGAGTGAGAAGAGAATTCTATAGAGATGAAGAAGATTTAACGAAGCACAGAGCAAAAGATCCGGGAGAAATCCTGAGAAATCAATTGCTGGAATCTGGTGTTGATGAAGAATTATTAAAACAAATCACTAAAAAAGCTCGTCTTGAAGCTGAAGAAGCATTCGAAAAAGCTCAAAAAGCCGAAGATCCGAAGCCTGAAACAGTGATGCAACATATTTTCGCTCCGACTCCTATTACAGAAGAAGTTGGAACTCGTGAACCTGAAGGCGGAGAAAAAATCGTGATGGTAGATGCAGCTATTCATGCCATTCAGGAAATTATGTGGAAACATCCGGAAGCATTGTTGTACGGACAGGATGTTGGTGAAAGAATTGGTGGAGTTTTCCGTGAAACAGTAACTTTAGGAAAGAAATTCGGAAGCAAAAGAGTTTTCAATACAGCAATTCAGGAAGCTTACATCATTGGTTCTACAACCGGAATGAGCGCAGTTGGTTTGAAACCGATTGTTGAAGTACAGTTTGCTGATTATATTTATCCGGGAATCAATCAGTTGATCACGGAAATTTCAAAATCTAGTTATTTAAGTCAGGGTAAATTCCCTGTGAGCAATATCATCCGTGTTCCGATCGGAGCTTACGGCGGTGGCGGACCTTACCATAGCGGAAGTGTAGAAAGTATTTTAGCAAATATTAAAGGAATTAAAATCGCTTATCCAAGCAACGCAGCTGATTTCAAAGGTTTATTAAAAGCAGCTTATTACGACCCGAATCCTGTTGTAATGTTAGAGCATAAAGGATTATATTGGAGCAAAGTTCCAGGAACTGAAGATGCAAAAACGATTGAGCCTGCGGAAGACTATATTTTACCTTTTGGAAAAGGAAAAATCGTAATCGAAGCTGATGAAAATCAAATCAAAAAAGGAAATACTGTAGTGGTAATCACTTACGGAATGGGAGTTTATTGGGCTAAAGAAGCCGTAAAGAATTTTGGTGAAAAAGTGGAAGTAATTGACTTAAGAACCCTTATTCCTTTGGATGAAGAACTGGTTTTTGAAAGAGTAAAAGCACACGGAAAATGTATCGTTTTAACGGAAGAACAGCTGAACAACTCTTTCGCTGAAGCCTTTGCACACCGTATTTCTAAAAACTGCTTCAAATATCTTGATGCGCCTGTAGAAACGATGGGATCGCTTGATACTCCTGCAGTTCCAATCAATTTAGTTTTGGAAAAAGAAATGCTTCCAAATGCTGAAAAGCTAAGTGCAAAAATCGAAGAAATGCTGAAATATTAATTCAGACAAAAAATAAATAATAAGACCTCTAAAATTTTTAGAGGTTTTTTTGTACACTTTTTGCTAACTTGGTTATACAAAAATTTTACATTTAAATGATCACTACAAAATACGTCAATTACAGGCAGGTTCTTAACTTATCAGGATTCCACTTAATTTTAATTGCTGTTTGGTGTACTTTGATTGCTGTACTTTTTCACGTTTTTCATTGGGACTGGATGATTATTCCCTGGGTTCCGGTTGCTTTGATTGGTACAGCAGAAGCGTTTTTGGTCGGTTTTAAAAATAATCAGGCATACGACAGGTTGTGGGAAGCCCGAAAAATTTGGGGCGGAATTGTCAATTCAAGCCGTTCGTTTGCTTCTATGGTTTATGCTTTTGATACCAACAATGAAAATTTAGGAAAGTTTGATATAGAAGACCGCAAGAAAAAAATTGTTCACCGTCATATTGCATGGCTGTATGCTTTTCGTGAACAGCTTTTGGTTCCAGCTGAATGGGAGCATATTAAAGTAGAAGAAGAGCATTTTAAAAATATCGATCACAAACGAAATCGTTTGATAAAAGCAGGTTTTCCGGACTATGGAAGAACTCCTATTTTCCTCAATAAATATTTATCTGAAGAAGAAGCTGAGCTACAAAATCATTATAAAAACTTTGCAACTTACCTTATTGCTCAGCAATCGAAAGATGTGAATGAGCTGAAAAATAGGGAAGCCATTTCAGAATTCAACCAAATACAGTTACAAGATTGCCTTAATGAATTTTATACTTTGCAGGGACAAGCCGAGAGAATTAAAAAATTCCCTTTACCTAGACAGTTTGCGAGTACCGCTTTTGTTTTTAACGTCATCTTTATTATGCTGCTTCCTTTAGGTTTGGTGAGCGAATTTGCCAAGCTTGGAGATTGGGGAATTTGGGCTTCTATTCCTTTCTGTATTACGATTGGCTGGATTTATATTATTATGGAATTGGTGGGTGATTATTCTGAAAACCCCTTCGAAGGTTTGATGTTTGATATTCCTATGCTTGCAATTTGCCGAAGTATAGAGGTTGACCTTTTACAAATGGGAGGTGACAAAGATTTACCAGATGCAATCACTTCTAAAAACGGAGTTTTAGTTTAATTTTAAAGCTAAATTCTAAAATACGAACTACTTTGCAGCCCGACTTGAGCGGAAATCCTTTTTTGTTGGTTGAGCTTGTCGAAACCAACAAAAAAGATTGGGAGCGGAAGGCGGAAAAAGCTGCCAAAAACATAATAACCACGTTCGATGGTATACTATAAAATAATTTTGGTTGTATTTTTCACTTCAGAGATCGTGAAAGAGCTGTGTGTACTTGCAATATGCTGCAAAGTCGTGAGTTTGGTCACCATAAAATTTCTGTAATCATCCATATCTTTCAGGCAGATTTTTAAAATATAATCGTAATCGCCGCTTACATGAAAACATTCGGTGACTTCCTGTAGATTCATTACTTCTTTTTCAAACTGCATCACATATTCTTTTTTGTGCTGCGTAAGTTTCACATGACATAAGATCAAAAATTTTCTGTCAATTTTTGTCTTGTCAACCAAAGCTACATATTTGGAAATTACACCTGAATTT
The DNA here is from genome assembly GCF_900143185.1 of Chryseobacterium scophthalmum. NCBI lineage: Bacteria > Pseudomonadati > Bacteroidota > Flavobacteriia > Flavobacteriales > Weeksellaceae > Chryseobacterium > Chryseobacterium scophthalmum. The sequence goes on along the minus strand of NZ_FSRQ01000003.1, from coordinate 200,388 downwards.
TCGAGTTTTCTGATGCGTTCATAGACCGCAGTTACTGAAAGACCAAGCTTGTAAGACAGTTCTTTGGTGGTTTGTTTGCAGTCTTCCTGTAAATATTGCAGCAGTTTTTTATCAGTTTCATCAAAAGTCATAGATAATATTTTACTAAAATTTAGAATAAAACAAATATAACCAACTTATATTCTACAAAAACAAAATCTGACAGTTTTATTTTCTAAATATTTAAATTATAGTTGTAATAATTATCAGAAATATTCATTTTTAAAACAAAAAAATATGAACCATTTCAATGCGGCTAATGAAATACAGGATCTTCAGTATTTCGGAGAATTCGGAGGGGTAAATCCTTCAATTTCTGACAGTTCAACGTATACTTTTCTTTCAGCGAAAACAATGTTTGATACTTTCGAAGGTAATGCGGAAGGTTGCTATCTATATTCAAGACATTCTTCCCCGATGAATCTTTACCTTTCTGAGGCTTTGGCAAAAATGGAAAATACTGAAGCTGCCAATGTTACCGCTTCAGGAATGGGCGCCATTACTTCTGTTTTGATGCAGGTTTGCAAATCGGGTGATCATATTATTTCAAGCAGAACAATTTACGGCGGAACGTATGCTTTTATGAAAAATTTTCTGCCACCTTTCCAGATCGAAACTTCATTTGTAGATATCAATAATTTTGAATCTATAGAAAATGCTATTAACGAAAACACAAAGATTATATATTGCGAAAGTGTAAGCAACCCTCTTTTGGAAGTTGCCGACCTTAGAAAACTTTCAGAGATCTGCAAAAGACATAACCTAAAACTTATTGTAGACAATACTTTTTCTCCACTTACCATCTCTCCTACTCTTTTGGGAGCAGATATTGTGATTCACAGTTTAACCAAATTCATCAACGGAAGCAGTGATACTGTGGGTGGAGTTTATTGTGCAAGTCAGGAATTCATAAATGACACCAAAAATGTAAACAACGGAGCGTGTATGCTTTTGGGTCCTACAATGGACAGTTTCCGCTCGGCAAGTATTCTTAAAAATTTAAGAACGCTTCATATCAGAATGAAACAGCACAGTCACAACGCTTTATTTTTAGCTGAAAGATTTGAGGAAGATGGTTTAAAAGTTTCATATCCGGGTTTAAAGTCTCATAAAAATCATGAATTAATGAAAAGCATGATGCATGAAGAATACGGATTTGGCGGATTACTGACTTTAGATGCAGGAACAACAGACAAAGCCAACGAATTGATGGAAATGATGCAGCAGGAAAACCTAGGTTATTTAGCGGTAAGTTTAGGCTTTTATAAAACATTATTCTCATGCTCTGGAAGCTCAACTTCATCAGAAATTCCTGAAGAGGAACGTGAAGCAATGGGAATTTCTGACGGATTAATAAGATTCTCAATCGGTCTCGATCACGATATCGAACGTACTTACGAAAAGATGAAAGAATGCATGCTCAAAACAGGTGTTCTAAACCATGAAACCATATCATCCATATTTTAATTATTGTATAAAAGCTGTCAAAATTTTGACAGCTTTTATTATTTTTTTGAAAAATTTTGGATTCTTAATGTCATTCTGAACGTAACGAAGTGAAGTGAAGAATCTTTTTATAAGCTGAGATTCTTCCTTCGTCAGAAATCAAAGGTTCGGCGTAGCCAATGACAAACTATAATTTAAACTTTATGAAAATGTTTAGGAAATGCATCTTCAGGTTTCATCTTTAAAACATTTAATAAAGTCCACGATTTTAAAAAACCATATCCATAAGAAAACATTTGAATATACGTTGAAATCACCGCCATTGCGCCAATTGCAATATTTTTAGTAACAATGGTAGCATGAATTAAAACCATGAAAGTGTACAATCCGAAAAGAGAAAGGATAAAACCTTTTCCCAAAATAAAATATTCAATAAATCCTAAAACGTAACCTAACAAAAACAAAGTTGGAAATGCGAAAGAAATTTTCACGTAATTAGGATGTCTTTGATTAAGAATCGGTCTTGCACAACCGAACTGATAGACCTGTTTTGAAAACTTTCCAAAGTCTACTCTTCGTTTGTGATACACTGCAATAGTATCAAAAAAAGCAGTGGTAAAACCATTTTCCCAAAGCGTCATCGAAAGATCAGGATCTTCACCAATTCTCATTTCAGAAAAACCACCTACCTTCTCAAAAACTTCTTTTTTCACGCCCATATTAAAACTCCTCGGCTGAAATTTTGAAACCGCTTTTTTATTTCCTCTGATTCCGCCTGTTGTAAAAACGGAAGTCATAGAATAGGAAATCGCTTTCTGCATCAGATTAAAACCTTTATGCGCTTTATCGGCTCCACCAAAAGCATCGCAAGGAATGGTAAGAATATCGTTTTTAATATTTTCAATATAATCTTTCTCTACAATCACATCACTGTCTACAAAAACCAACCAATCATTTGAAGCTCTTTTTGCACCGTAATTTCTCGATAAACCAGGTCCTGAATTGGTTTTTTTGAAATATTTTATATTTAAAATTTCTTCGAATTGATGGATTGTCGGTTGTAAATCAATCAAAGAACCATCATCAACGATAATCACCTCAAAGTCTTTATCAGTCTGAGAATTGAGTGAATTTAATAGCTCGAAAAGTTCATCTTTTCGGTTAAAAATAGCAACAACGATGGAAATAGTAGGTTTCAAATTGAAAATTTTTCAAAATTAACCATTTTGCGAGACAGTTTGCAAATGTAGAATTGAATTGTTTGTTAAAAATAAAAAATAGTTACTTTTATAAAAAAATTTCATGTCAGATTTCCGACTAAAAGTTTTTCTGGAAGTAAAAAAACATCTGAATTTCTCTAAAGCTTCCGAAGCTTTATTTATCACGCAACCTGCAGTGAGTAAACACATCAAAACTTTGGAAGATGAGTTGGGAGTTCAGCTTTTTGAACGAACCAAACAAGGTGTGAAGTTAACTTTGGAAGGCGAAAAGTATTCGACTTTTGCAGAAGAGATTATGAATCTTTACGAAGAAGGAAAGTTCGTCATGAATCAGGTTAAAAATAAATATGACGGAACCCTCAAAATTGGAGCAAGTACAACCATTGCACAATATATTCTTCCAAAAATTCTTGCACAATTTACTTCTCAACATCAAGGAATCGAGATTACTTTATTCAACAATAATACAGAAGAAATTGAAAATTTACTGATTCAGAAAAAAATTGATTTAGGATTTATTGAAGGTATTTCCGGAAAATCTCAGCTGAAATATGCCGAAATTGGAAAAGATGAATTGGTGTGTACTGTAAATGCAAATCATCCTTTAGCCAAAAGAAACAGTTGTTCTGTTTATGATATTTTGCAGTTTCCATGGGTGTTTCGGGAGCAAGGTTCCGGAAGTTTAGATGTTTTGAATGTTTATTTAAAACAAATTGGAATTCTAAGAAAAGACATTCAAACAGAAGCCTATCTTGGAAGTACCGAAAGCATAAAATCGTATTTAAAAGTATCAGAGTGCATTGGTTTTGTTTCCGTTTATTCTATAACAGACGAAATTATTGCCGGAAAACTAAAAATTTTAGATATCGACAACTTAGAAATGTTGCGCTCCTTCTATTCTGTAGAACTTCATGGTTCTTTAAAAAATATTCCAAAATTATTTTTAAGCTTTTTAAACAATAACATAAAGTAATAATAGATAATATTTTATCATAACTGAATGTGATTTAGTTTTCTGAATTTTGTAGAAAGAAATTCATCGTTATGATACAAAACATTTCACCTTCGCTCAGAAAATTTATTTTCTTTTTTGCTTTATTTATTTGCTTACTTCCATTTATAGATGCGCCTTTAGCATTGGTATTAGGATTTTTGGTTTCGTCAATTGTTCCGGATTCATTTAAAAAATATCAAGGGAAACTCACTCATTTTCTATTGCAATTTTCTGTGGTTGGTTTAGGATTCGGAATGAATATCCACGAAGCAATGAAAGCCGGGAAAGAAGGATTCGTATTTACAGTAGCATCCATATTTCTCACATTAACTGCAGGAATTCTGATCGGAAATTTTTTGAAAATACGTAAAAATACCTCTACCCTAATTTCTGCAGGTACTGCAATTTGTGGCGGAAGTGCAATTGCTGCTATTGCTCCGGTTATAAACGCTGATGAAAATGAAACTTCAGTTTCTTTGGCAACTATTTTTGCGCTCAATTCGATTGCATTATTTCTATTTCCTGTTTTAGGACATCTTTTAAGCATGGATCAGCATCAATTCGGACTTTGGTGCGCTGTGGCGATACATGATACGAGTTCGGTTGTTGGTGCTTCTTCAAAATTTGGAAATGAAGCTCTTAAAATTGCAACGACGGTAAAATTAGAACGGGCACTTTGGATTATTCCTATAAGTTTGCTTTTTGCATTTATCAATAAAAAGAATGGAACCGGTAAAATAAAAATCCCCTATTTTATTTTTCTGTTTGTGTTAGCAATTGTAGCAAGCTCTTATATTCCAGCTGTGGAAGCTATTTCAGAACACATCGTTTTTCTTGCTAAAAAAGGTTTAACCTTTACTTTATTTCTTATTGGTTCAAACATGAGCATCACTGCTTTAAAAGCTGTTGGAATTAAACCATTAATTCAGGGTGTCTTGCTTTGGGCGCTTATTTCTGTGGGAAGTTTGTTGGTTATTTTGTGGATTTAAATATTTCTTATATGTCTATCATTTTTGATCATAATAAAAATTTTGACGCAAAGAGCGCAAAGATTTCTTTAAACAATTCACTGTTTTTAAGCTCACAAAGGCGTTTGACTTCGTCTAATCTTCAATTTCACTTAACTAAGCATACAAAGACTTTTCTAATATGACAAAAAGTGCACAATAATAATTTCTTATTTAAATTTTTTTAAAGAACATTCTAAATTAGTAATTTGATTTATAAAATTCCATTACGCTGATTTTGCTGATTACGCAGATTTATTTTTGCAATTTCAAATCTTTAAAACTTATTGGAGGTCAAAAATTAATTAAAATTAGTATCTTAATTTTCTCTTAAAATGTTTACGCCAAAATGGAAGAAATTAAAATTTATATAGATTATATTGCCAGAATTATTGAAGTTATCGGGGTACTTACGATTTTCGCCGGAGCAGTAATCGCTTTAATAAAGTATTTATTTTCTATTCAAAGTACCAATCCCAGATCTTATAAAATACTAAAGCAGGAATTAGGAAAAGCAATTTTATTAGGTCTTGAGATTCTTGTTGCTGGAGATATTATCGCAACAGTTGTTACTGAACCGACGATTGACCGGCTTTTAGCTTTAGGATTAATTGTGCTCATCCGTACTTTTCTGAGCATTTCTATTCAGGTTGAAGTAGAGGGTAAATTTCCTTGGCAGAAAAAAGAAGAAATTTAAACTGTTTTGTAAAAGAAATAAAAGTATTTTCTAAAAGAAAATTCCTGATTGGTAATAAATGAATAGTACAAAAGAAATCGCCAGCAAAATCACCGAACTACTAAAAAAAATAAGTTTAAAAAGACTTTTAAAATAAAAAAGTCCGAGATGATAAAGCGAGAAAAATAGAATGAAATAAATAGCAAAACCGATAAGAGTACAAATTAGTACACTTTGTATATAATTTTCTTCCGGAAAAGGATCTTTGAAAACAATAAAATAAAGAATGGAAGCGATCACAAGAAAGCTTCCACTCCATAATTCTGTTGTGTATTTTGATTTTTTTGAAGGTTTTGTATTTTTTTCAGAATCCGAAGATGATTTTGAAGAAGATCCAAAACTTAAAAATTCTGCAAGAACTGACAAACCATCAAGAAAATCAAAAGGCATATTTATTTTTTATTTTCATCTAATTTATGAACTTTTTTCGTTCCCTCATACATTTCATACTGTAAAAATCTGGTTTCCAGTTTTCCGTTGAAAAGTTTTATTTTTCTTGAAGGTCGAAGTCCGATTTTCTTTACTGCTTCCAGATCTGAAGAAATCAGCCAAGCCAAAGTATTTGGATAATGTGTTTTGAAAGTATCTCCTATTTTTTTGTAAAAATCATCATCATTAATAGAAATTCGTTCATCATAAGGCGGGTTGAAAACCATTAATAACGGGAATAAATCTTTTTTAGATTCGAAGAAATCTTGTCTTCTTACCTCAATCAAATCTTCCATTTCTGCAGATTCTATGTTTGCTTCTGCAGCATTCAACATTCTGCCATCAATATCGTATCCTACAATTTTACCTGTAAATTCTTTCACACGATTAATTCTTACTTCTTTTATTTTTGAAAATAAATCCGCATCATAGTTTTTCCAGTTTTGGAAACCAAACCTTTTTCTAAAAGTCTGTGCCGGAAGATCCAAAGCAATCATTGCCGCTTCAATTAAAAGTGTTCCAGAACCGCACATCGGATCAAGGAAATTTCCTTTCCCGTCCCAACCTGCCAATTGCAACATCCCGCTTGCCAAAACTTCATTGATTGGCGCTTCACCCTGCTCTTTTCTGTAGCCTCTTTTAAACAAAGCATCACCTGAAGAATCTAATGAAATCGTGACCAATTCTCTGTCGATGTGCAAATGAAATTTGATATCCGGAGATTTTGTTTCAATACTTGGTCTTTTCCCGTATTTATTTTGGAAATAATCTACGATGGCATCTTTCATCTTAAAAGTCATAAACTGAGAATGACTGAATCTTTCTGAGTTTACGGTAGAATCGATGGCAAAAGTCTGATTGACATCCATAAATTCGTCCCATTCAAATTTGAAAAGTTTATCGTAATATTTGCTTTCATTATAAGCTTTAAACTCTTCAATCGGCACCAAAACTTTCAATGCAGTTCTTGCAGCGTAATTAACTTTATATAAAAAACCTAAATCACCTTCACAGTTTACTGCACGGTTTTTAAGTTCCACATTTCTTCCACCTAATTTTTTAACTTCCTCAGCAAGAATAGGTTCTAATCCGAAGAATGTTTTTATCTGAATTTTTAGATTTTCTGTATCCATTTTGCAAAAATAGTCATTTTAGTTGTTGGTTGTCAGTTTATAGTTGATAGAAATCGCTCTATCTTATAAAAACCATCAACCAACAACGATGTACCATCAATCAAAAACACTATTTTTGCATCATGGAATGGTTTGAATCTTGGTTTGATACCCCTTATTATCACTTATTATACAGCAACAGAAATTATACAGAAGCTGAAAACTTTATCACTAAGCTTACTTCAGAGTTAGAGCTTCCTCAATCGGCAAAAATCATTGATCTTGCTTGTGGAAAGGGAAGACACTCGGTTTTTCTTAATAAATTGGGTTACGATGTATTGGGATTAGATCTTTCCCGCCAAAGTATTGAGCATAATAAACAGTTTGAGAACCAAACGTTGATTTTCGATGTTCACGATATGCGAAATCCTATTGATTACGATCCTGTAGATGCGGTTTTTAATCTTTTTACAAGCTTCGGATATTTTGATAATGTAGAAGATGATAAAAAAGTTTTTCAATCGGTTTACAATGCTTTGAAAAAAGACGGTTATTTTGTTTTAGATTATCTGAATGAAGAATTCGTACGAAACACTTTGGTTCCTGAAACAGTTATCAGCAGAGAAGGAATTGATTTTAAAATTTCTAAAAAAATCGAAGACAGACATATTATTAAAAATATAAGATTTGAAGCAGACGGAAAATCTCATCACTTTTTCGAAAAAGTAAAGCTTCATACTTTGGAAACCATTAAAAATTATGCTGAAGAAAGCGGTTTTGAGAGAGTTAAAATCTGGGGAGATTATCAATTGAATGATTTCAATAAAGATATTTCACCACGTTGTATCAATTTATTTAAGAAAAAATAAATCAAAAAATTGCACTTTGAATGGTGACCAATATATTATTTACAATATTAACATTAATTTCAATATTTGGTGGAATTAAGTTCGGATATTTTCATAGTCATACACCTCCACTTCCATTTGTTATTTCAAGTTTATTAGTAATCATTGGAATATTTGTAATCTTTTTCAAGAAAATTTTATTTCAAAATAAAACTAACTTTGGTATACATCTTATGATAATAGGTGTGAATCTGGTCATTGTTTTATTTTGTTTATCACCCATTTTTAATTAATATGATTTTCATTCTCCTTATTTTAAGTGTCGTTGCCGGAGTTTTACTCGGTAAATATTTTGGACAAAAAGAAAAATTTTCCAAAAATTTATTGATTTTAAGTGCCGGATTTTTAATTACCATTTGTTTAAATGAAGTTTTTCCACAGGTTTATACTTCAGACATTGGTAATCTTGGGATTTTCGTTATTGGTGGAGTTTTGCTACAGATGATTCTTGAAGCCTTGACTAAAGGTTTTGAGCACGGACATTTTCATCATCATGGAGAAAGCAATATTCTTCCGATGGCATTAATGGTCGGGCTTTTTATTCATGCTTTTATTGAAGGAATTCCTTTAGCTAATGAAACGAACCCGTTTTCACCTTATCTGTTGGGAATTTTGTTTCATAACTTGCCTATTTCTTTTATTTTGGGAGCATTTTTATTTAACAGAACAAATTCAAAAATATCTTATCCTTCAATATTAATTGTTGCGTTATTTGCTTTAGCTTCACCGTTTGGAATGCTTTTAGGAAACTATTTTAATCCAGCTTGGCAACCTTACTTTTTAGCCATTGTAGGCGGAATCTTCCTGCATATCTCTTCTGTTATTATATTTGAAAGTAATAAAAACCACAATATTGATTGGTCTAAAATAGGATTGGTTATTTTGGGAGTTTCATTGGCTTTAATGATGCATTTATTCCATGATCATTCTCATGTAGGCCATCATCATTAAATTTAATTTTAAGATAAATAAAAAGGCTTCGAGAAATTTTCCCGAAGCCTTTTTTATGTTTTAGAAATAGTATTTTAGAATTTCCAACCTACTGTTAGGAAGAAATTATTTCTTATATTCTTAACGTCTGAAACTACTGAATTTGGCGTAGCTACATCAAAATCACCTGAATAATATCCTGTTCCGAAGCTTTCGTTTCCGCTTAAGAAAGGATTTTTATACTTAGAACTGATGTTTTGATACGCTGCATCAACATAGAATTTACCGAAATCATATCCGATACCTGCACCAATCGTGTTTCTAGCTCCTAAAATCAAATCGCTGTAATTAGTATCTCCAGCCTGACCATTATTAGAATAAGCACTAATTGTCATTGCGTCAAACGGGCTTGAAGCGTAAGAATAACCACCTCTCAATCTGAAAGCTTTGATTCTATATTCAGCCCCAACTTTTACTTCTGATAAATTTTTGTATGAATCGCTAAAGAAAGAATTCAATTCAGTTTCTGCAGCACCCTGAACTTTATATTTAGGTTTCGTTAATCCCAAAGTATAATCTACGTTAATTGCAAAATTCTTTGTAGGAACAAAAGCACCACTTAAAGTAGCTTTCATCGGTGATCTGAAAGATCTGTCTTCTACAAAATTATCAAAGTAAATTAATCCATCAGATCCTGTATAATAATCTGAGTAGATCCTGTCGATGCTCCACCATGTTGGAGTTTCAATTGAAGCTCCCAATCTAAACTGATTAGTAATCTTACCAATTACCCCCAAAGTTGCAGAAAAACCGTTTGATTTTTCAGAAAAAGGAGTGTATTGTTTATCAAATGAGTAGATCGTATTGTCTAAATCTAACCCAAAATTGGCGCTGTCATACTGCTCCAAATCTGCATAATGCATATTAATACTTGCACCAAGATATAAAGAGTTGTTGTAATTGGCACCTACTCCAAGATTAAATTTAGTCTGAGTTCCGTATCTGTTATAAGCATGCCCCAAATAAGCAAGATTACCTACCACAGCATTTCCTGAACCGTCAACAAGATTTTTTGGAATTGAAATATTGGTATTCCCGCCAGTTTCTACATAATTTTCAAGTGACTGTGTAGAAATACTTGCTCCCAAATTAATAAACTTCCAAGGAGTTTCTGTCATCAACTGAAAAGTAGCAACACCACTTGCATTTCCAAGATTTCCTTTAGTAATATTATAATTAACTGAAGATCCTGCTAAAGTGCTTGTATTTTTATTACCTGTAACGGATAAAGTTGCGGAAACATCACCTGCAATTGCAACACCCAAACCTGCCGGGTTGGTAAGAAGCGATGTAGCATCACCTCCCAAAGCTCCGTTAGATCCTACCATTGCATTGAACTTTGATGATCCAACCATTGGGGTGTTTGAATAAACATCAATTGAATTTCTTATCGTTGATATATCCTGAGCCTGCAAATAGAATGCTGCAGTCACACCTATTAATACTAGAGATTTTTTTAACATTATTTTTTTAATAGTTATTAAGTTGAATATTATCTACCACCTGATCTGAAACCGCCGCCTCCGCCGGATCTCATACCTCCTCCACCTCCGGAAGAACCACCTCTGAAGCCGCCACTGCTACTTCCAGAATTAAAACCTCCTGATCTGAAACCTCCATTATCACTCGGTCTTGTACTTTCATTTCTGTATCTTGGCTGAGATTGTTGTTGCTGATTGTAGTTATAATTTGGTCTTGTAGATCTTACACCGTTATTCATATTAGGTCTCATACCATTATTAGGATTACGATAACCTCCGTTGTTAGTTCTATACCCTCCATTATTCATATTGGTAGGCTGTCTGTAAGAACCAGCTCTCATACTTGAATTATTATTTCGGAAACCAGCTCCGTTATTATAAGCGCTCTTTAAAGCAGAATTATTCGTTCTGTAAGCTCCAGGTCCAGAAGTACCAAATCTTCCGTTTGCTCCACTTCTTGCGTAAGGAATTCTGTTATAGTAACCACCCCATCCCCAATAAGGATTTCCGTAATAACCACCCCAGAAAGGATTATATCCCCAATAATTATTCCAACCATAGTTCCAGCCCATTCCCCAATAAGGATTGTAGCCTCCCCATCCCCAAGAATTACCCCAGCCAAAAGACATTCCCATGCCCCAACCAGATCCCCAATAAGAACCGAAGCCTCCGCCCCAACCCCAAGGTGAACCCCAACCCATCATTCCCCACGAATTGTCGTAGTAGTTGGTTTCGTTTCCTGCAAAATTACCCCAGTCAGAATCGGTAGCATTACCATTCCAATTGGAGTTATTCCAGTTGCTGTAACGATTATCTTGTTGAGCAGCATTTATTTGAGCGTTTTGAACCAGATTAGAGTCATCCTGATAATAATCATAATATTCTCCTACTCTGTTTCCTTCATTACCATTGATGATGACACCTTCCGGCAACGTATCTTTATTTGGGTCGTAATACACCCCATCAGTCTCGCTATATCCACCCATCTGTGCACCACAAGACATTAACAACAATCCACTTGCAACGGCTAAAATACTTTTCGATTTTAGCATTCCAAGTAAATTTTTATGTATATTTCTTTTCATGATAATGTAAAAATTTTTAATTTAAATTATATTTGCATTCTGTACCAAAAATATACCAACTTATTGGTAACAAAAATCTATCAAAAATAGATCTTTATTTTTAGATTACATAATTTTAGAAAAGTTAAAATATTAAAAAAAAATTAATGGCAAAATTAACTTCAAGAAGCGAAGATTACAGCAAATGGTATAATGAATTGGTTGTGAAAGCTGATTTGGCTGAAAACTCAGGCGTGAGAGGCTCTATGGTTATAAAACCATACGGGTATGCAATCTGGGAAAAAATGCGTGATGAGATGGACAAAAAGTTCAAAGAAACGGGTCACGTTAATGCTTACTTCCCGCTTTTTGTGCCCAAAAGCTTGTTTGAAGCTGAAGAAAAAAACGCTGAAGGTTTTGCTAAAGAATGTGCTGTAGTAACGCATTACAGACTAAAAAATGATCCAGATAATCCAGGGAAATTAATTGTTGACCCGGAAGCTAAATTAGAAGAAGAGCTTATCGTAAGACCAACTTCTGAAGCAATCATCTGGAATACTTATAAAGGCTGGATTCAGTCATACAGAGATTTACCAATTCTTATCAACCAATGGGCAAATGTTGTGCGTTGGGAAATGAGAACCCGTCTATTCTTAAGAACTTCAGAGTTTTTATGGCAGGAAGGTCACACCGCTCATGCTACCAAAGATGAAGCGGTAGAAGAAGCAGAAAAAATGAATAAAGTATATGCAGATTTTGCAGAAAACTTTATGGCAATGCCTGTTGTACAAGGTTTAAAAACACCTTCAGAGAGATTTGCAGGTGCAGATGAAACGTATTGTATTGAAGCATTAATGCAGGATGGAAAAGCGCTTCAGGCAGGAACTTCTCACTTCCTTGGACAAAATTTCGCAAAAGCATTCGACGTAAAATTCACTAACAAAGAAGGAAAAATCGAACACGCTTGGGCAACTTCTTGGGGAACTTCTACGCGTTTGATGGGTGCTTTAATTATGACGCATTCTGATGATCTTGGTTTAGTACTTCCTCCAACTTTGGCACCGATCCAAGTGGTAATTGTTCCTATCTTTAAAGGAGAAGAGCAACTAAATCAGATTAGTGAGGTAGCTTTAGAAATTCAAAATAAATTAAAACTGAAAGGTATCTCAGTTAAATTTGATAATGATACTCAAAACAAACCAGGTTGGAAATTTGCAGAATACGAATTGAAAGGTGTTCCGTTGAGAATTGCAATGGGTCCTAGAGATTTAGAAAACAAATCTGTAGAAATCGCAAGAAGAGATAATCTTACGAAAGAAACGCGTCCATTGGAAGGTTTAGATTCTTATATCGAAGATTTATTGAAAACCATTCAGCAGGATATGTACACTAAAGCTTTTGAGTTTAGAAAAAACAATTTCACGAAAGTAGATTCTTATGATGAATTTAAAAAAGTTTTAGAAGAAAAGCCAGGATTCATCTACGCACATTGGGACGGAACTGCTGAAGAGGAAGAGCAGATTAAAGAAGAAACTAAAGCAACCATTAGATGTATTCCTCTAGACGATGATATTGAAGAAGGTGTTTCTTTGATCTCTGGGAAACCATCAAAAAGAAGAGTTTTATTTGCTAAAGCTTACTAAGACTTTAACATAATAATTATTAAATCTGCAAAAATTTTAAGAATTTTTGCAGATTTTTCTTGAAACCTATGATTTGGATAGATTTTTGATTAAATTTATCTCACATTAACTTCAAAATAAATTAATATGTCATTAAACATCATTGATCTTATCAAAGGGCAGCTAGGTTCTGCACTTGTTTCTCAGGCTGCATCGCAACTTGGAGAAAGTGAAGCCGGGATTTCTAAAGCCGTTTCGGGTTTACTTCCGGTGATTGTAGGCGGATTAGCCAACAATTCTGACAATCCTGCAGTATTGGATTCTATTTCCAATGCTTCTTCGCAAGGTATTTTGGGGAATTTATTAGACACCGCGTCTAACAATTCTATGGTTTCTGGACTATTGTCATCAATTTTCGGTGATAAACTTAGTGGAATTATCAATACCATTGCAACCTATGCTGGAATCAGCAACAATTCTTCATCTTCGTTATTAAATCTAGTTACCGGTGCAACAGTAGGTTCCGTAGGAAAATATGCTGCAGAAAATAATCTAGACAAATCTGGTATTTCATCATTATTAAATGATCAGAAAGGAGTTGTTTCTACACTTTTACCAGCCGGACTTTCGTTAGCATCTTTAAATGTTGGTGATTGGGCAAAAGGTTATAAGTTTGACAATGATAACGACACCATTGCATCAACTCCACACGAAGAACCGAAAGTAGAAGTTACCAGAAGCGTTGCGGATGGCGGTACTTTCCCAAACAACCCGACTCCTTCCGAAGGTGGTTCTATCTGGAAATGGCTTCTTCCATTGTTACTTTTAATCGCAGCAGGATATTTCTTATGGAAACAGTGTGAGAAAAAAGAAACTACAACTACAACAACTGTTTCAGGTGACAGCTTAAATACTGTAAATGATACGATGTCGACACAAAACGACACAACTACAATGACGACCACCAAAGTTGATGAAGATATCGATTTAAACGGAATGGCATTGAAGGGTTACAAAGGCGGACTGGAAGATCAAATGATCACCTTCTTAAAATCTGATGGCTACAAAAACGCTGCAAACGATGATGCATTAAATAAAAAATGGTATGATTTTGACCATGTGAATTTCAAAATAGGAAGTGCGAATGCTTTAGAAGCAGGATCTGAAGGACAATTACAAAATTTAGTAGCGATTTTAAAAGCATATCCCGATGCAAAAATAAAAATTGGCGGTTATACCGATAAAACCGGAGATGAAGCTAAGAACAAAAAGCTTTCTTCAGACAGAGCTCATTTCATTAAAGATTGGTTAGGAAAACAAGGTGTAGGAGCACAGGTTATTGCTGCTGATGGATACGGAAGTGAATTCGCAAAAGTTGATGCATCAGCTTCAAACGAAGAAAGAGCAGTTGACAGAAAAATGTCTGTAAGATTTGCAAAATAATTTCTTTTTAAATATAAAATGAATCCCGAAAGTTTTTTTCGGGATTTTTTTATGAGAACTTTATGTTCATTTCATTTATTTAATTAAATTTGTTAGTCATTTCTAACAATGACTGAATTCAATATGAAAAACGCTTGGCGAAAAGATAAAACATCCCATTCATTACCAGAGGTATTCTCTTCTATTTCTATTCCTAAAAAATCAGGGTTTTGGAGGAAATATCTTGCCTTTGCAGGTCCTGGATTGATGGTTGCAGTAGGATATATGGATCCGGGAAACTGGGCAACCGACATTGCAGGTGGATCACAGTTTGGGTACACTCTACTTTCTGTAATTCTTATTTCTAATATTTTCGCGATGATTTTGCAGCATTTGTCGGTAAAACTAGGAGTTGTTGCCGAAAGAGATTTAGCACAGGCTTGTAGGGATCATTTTAAACCGACTACCAATTTCATTCTTTGGGTATTTTGTGAAATTGCCATCGCCGCCTGTGATTTAGCTGAAGTTATCGGTTCAGCAATTGCCTTAAATTTATTATTTGGAATTCCTCTGACTTGGGGAATTGTGATTACCACAATTGATGTGTTAATTATTTTGCTGCTTCAGGCAAAAGGTTTCCGTTGGATAGAAAGTATTGTTGCGGGTTTAATGTTTATTATTCTGGTTTGTTTCGGGTATGAAATTATTATTTCGAAACCTGAAATAAATGCGATTTTAGGAGGATTAGTTCCACAAAAAGAAATCATCACCAATCCGGCAATGCTATACATCGGAATAGGAATTTTGGGTGCAACCGTAATGCCCCACAATTTGTATTTACACAGCAGTATTGTACAAACTCGCGATTATACAAGAGACAGGGAAGGAAAAAAAGAAGCAATAAAATTTGCAACTTTAGACAGTACAGTTTCTTTACTGCTCGCTTTTTTCATAAACGCAGCCATTTTAATTTTAGCTGCAGCAACTTTTCATACCACAGGAAATGAACATGTTGCCGATATTCATGATGCCTATAAAATGTTAACTCCTATTTTAGGTGCTTCTATGGCAAGTATTGCTTTTGCAATTGCACTTTTAGCTTCCGGACAAAATTCAACATTAACCGGAACTCTTGCCGGACAAATTGTAATGGAAGGATTTTTAAATATCAGATTAAAACCTTGGTTGAGAAGATTAATTACACGACTGATCGCAGTAATTCCGGCATTAATTGTAACCATTATTTATGGAGAACACGGAACAACAGATCTTTTGGTTTTAAGCCAGGTTATTTTGTCGATGCAGTTAAGTTTTGCGGTGGTTCCTTTGGTGATTTTCACCAATGATAAAGCAAAAATGGGCGAATTTGTTAATAAACCATTCTTAAAAATCTGTGTCTGGTTTATTTCTGTTGTTATTATTATTCTGAATCTTTATCTTTTGTATCAAACATTTTTCGGAGAATAGTTATTAATTTTTTAGAAATTGTTTGACTCTCGTCGATTGTTTTTGAAGCAATTTCCGCTTTCCGCACTCGCTGTTTTTTTGTTTTTGGTTGCGGCGGCTTTGCCGCCGCAACCAAAAACAAAAAAACGAGCTCAAACAATTGCTGTAATCGGGGCTAGGAAATAGGGTTGTAAACATTTAAAATACAGCATTTCAATCATAGAATTATTTTAAAACTCACTTTATTTAACCACCCCGACAAAAATTTCTTTGAAATTTTCGCCACCCCTCCAAAGGAGGGGAATTAACAGACCAGCATTAGAACTAAAAAAGAATATTCAATAACACAATAATCAACCATCCATTAATAACTAATAACCAACAACTATCAAACACCAACTAAACTCTGCCTAAATGTCATTCTTTTTTCTTTGGCAGAATGTTTGTGAAACAACAATGTAAAAAGTTATTGAAATATGGAAAATCAGGATATCAACGAAGAAAATATCAATAATCACGAAGAAAATATCACGCAGACTGAAGAAACAGTTGAAGAAAATGTGACAGAAATGCCTACTGCAGAAGAACTTTTGGCAGTAGAAAAAGACCGTTACATCAGACTGTACGCTGAGTTTGAAAACTATAAAAAAAGAACATCAAAAGAGAAAATGGAATTTTTCACTTACGCCAACCAAGAAATGATGGTTTCTATGTTGGGTATTTTGGATGATTTTGAAAGAGCTTTAAAAGAAATTGCCAAAAATGGTAATGAAGCAGATCTTCAGGGTGTTGAATTGATTTACAACAAGTTTAAAAACAAGCTTACCGAAAAAGGTTTAAAGGTAATGGAAGTAAGAGCCGGAGACAGCTTTAATGTAGATTTCCACGAGGCAATTACTCAAATCCCTGCGCCTTCTGAAGATTTGAAAGGTAAAATTGTAGACGTTATCGAAACAGGATATACTTTAGGAGATAAAGTGATTCGTTTTGCAAAAGTTGTAACAGGAAACTAAAACATAAGCGATAAGTAATTGGTAATAAGCAATATTATCAATTACTTATTACTAATTACTCATATTAAAAGATGTCAAAAAGAGATTATTACGAGGTTCTTGAGGTCAGCAAATCTGCGAGTGCCGACGAAATAAAGAAAGCATACCGAAAAATGGCCATTAAATATCACCCAGATAAAAATCCAGGTGATAAAGATGCTGAAGATAAATTTAAAGAAGCTGCAGAAGCTTACGAAGTTTTAAGCGACGATAACAAAAAAGCGCGCTACGACCAATACGGACACGCCGGAGTAGGTGGTGCCGGTGGTTTTGGCGGAGGTGGCTTCGGTGGCGGTATGAACATGGAAGATATTTTCAGCCAGTTTGGAGATATTTTTGGTGGCGGCGGTTTCGGAGGATTTGGTGGCGGCGGTGGTCGTCAACAGGTTAAAGGTTCTAATTTAAGAATCAGAATCAAGCTGAATCTTGAAGAGATGGTGAACGGAACCCAAAAAACTCTTAAAGTAAAAAAAATGAAGATGGCAGAAGGAGCCACTTCAAAAACCTGTCCTACTTGTAACGGAGCCGGAGTTCAGATGAAGGTGATGAACACGATGTTCGGGCAAATGCAAACGCAAACCACTTGTGGAACTTGTCAGGGAATCGGTAAAGTTGCCGATAAAATTCCTGCAGGAGCCAATGCACAAGGTTTAATAAAAGATGAAGAAGAAATTACCATCAACATTCCTGCAGGAGCAAGAGACGGCATCCAGCTGAATGTAAGAGGGAAAGGAAATGATGCGCCATTTGGCGGTATTCCTGGAGATCTTTTGGTAATTGTAGAAGAAGAAGTAGACAACACAATCAAAAGAGAAGGTGACAATCTTCACCAGGAATTATATGTTTCTTTTGCAGAAGCTGCTTTGGGAACTAAAAAAGAAATCCCTACCGTTGGTGGAAAAGTAAAAATTACCGTTGATCCTGGAACACAATCTGGAAAAATTTTAAGATTAGCCGGAAAAGGTTTACCGAGTATCGACAGTTATGGTAAAGGAGATATGTTTATTCACATCAATGTCTGGACACCGCAAAAATTGACCAAAGACCAAAAAGACTTTTTCGAGAAACAGATGAGCAGCGGAGAAATGGTAGCAGAGCCGTCTGGAAAAGAAAAAACTTTCTTCGATAAAGTAAAAGATTTATTCAACTAAAAAAAATTTAAAAAGGGGCTTTTTAAAGTCTCTTTTATTTTTAAATTTACATCAATATTTAATTTGATATATTCCTTGTAAAAAGGATATTGTAAAAAACCTCTCATGAACTACAAGCTTGAACTTCGCACACCAGATTCTCAACCTAAACTAATTTTCCATGCTATTACTTTTGATGCATTCAAAGTAAATATTGTGGAGAGATATGGTGGCGTAAAACCAATATTATGCGATGTTTTATTCAGAGTAAGAACTCTAGATGATCAGATTATCAAAAGAAAAGACGGGCACGTAAAAATCAGAATTAAAGATGAAGAGCTTGAAACGTATCTGAGATTAATAAAAGTTTTTAAATCTTACGATTATAAAAACCGACTCATCAGCAGAAGAGATGCCGAACAAGATTTCGTACATTTCATTTTGAGAATGGTTATTATCAATTACGAAATGAACTAATTTATACGAAGACAACGATATATTTCGTTGTCTTTTTTTATTTTAATACTTGGGATAAAGCTTAAAGTAAATACTTCAATTTCTTATTAAGATAGACCAAACCAAGGCTTACAGGAATTAAAATTGCTAAAAAAATCAAGATTTTAAAAGACTCAATCTCTTTATAAAAATCAGATTTCATGATTAGCGGATGTACAACATATATTGCTGTAGAAAAACTGGCTAAAATTTTTGAGGTAGTTTTAATATATATTTTCTGACAATACAAAAACAGCAACGGGCTTGCAAAAATCAATGAAAATAATATATCTGTGCTTTCGCTACTGATATATTTATAATTGAAAAAAGATTCAGCAATTACACATAAAATTGATAAAATAACCAACAGAGACGAGTTTTTATATGTTGAAAGATCAATTTGATGTTTGTTAATCAAAAAACCAACCGTTAAAAACGGGAAGCATACAAAAAGAAAATTCCGGTAAAGCAGATAATCATTCAAAAGTGAATCTGATTCAGCGTTTAAATAATGTAGATTTCCTAAAACCTGAACAATATAGCCGAGAAAGAATAAAAACATCGCCAAAGCAATCAGTATTCGTGAGTTTTGGTTCCTAAGAGAATAAAGAATCAGTCCTGAAAAACAGGTTCCTATCAAATACCATAAATGATGATATCCGAAAACGATTGTCAGTAAAATTTCATCATTATCTTTCCAGTAAGAAATATAAATCAACATCCAGATTGCATAGAGCAGAAACGTTCTGAAAAGCCATTTCCTGAGTTTTTTTGTAGTGTCGATATGAAAGAAATAAAATCCGGTAATGACTAAAAAAACGGGAACTGCAATTCTAAAAAGTCCGTTTACTAAAATATAGCTCAGCAAAGGATAGGTTTCTTTCAAAAAATTCATGTGCAGAAACACGACAAAAAATGCCAGTATGATTTTTAAAACATCAATTGATAAATTTCTACCCATAATTAAATAAAATCAAACCGTTTTTGAAGATTCATATTTTTGCAAAAGTAAATATTTAAAATTGATTATTAAGGCAAATAATTCTTCTGCTCATTTTAGCAATAAATAGAAAAAAGCATAACAATTCATATTATTCAGATATATTTGAAAGTATTTTATTTGTAAATAATTATGAAATTTAAATATAAAGCCCTACTCGTTTTCAACACACTTTTTATAATTTTCACACACGCTCAACAGCTTAAAAACGGAAATTTCACAGAAAAAATTGATGGTATCAACATCAATTATACTATTAAAGGAAACGGTCCGGTAATGCTTGTTGGACATCCGAATTCAGGGAAAATAGGTTATGAATTAACTTTACAACCATTAGAAAAACAATTCACTTTGGTTTCTTATGATTCACGCGGAACCGGAAAATCTGATGCTCCAACTAAAATAGAAGATTACAGTCTTGAAAAAAGTGTTGTGGAAATTGAAGAATTAAGAAAGAAACTCAATACCGATAAGATTTGGTTTTTTGCCCATTCTGATCAAAGCGGAATTGCCATGCTTTATAGTTTAAAATATCCAAACCATGTTGAAGGAATGATCTTAACAGGAACTTCTTTAGTTGCATCTCCGGAAGATGTTTACAACCGAAGAAAAGAATCGGAAAACAAAAGAATAAAAGAATCTGAATGGTTTTCGCAAGTCGTAAAAGACTGGGATTATATGTATACCAACAAAACTGAAAAAGCTCCGGACGGAAGAGATTTATCAGAAGCTTCCCTAAAATGGTGGTGTTATGATGAAGAATCTTCACAAAAAGTAATTCCGATTATGAAAGAAATCTCAAAAGCAGGAAGAAGAAAACCAGTGAACGGGCAAATGCCACAAACTGAAAAAATGCTCGAATATTACTATAATCAACAGAAAAAATTCTCGCAGATCAAAACAAAAATTTTAATTCTCAATGGCAAAGCAGACACCAATAATTTACCCGAATTTGCTGAACAGCTACACAAAACATTACCCAATTCTAAATTGGTTTTCGTAGAAAAAGCAGGGCATTTTCCTTGGGTAGAAAACGCTTCGCAAAGTTTTTCTGAAATAGAAAAATGGTTGAAGGAAGTAAACTTTAGATAAAATAAAAATCCTGCTCAAAAAAATTGAAGCAGGATTTTTTTATTAAGATCTAACAATTATTTCTTTGTTGCTAATGTATAAATTTTCTTTCCTCCGGTAATTAAAAACAGGGCAATCAATCCGCCTGCTAAACCGAAAAGTACCTGTTTTAACATTTCGCTCCAAGTTGGTAATGCATGATGCAAATAATCAATATTATGATCAAAAATTCCGCCTGCAACCAAGATCAATGCGATAGTTCCGATGATTCCTAAAGCTTTGATAACCCAAGGAAGTGCTTTTACAAGCAAATGTCCTAGTTTACCAAAAAAACCTTTGTCATTACTTTTTTTAATTAATTTGAAACCAGCATCATCCATTCTTACGATCAAAGCCACAATTCCGTAAACACCAACAGTTGCAATAATCGAAACGATAGAAACCGTAACAATTTCTACAAGAAACGGATCAAATTGCGATTTAAGTGCATGATAACCATCTTTTGCAGCGGCTAATGCTATAATAACAATCTCAAGAGACAAAATAAAATCAGTGGTAACTGCAGATTTCACTTTAGCTTTTTCTACCGCCTCACCGTCTTCTTCAACATCCTGGGCTTCTTCGATTACTTCGTGTCCTTTTTTCTCTCTGTGAAATAAAAATTCTACAATTTTTTCGACACCTTCATAGGCTAAATAAAATCCACCAATAATTAAGATAATTTTAATTGCGGGCGAATACAGCCATTCAAGAAGGAAAACAAAAGGAACAATAATCAGTTTATTGATAAATGAGCCTTTCATAATTTTCATCAATACAGGAATTTCCCTTGAAGAAAGGAAACCTGTGGCTTTTTCTGCGTTTACCGCCAAATCGTCGCCCAAGATACCTGCTGTTTTTTGGGTTGCAATTTTACTTGTTACAGCAACATCATCCATCAAAGCAGCGATATCATCTAAAATCGCAAAAAAACCAGACGCCATAGTATTTTAATATTTTTTTAATAAGTGTTAAGTCTTACAAAAATATAGATTTTAATTGGGATTATTACCGCTTTTAATAAAGATTAATCAATAGGATTATTAATTGAAATACTTCTGATTTTAAATTCATATATTTAAAATACAATATAATTTTTAACTCTCAGATGAAAACTAAAATGACTTTAGAGAACTTAAGTAAATTTTCAATTCCACTTTCAGACCACCCTCTAAAATGGAAATTTGAAAGCGAAGATACTGATGAATTATTTAATGAATTTGAAGATCAAATTATTGCTTTAAATTCTGAAGCATCAAAATTTTTATGGAACTTTGAATCTACACAAAGATATCTGCATTCACTACAGGATTTAGAAAAACACTTTAATCAATACAACGAACTATCTTTCAAAGAAAATGAAAATAAGAAAGTTAAAAATTGGCTCTATCACAAAGATATTCCATTTAATCAGAAAGTATTTTGGTCGCATCAACCTGACACTGCATTCATTTTAACTTGGAAAATGGTCATTAAATTTTCTGAAAATTTATTTTTTTCAAGTGATGAAATAATTTGGGACAAGACATTAAATTGGGTATTAATTTGTGATCATAATGATATTATTTATTTTGCACAAAACAGAATTTTTAATGCCGACAAGCATAGTGAAGAAAAAATACAAATAAAAAATGCAATTGATGAAATTAATAAGAAGAATGCTAATCATTAAGTTTATTAAAAAATTATTTCATTAATTTTACTCTATGAAAAAGCTGATTCTCAATTACCATTTCTTTGTTTTAGGATTAATTGCTTTGATATTAAATTCATGCAATTCTAAATTCAGAGTTTGGGTGGGAAAAGACAGTCAGAAAATTTATAATCTGAAATATGGTGAACACAAACGCCAGAAAATGGATGTTTTTCTTCCCGCAGATTATCCGCAAGATTCTCCCGTCATTTTAATTGTTCACGGCGGTGCATGGAAATACGGCAGAAAAGAACACATGATTCAAATTCAGAAAATGCTTTTTGAAAATAATATTCCAAGCATTAATATGAATTACCGCCTGGTTTCAAAACATCTCACCTACAGAGAGCAGCTGGAAGATATTAATTCTGTGATCGAAAAATTCAATGCGCTTTCAGAAAAAGCAGAACTTCGTCCGAACAATTATATTCTTTTGGGAGAAAGTGCAGGAGGACATTTAGCACTGCTTTATGGTTATCAAAATCCTGATAAAATCAAGAAAATTATTTCTCTCAGCGGACCGACAGATTTTTATTCTCATGATTATTTAAAATCATTTTATTCAAAATATACTTCAGGAAGTATTCAAAAAGTAGTGGGAACTAAATTTAACCGTAAAAACTTGTCTGAAGATTTTCAAAAAGCAAGTCCGATAGCGAATGTGACAAATGTTCCGACGCTTTTATTTCAGGGAAATCAGGATTTTTTGGTGAATCAGAAACAAGGTTTAGCTTTAGATTCTGTATTAACGAAAATGGATATTCCGCATAAACTGGTTTTTATGGATAAAACCGGTCACGCACCGAGATTTTTTAACAAGAAAAAAAGAGACAGCATTATTTATCCTAATATTCTGGAATGGATTAGGAATTAAAATTCAATTCTTTTTTAATCATTTCTTTTGATTCTTTTGTGGCTAAAATAAATATCATGTACCAAAATCTTATATAATTATTTCTTTTTATCTCGCTGATTATGCAGGTTTCGATGATAATTTGTGTTGAAAATCTGCCTAATTTGTAGAATCTTTACGCTAAAAAATGATACTAAGCTTTTTAGAAGCAAAAAAATAACCTACAATTTTGTTGCAGGTTATTTCTATATTTTTAAATTGATTATTTTTCTTTATCAATCAAATCTTCCAAAACTTCATCTTCCAGTTTCGGATTTCCTTTTGGTGCTCCAAACATAAATTTCAGAACCACAGGAACAGTTGTAATCAAAACAATTACAATAATAATAAACTCTAGTTTTTCTTTCAGGTTGATACCAAACTGATCAAGGAATAACTTATCCAAGTAATGTCCTGCAAAAATTAAACTGAAAGACCAAAGAATACCTCCGATAATATTATCACGAAGGAAAGCTTTCTTATCCATCTTCACAATTCCTGCTACAATTGGCATAAAAGTTCTTACTACCGGTAAAAATCTTGCCATGATAATTGCTAAAGCTCCGTTTTTTTCAAAAAAATCGTGTGCCTGATAAAGATACTTTTTCTTGAAAAGCATCGTGTCTTTTTTCTTGTATAAAGCAGGACCGGTTTTGCTTCCGAACCAATACCCTACCTGATTACCCACAATCGCAGCAAAAGCGACTGCACTTGCCAAAATGGTGGTATCTAAAAAGTCACTTCCTGTAGAACCAAATGTTTTAGAAATAATGTCTACCGCATAAATCCCTGAAACAAAAAGCAGTGAATCTCCCGGAAGGAAAAACCCTACAAATAAACCTGTTTCGGCAAATATGATAAACAATATTACCCAAAACCCACCCATGTTGATATAAAACTCGGGGTTTAATAAATCTCTCCAGCTATTGAATTCTTCCATATGTAATGATGATGAACAAAAATAAGCTTAATAAAATTATGCTGAAAATATATTAGCATATTTTAACAAAAATGTAAACATGATTTTTTATAGGTCTAAATCGTCGTCTGAAACCGCCGTTCCATCGGCCATCAGAAACGCTTTAAGGAATGGCGTTAGATTTCCGTTCATCACGGCATCAACATCTGAAGTCTCATGACCGGAGCGTACATCTTTCACCAATTTATAAGGATGCATCACATAATTTCGGATCTGACTTCCCCACTCGATTTTCATTTTGTTGGCTTCAATTTCGTTTCGAGCTTTCAGACGTTCCTCCAATTCCATTTCATAAAGTCTTGATTTCAAAAGCTGCATTGCTTTTTCTTTATTCTGAAGCTGAGACCGAGATTCTGAGTTTTCGATGATAATTCCTGTCGGTGCATGACGAAGACGAACCGCAGTTTCTACTTTGTTTACGTTTTGTCCACCCGCTCCTGAGCTTCGCATCGTTTCAAATGAAATATCTGCAGGATTGATATTGATTTCAATCGTATCATCCACCAACGGATAAACATAAACAGAAACAAAACTTGTATGACGTTTAGCATTAGAATCAAAAGGAGAAATTCTTACCAGTCTGTGAACACCATTTTCACCTTTAAGATAACCAAAAGCATATTCTCCGTCGATTTCCAAGGTTACGGTTTTCACACCAGCAACTTCACCTTCCTGAAAGTTCAGTTCTTTTATTTTATAGCCCTGTTTTTCCGCCCACATATTATACATCCTCATCAACATTGCAGCCCAGTCGCAACTTTCGGTTCCACCCGCTCCTGCAGTAATTTGAAGAACAGCAGAAAGCTCATCACCTTCGTTAGAAAGCATGTTTTTAAACTCCAGATTTTCTATTTTCTCTAATAATTGAGGGAAAGATTCATCTAATTCTTTTTCAGAATCAGGGTCTTCTTTAGCAAACTCAAGCAAAACCTGAAGATCCTCAAACTGAGTATTGATCTCTTCATATTCTTCTACCCACTTTTTCTTGGAACGAAGCTGCTTCAGGAAAACCTCAGCAGTTTTGGGGTTATCCCAAAATTCCGGAGCTGCCGTTTTTTCGTCATCATTAGAAATCTCTATCTTCTTTTTATCAATTTGAAGATATTTATGAAGGTCTTCAATTCTAGATTGAATTTCTTTTATCTGGTCGTTATTAATCAAAACTAAAAAATTTGAAAAGCAAATTTACGGATAAAATCACGAGTTTTGGTAATGTTAAAAAAGTAATTAAAAGTTTGAAAATTGAGCTTGAAAGGCATTAAGATTTAATATAAAATTCAAAAAATTTTCATTGAAAAACTTGTTTAGACTTTTTATTTAACCACAAAAGGAACAAAAGATTTAGATATTTCTATTTAAAGTTAATGAGTATAAAGAAAAAAGCGCACAAAAACCTTAAAAAAATCTTTGATTTTTTATTCTTTTGAGAACTTTGATTATCTAATAATAGCTCAATAATTGTCTTTTGTTTCTTTTGTGGTTAAAGTTAAAATTATTTTAAACCGACTTAATATAACTATTAATTTATAAAAGCAAAAACAAGCCGATTAATTAAAACCGGCTTGTTCCACAATGATTTTCGTGTAAATTATATAATAATCAAAGTGAAAAAAACTCCAAATTAATGTTTAACAACTTTCTGAGAAGTTGAAGTTCCATTCTTATTTTTAAGAACAAGAATGTAGTTTCCTTTATCTAAAAATGAAAGGTCTAATTTTAATTCTGGCTGAATATTTCTTTTTACAGTCTTACCTGAAAAATCTAAAACGTCGATGGAAACTAAATCTGAAATATCTGCTAAATTTAATTCATTCGAAAAAGGATTTGGATAAACTGATTTGTCTTTAGCTTTTTTAACATCAGAAACAGAAAGCTGTGCAACCTGTGCGGAAATCCCAAATACATTAATGACCGTTACCGCTGTAGAAGTTTTTTTGAAAGTAACAGATGTTATTATTTTAGATTGATTGGCAACATTAATTGCTAAAGGAATCTGATAAATTCTGGGGTTCGTTCCACCACCTGCATCTAAAGCATTGGAAGCTCTGTTAATTCTCCCGATTCCCTGAATTGCAGCACTTGTCCCGTCATACCAATCCTGAAAATTAACCGCCGAGAAAACCTGGGTTGTAGCATCCTGGAAGTTTATTGTTATCTCTCCTGTTGAAGGACCACTTCCACTTACAGCAAGAACATACAGAATATTCGCAGCTTTTGGCGTTGCTAAAGTGAGCGTACCAATATCATTTGCATTGGGAAGTCTTAAAGAATTATTTGCAGAGTAAGAAGCGAGTTGATAAGTTAATCCGCTGGTTGTAGAAACTGCGGAAGTAATCAAACCACTTTCCGGCAAGCCATACGTTAAAGCCGAAGCCGAAGAATTTACTTTAAAATCTCTCGACATATAAGCAAAATTATCGGTGTCTTTATCTAAGCTCATCGTTGTAGAATTCAAAGACGGGCCAACTCCGTTTGCAATCACATCTGCATTAAATCCTGAAACCGCTAATGTTTGATAAGTCTGTGCATTTAACTGAGCCAAAGTTAGAATTACACCAAGAGAAAGTAGTTTTCTTTTCATAGTTTTTATATTTAATGTTGATTAACTTTTTTGATAGATCTAAGTTTTCGTTAGAATCAAAACCTCAACAAATATATTAGATGACCTTTGAAAAGTGCTACTCTATGCACTGAAAGTACATACTCAACACATACTCACCGCTTATAGAATTGCTTAAAAACTAATATTTCAAATAATTTTAATTATTTATAACAACAAAACACAAAAATAAAAATGACAATCTCATTAATTAAACAAACACTATGAATAATTTATAAACCTAAAAAGTAATGATTTAAAAATATTTACACTCTCAAAAAAACCAATTGAAAATGAAAAAAACTGAACTCAAAAAATATTCACATTTAAAGCAAAAAATCCATCACTATTTTTTCGAAATCAAACAGTGATGGAAGTTTATAAATTTTACTAAATTAAAATTACTTTTCTTTTTTATCTTCATCATTATGCATAAAACCAATTTCTCTTCTTGGTTCTTCCACCGTTTGATAGGTTTCCAGTTCAGCTTTTAGCGAGTGAATTCTCATCTGGAAATCATCAAGATTATTGATAATCACATCATTTAAAAACTGGGCAATCTGATTGAGATATTCTTCCGTTAATTTTGCTGCAGCATCACGTAAAGCACCGTTGAGAAGAGTTTCATCAATTTTTAGTTTTTCATCTTTTGTTCTCTGATAACGGTTTTTAATTCTCTTCTTTAAACTTTGAGTAAAATCGATAAGCATTGTATTGCTGAAAACCTTCATTTTTGCAACCGTTTCTGTCCAGAAAGGAATTTTATCTGCTTTATTATTTTTAAGAATTTTGAAAAGCAGAGAATCTTTATCCAGATTTTTGGTCATTGAATAGAGAATGATTTCTGACCTTTCCGCTGCATTTGGTGGAAATATCGGAACTAAAACATCAAATCTTCCGGGTGCAAGAATTTCTTCATTAATATCAACAACAGAATTGGCAGAACCCACCATCAAAACCCCTTCACTTTCAAATTTTGAAACGTGATGAAGAATGATTTCCTGAGTTTCGAGATTGCAGGAAGCCACATTATTTTCAGCATTTCTTTCCATCATAATTTCATCAAAATCATCAAGGAATAGCAACACTCTATCTTCGTTCATCATCGATACCAAAAAATCATTGAAATTGGTTTGATTTCCGTCAATAAATGAAGTACCGAGGTAATGTTTTTTAACTTCTTTAAATTTATAATTAATGATTTCGGCAATTTTATTCGCCCAAAATATTTTTCCGCTTCCGGGAGGTCCATACAAAATAATTCCTGCAGGCTTATGAATTCCCCAGTCTTTGGTTTGTTGAGGATTTAAAAACGGCTCCAAAACATCTGAAATATAAAAGAAAAGATCTCTGTAACCTATAAAATCTCTTTGCTGAAGCTTGGTTTTATTTCCAAAATAATTGTAGACAAACTTATAATTTCCGCCTAATTTCTGATCAATTCCATAACTAGAAATCGAAGAGCGAAACAATCCGTTATCAAAAATATTTGACGGATTTTCTTCAATGGCTTTTTCTATTTTTTCTTTAGGCTGATTGATGGTTTCTGCAATTTGCTCAACGGTTTTATTTTCATCCAAATCCTTTTCATATAATTTTAAAAAATCTACATTTTCACGGGCAAATTTTTCAAAATCTTCTTTCACTTCAAATTGAGTAGAAATACAGTCTATCAAATCAAGATCAAAATCCTGAATAAACTGTTTGATGGCTTCTGCAGAAACCTTTAATTCTTTTGCAAGTTCAATTAACTTCATACAAACATCTTTAAATCAAATTTAATGAAAAAAATTGGTTGTTGGTTGTTAGTTATTGGTTGTTAGCTAAAAGTATTCATCATTCATCATTCATCATTCATCATTCATCATTCATCATTCATCATTCATCATTTATATTAAAATTAATCTTCTTTGTAACATTTCACAAAAAAGAGAAACTCATAGTACATACAATATACTACATGGAAAAAATTTTATCAGTAAAGAATCTGACGAAAAAATTCAAAAGAGTCGTAGTCAACAATATTTCTTTTGATGTAGAAAGAGGTAATGTTTACGGTCTTCTCGGTCCCAACGGAAGTGGAAAATCGACAACTTTCGGGATGCTTCTTTCAACCATTAATCCCACAAGTGGCGACTGGTTTTGGTTTGGGCAAAAAGGAACAACTCCTGAAACGCTAAAAAAAATCGGAGCTATTATTGAGCAACCTAACTTCTACCCTTACTTAAGTGCGGAAACCAACCTTAAAATTGTTGCCGAAATCAAAGGAACTCCTTTTTCTAGAATTGATGAAGTTTTAAACACGGTTAAACTTTTAGAAAGAAAAAAAGATGCGTTTAAAACCTTTTCATTGGGGATGAAGCAACGTTTGGCAATTGCTTCTGCTTTGCTCAACAATCCTGAAGTTTTGATTTTGGATGAACCTACAAATGGTTTAGATCCTGAAGGAATTATTCAGATCAGAGAAATTATCGGGACTATTGCAAAACAAGGTATTACCATCATTATTGCGAGTCACCTTTTAGATGAAATCGAAAAGATTTGCAGTCATGTAATTGTTTTAAAAGAAGGTAATGCCATTTATTCGGGAAGAGTGGATGAAATAACCAGCAACCAAGGCTTTTTTGAATTGAAAGCAGATAATAATTCTGCGCTTTTGCACGCTTTGGAAGAACTTCAATGGTTTACTTCAGTTTCTACAGAAGGTGAACTCGTAAAAGCACAGGTTCGTGATGATGCCTCAATTTCTGCATCAACATTAAACCAGAAACTTGCTGAAAAAGGTATTTTCTTGTCGCACCTAGCCAAGAAAAAACAATCGCTTGAAAACCAATTCCTTGAACTTGTAAAAAACACTAATTAATCATGATGAAATTATTAAAATTAGAATATTATAAAAATCTGAATTATACACCATTCAAGGTTTTTACCATTATGTATTTTGCTATTTTAGTTATACTTCTTTGT
Organism: Chryseobacterium scophthalmum; assembly: GCF_900143185.1. Classification (NCBI taxonomy): domain Bacteria; kingdom Pseudomonadati; phylum Bacteroidota; class Flavobacteriia; order Flavobacteriales; family Weeksellaceae; genus Chryseobacterium; species Chryseobacterium scophthalmum. The sequence goes on along the minus strand of NZ_FSRQ01000003.1, from coordinate 170,555 downwards.
ATAGGTTTGCTTAATTTCGAGCTTTTCGGAAGTCCAATTGATTTAAAAGAACAAGGAATGTATAATTTCCCTGCAATCTGGAATTTTACAACATGGACGGTTGCTTTGCTGAAAATTTTTCTTGGGTTAATCATTGTCTTTTCAATTTGCCAAGAATTCAGCAATAGAATGTTCAAACAAAATACAATCGATGGTTTAAGCAGAGAAGAATTTATTGGTTCTAAATTGTTAACCATAGGTATTTTTACATTTATTTCTACTTTGCTTGTATTTGTAATTACTCTGTTTTTGGGTTTTCAATATTCAAAAACCACAGAGTCATCACTGGTTTATAAAGAAATCTTTTTCATTGGAAATTATTTTTTAAAACTCTTTGCATTCTTTTGCTTTTTAATGTTTTTATCAATTCTGTTAAGAAAATCGATTTTTGTTTTTCTTGCTTTCTTTGTATTGTGGATTGGAGAATGGATTTTAGGAATGATTGAAACTTTCTCAAAGATAAACGGATTAAAAGGACCACAGAGAAATGAGGTACTTCAAAACGACTTTTTCATTAGCAAGCTCTTCCCTTTAGAAAGCATGTCTAATTTAATCCCAAATCCAATATTAAGGCTTGACATGGCAAAAGCGCTCGGTTTAAAATATGAGTTTACTTACCCTACAGAAAGCCTTATTGCTTGTTTAGTTTGGTGTGCTTTATTTATTTTAGGATCTTATTTGATTTTAAAGAAAAGAGACTGGTAAACTTATTTTACATATTATTCAAAATTAAAAGTGATTCAAATGAGTCACTTTTTTTGTTTTACTTAATTATTTAATCGGGCTTTACCCGATGCTTTGATAAATCGTCCTTTCAGGACTCTTTCATTCAAATTATTTAATTTTATATCTGATGCCTTAAAATAAAAAAGCTCCGAAACACAAAGTTCCGAAGCTATATGTATAGAGGCAATAAATTACTCATTGCCAATTACTCATTACTTATTAACCAAGATATGGGTATTTATAATCTTTAGGAGAAACGAAAGTTTCTTTGATAGATCTTACAGAAGTCCATCTTAACAAGTTCATTTTAGAACCAGCTTTATCGTTTGTTCCTGAAGCTCTACCTCCGCCGAAAGGTTGCTGACCAACAACTGCACCGGTTGGTTTGTCGTTGATATAGAAGTTTCCTGAAGCATTTTCTAATGCTTTGAAAGCTTCATTTACAGCATATCTATCTTGTGCAAATACAGAACCCGTCAATGAATAAGGAGAAGAAGAATCAACAACTTTTAAAGTTTCAGACCAGTCTGCATCTTCATAAACGAAAACAGATAAGATAGGGCCAAAGATTTCTTCAACCATACTTTCGTACTGAGAATCTGTAGTTTCGATAACTGTCGGATATACAAACCATCCTTTAGAATCATCAGTTTTTCCTCCAATTACTACGTTTGCTACGTTTGAAGCATTCGCTCTGTCGATATAACCTTTACACTTTTCGAAAGAATTTTTATCGATCACTGCATTCACAAAGTTTGAAGGATCTTCCGGAGAACCTACTTTAATTGAAGCAATTTGAGTTTCCATTACTTTTTTCACATCAGCCCAAAGAGATTTAGGAATATAAGCTCTTGAAGCTGCTGAACATTTTTGTCCTTGATATTCGAAAGAACCTCTTACCAAACCTGTTGCTACAGCTTCTACGTTTGCAGAAGGATGCGCAATTACAAAGTCTTTTCCACCAGTTTCACCAACGATTCTTGGGTACGTTCTGTAGTTGTGAATATTGTCACCAATCATTTTCCACATTCCCTGGAAAACTTTTGTAGAACCTGTAAAATGAAGTCCTGCAAAATCTCTGTGAGCCATTACTTTCTCAGCAGTTTCTTTTCCGTCTGTAAAGATCATGTTAATAACCCCTGCAGGAAGACCCGCTTCGATTAAAACATCCATAATTACTTTTGCAGAATAGATTTGTTTGTCTGAAGGCTTCCAAACCACAACGTTTCCAAGCATTGCCATACAAGTTGGCAAGTTCCCTGAAATTGCTGTAAAGTTGAACGGAGTTACCGCAAAACAGAATCCTTCTAATGGTCTGTACTCTACTCTGTTCCAGATTCCTGCATCAGAAACCGGCTGCTCAGAATACATTTCTGTCATAAATTCTACGTTGAATCTCAAGAAATCGATGAATTCACAAGCTGCATCAATTTCAGTCTGATGAACATTCTTAGACTGTCCGATCATTGTTGCTGCATTGATTACGTCTCTGTAAGGTCCAGCTAAAAGATCAGCTGCTTTTAAGAAAATTGCAGCACGGTGCTCCCAACCTAGGTCATTCCACGCTTTTTTTGCCGCTAAAGCAGTATTGATTGCATCATCTACATGCTGCATAGTTCCTTTGTGATAAAAACCGAAATCATGTGCATGATCTTGTGGAGACTGAAGTTTTACGGTATCACCTGTTTTTACTTCTTTACCATTGATCACCATTGGGATTTCTATCTTTTCTGCCCACATTTTTTTGTAAGTTGCAAGAAGAGATTTTACTTCTGCTGATCCCGGTTCGTAAGAAGTTACCGGCTCATTTACTGCAAATGGTACTTGCGAAATTGCTTTTGACATATGAGTTGTATTGTTTAATTTTTGCTTTTTACAAATTTACAACATTTATAAGGAAAGAAAAAAATTCAAAATCTTTTGGTAAGATAAAGCTGGTTGATTATTAATAGTTAAATATTTATCACATCTTCAAATTTTAGTAATTAGTTAAAAATCAATCATTAATAGTAAAACAGAAATTTTCATTCAATTATTTTTGTTGCGATTTTGAATATATTAAATCATCTTTTTGATAGGCAGACCTTTCATATTGTTATACTTTTATGCCATCATTTCATGGTCATGAAAAAAAGATTTTTTTTATTTTCGTTGATACTGTTTTTTGCAGCTTTTTGTACTAGTATTCTGGTGCAGAAAGAGCAAAATAATAAGTTATCTCATGACCAATCTTTAAAAAATCATTTTTTACAAAAATCAGATAATACCGAACAGACAGATCTATACAGTTGGTCTGATCAGGATGATACTGATTCTAATACAATTGAAAAAGTAAAATTTGATTATTCAATTTTAAGCCAAAAATGGCTGAGCTGTTTATTTGCTCAATCTTTTACTTACACACCTATTGCGGTCATCCAAAACCGTATTTACCTTTCGGCACCCAGATACATTTTGTATCAATCTCTGCAGATTGCCGGCTGCTAAATCATTTTCACATCTTATATACTCGATGATCTGTATCCTAAATACAGATTAACGGAGTCTATCATTTATTCAATTTTCAAATACTTCTGTTTGCCTTTTAAAGAATAAGGCAGATAAAGAAGTCATGTTCAATTTAAAAAAATAACATTATGCATTTAACACCAAGAGAAACGGAAAAGCTCATGCTTTTCCTAGCAGGAGAGCTTGCCCTTAAAAGAAAGGAAAGAGGCTTGAAACTCAATTATCCAGAATCTGTTGCATTAATCAGTCACTTCCTTCTAGAAGGTGCAAGAGACGGAAAAAAAGTAGCAACACTCATGCAGGAAGGTGCAAATCTCCTAACCACAGATGACGTAATGCCCGGAGTTGCAGACATGATTCATGATGTTCAAATCGAAGCAACTTTTCCTGATGGAACTAAGCTCGTAACCGTACACAACCCAATCCGTTAAAACAAAATTATTATGATACCAGGAGAAATCTTTGTAAAAAACGGCATAATTATCTGCAATGAAGGCAGAGAAACCGTAAAAATAAAAGTTACAAATACAGGAGACAGACCCATTCAGGTGGGTTCTCATTTTCATTTTTTTGAAGTTAATAAAGCGATGAGCTTCGAACGTGAAAAAGCATTCGGAAAAAGACTCAATATAGTAGCAAGCACCGCCGTACGTTTTGAGCCGGGCGAAGAAAAAGAAGTGGAATTGGTAGAAATCGGAGGAAATAAAATCGCAAGGGGTTTTAATAATCTTGTAGATGCTTCCGTGACTTCAGAAGAGCAAAAAGAAATCAGCCTTGCAAAAGCAGGAAAATTAAACTTTAAAACCAATAGTTATGAGCTTACATGTAGATAGAAAACAATATACCAATATATTAGGTCCTACCACGGGCGACAAAATCCGGTTGGGCGATACCGAAATTATTATCGAAATCGAAAAAGATTTTACACATTATGGCGACGAAGCCGTTTTTGGTGGTGGTAAAACTGTCCGTGACGGAATGGGTCAAAACGTTACTTCAAAAAGAGATGAAGGAGTTTTAGATCTTTGCATTACAGGTGCCATTATCATTGATCATTGGGGAATTATAAAGGCAGATATAGGAATCAAAGACGGAAAAATCATAGGTATAGGAAAAGCAGGAAATCCTGACACAATGGATGGAGTTTCCCCCAATATGATTATCGGAGCTTCTACAGAAGTACACGGAGGAAAAGGATATATTGTAACCGCAGGTGGAATCGATACACACATACACTTCATTTGTCCGCAACAAATTGAAACAGCTCTATACAGCGGTATTACAACCATGATTGGCGGCGGAACCGGGCCCAACGACGGAACAAATGCTACAACCGTTACTCCAGGAAAATTCAACATTCGTAAAATGTTGGAAGCAGCAGAAGAATATCCTATGAATCTAGGCTTTTTCGGAAAAGGAAATTGTGCAGCCGAAGAACCTATTGAAGAACAGGTGGAAGCCGGAGCATTGGGTGTAAAAATTCACGAAGATTGGGGAGCGACACCTGCAACAATCGATGCATCTTTGAAAGTTGCCGATAAATATGACGTTCAAGTAGCCATTCATACCGATACTTTAAATGAAGCAGGATTTTTAGAAGATACAATGGAAGCTATTAAAGGAAGAGTAATTCACACATTCCACACAGAAGGTGCAGGTGGTGGTCACGCTCCCGATATCATCAAAGCAGCTATGTACCCAAACGTTCTTCCGGCTTCTACAAACCCTACCCGTCCTTACACGATAAATACAATCGACGAACATTTGGATATGTTGATGGTTTGTCACCATTTAAGCAAAGATATTCCGGAAGATGTAGCTTTTGCAGATTCCAGAATTCGTCCCGAAACGATTGCAGCAGAAGACATTCTTCACGATATGGGTGTTTTCAGTATTATGAGTTCAGATTCTCAGGCGATGGGAAGAGTGGGTGAAGTAATTACCAGAACATGGCAAACCGCCAGCAAAATGAAAGACCAGAGAGGTAGTCTGAATGAAGATGAAGGAGCAGGAAACGACAATTACCGTACAAAAAGATATATCGCAAAATATACGATCAATCCTGCAATAGCACACGGAATTTCAGAATATGTAGGTTCTGTGGAAAAAGGGAAAATAGCCGATTTAGTCATCTGGAAACCTGCATTATTTGGTGTAAAACCAGAAATGGTTGTAAAAGGCGGATTTGTAATTGCCGCTAAAATGGGTGATCCTAATGCTTCTATCCCAACACCGCAACCGGTTATTTACAGAAATATGTTTGGTGCACACGGAAAAGCAAAATTCAAGACCTGCGCCAATTTTGTTTCTCAGATTTCTATCGACAATGGAACCATTGCAGAATACAATCTGGAAAAAATGATTCTTCCTGTAAAAAACTGTAGAAACATTTCTAAAAAAGACCTTATTCACAACGATAAAACTCCATTAATCGAAGTGAATCCTGAAAACTACAAAGTAACAGTAGATGGTGAATATATCACTTGCGAGCCTGCAGAAAAACTGCCGTTAACACAGTTGTATTATTTATTCTAAAAACAAAGCAAACCTTATAGGTTTTCACAATCTATAAGGTTTCTTCAAAGAATAATTTTAAATAATAACAGATTTAAGTTTAACAATGAAAAACTTTAATAAAGCAGCATTTGCCCTCGCTTTTACCGGAATATTAATGTTTTCGGGGAAAATGAACGGACAGTTTTTAGGTGGAATGAGACTGAAGAGCGATGAAGAAGGTCCAAAAGGTCAGTTCATGATTTACGGTTCATTAGATTATTCCAAAACCAATACACCGTCGGGCAGCAACAGCTCTGTTTCCAGCGCACCTGTTGGAGTTGGATATTTCATCAACAACAACGATGTGATCGGAGTTAATTATGCCTATGCGCAAAATGTAGAAAATAAAAATGTTGTTTACAAGCAGAACGAAGCCGGTTTTTGGTACAGCCCTTCGGTAACTTTAGGAAAATATTTTGCCCTGATTGCACAGATAGATGCTCATTACGTTTGGGGACAGCAAATATCTGAAACCACCTCATCGATGCAGAATTTTAACGGATACCGTCTTCGCGCTTATCCTTTAGTCGCTATATTCTTAGGAGGAGGATGGGCTTTGAAATTTAAGTTCGCTGAACTTTCAATGTTACAGACCAAAACAAAACAAGATGGCTGGACGAAAACTTCTGTAGCCGGAATCAACGGATCAACCTTTGGAGTCGGAGTATCTAAGAACATTGACTTCAGAAAAAAATCACAGTAAAAATGATTATTAACGAAACAACAGGCAATCTTGCCCAAAACCCAACAACAAAACTTGTTGATTATCTGGATCTGGAATGGTTTGAAACCACAAAAAGAATTCAGCGAAAAAAAACAAGAGGCGGAACAGATATCGCCATCAAATTCCTCAGAGAAGGACAACGTCTGAGAGAAGGTGATATCCTTTTTGAAGATGATGAAAAAGTAGTTGCCATCAATGTTTTGGAAACGGAAGCCATCATTATGTCTCCGGTTTCTTTACTGGAAATGGGAACAGTCTGCTACGAAATCGGGAACAAGCATATTCCACTTTTTATTCAGGAAGATAAAGTTTTAATTCCTTTTGAAATGCCGATGTTCAGATGGCTGGAAGCAAGCGGATTTAATCCCGAAAGAAAACACGTGAAACTCTTAAATCTTCTAAAATCTAATGTAGAACCGCACGGACATGGAAGTTTAGGATCTTCAATTTTTAATAAAATCTTAAAAATGGCAGCTCCAAAAGATGAATAATTTGAATTTAAACTTTTTGTCGGGATTACTGCATCTTTCAGACCCTACTTTACCCATCGGAGGTTACACCCATTCTAACGGATTGGAAACTTTTGTACAGCAAAGAATTGTTCACGACAGACAAACTGCAAAAGAATTTGTTGAAAATATGCTTAAGTACAACCTTAAATATAATGACGGAGCTTTTGTAAAAATGTCTTATGAAGCCACACAAAACGGAGACTTAGAATTATTATTAAATCTTGATAATGAATGTAATTCTTTGAAATGTCCCAAAGAAATTCGTCAGGCAAGTCAGAAATTAGGATTGCGTTTAATCAAAATATTTAAAAGAAGAGAAAGTTTTTCTTTAATGGAAGATTATGAAAAGGCAATTCAAAACCGAAAGGCAAACTCACATTACTGCATCGTTTTCGGAATGTATGCTGCTCTGATGAAAATTCCTTTGCGAGAAGCACTTTTAGGATTTTATTACACTTCGGTCGCCGGAATGATTACCAATGCAGTGAAGCTCGTTCCACTTGGGCAGCTCGATGGTCAGGATATTTTGTTTTCACTCTATCCGGTTATGGAAAAAGTAGCATTAGAAACCATTGAAATCGACCGGGATCTGGTTGGTCTTTGCAACACCGCTTTCGATATAAGATGTATGCAGCACGAAAGACTTTATTCAAGGCTTTATATGTCGTGATTTGGTTGATGGTAAATGGTTGATTGTTGATAGTGAATTCATTTCATTGTCAATTAAATAACAATGTAAAAATTCCCCTCCTTTGGAGGGGTGGCGAAAATTCAAAGAATTTTTGACGGGGTGGTTTACGTGTAAATAGTTAATTATCTCAGTTAATATAAATAAGAGATTCTGCCTTCGTCAGAATGACAAAAAACTGTCCTTTAATTAAAACACTTTTACAAGCGAAAAATAAGCATGTGAATTTTGAGATAAAAATAAAAAATACAATAATTAAAATTTAAATAAAATGGAAAATAGAAAATATATAAAACTTGGTGTAGCAGGACCTGTAGGTTCAGGAAAAACAGCTTTATTAGAACGTTTGAGCAGAAAAATGTTCGGAAAATATGATCTTGGCGTAATTACAAATGATATTTACACCAAAGAAGATGCAGAATTTATGGCTAAAAACAGTCTTCTTCCTCATGATAGAATTATCGGTGTAGAAACGGGAGGTTGTCCCCACACTGCCATTCGTGAAGATGCAAGTATGAATTTGGAAGCAGTAGACGAACTTGCTGCACGTTTTCCGGAAATAGAATTGATTATGATTGAAAGCGGCGGCGACAATTTATCGGCAACTTTCAGTCCGGATCTTGCAGATGTTACGATCTTTATTATTGACGTTGCGGAAGGTGAAAAAATTCCAAGAAAAGGTGGCCCCGGAATTACACGTTCAGATTTATTAATCATCAACAAAATCGATCTTGCGCCCCACGTTGGAGCCAGTCTTGAAGTAATGGAAAATGATGCACGAAGAATGAGAAACGGAAATCCTTTTGTGTTTACCAACCTTAAAACAGAAGAAGGTCTTGAAAAAGTAATTGGCTGGATCAAGAAATATGCACTTTTGGAGGATGTGGAAGAACCGAATCTTGTGAGATAAATGGATAGTCATTTAAATATAATCGCAGGCTTCAAAAGTGGAAAATCTTATATAAAAGACCTGTATGTCTCACTTCCGTTCAGATGTGTTTCTGTGGGACAGCGTAAAGATGACAACAAGCTGTATCAGATGATAATGAGTTCTTCGCCCGGAATTTTAGACGGAGATCATTATCATTTGGATATCAGTTTGGAAAAAGGTGCTTCAATGCAACTGCAGTCGCAGTCTTATCAAAGGCTTTTCAATATGAAGGATGAAGCTCTTCAGGAGATCAATATTGTAATGGAGGATGAAACATCTTTTGCATACGTTCCGCATCCTGTGGTTCCGCATGAAGATTCTAATTTCAAAAGTAAGGCGAAAATCAATATCGGGAAAAACAGCCAGATCATCATCAGCGAAATTATCACTTGTGGAAGAAAACATTACGGAGAAGTTTTTAAGCTAAAACGCTTCCAAAATCTGATGGAAATTTGTCATGATAATAAACTGATCATCAAAGACAATGTTCTCATTCAACCTGATCTGATCCCGATAAACACCATCGGAAATCTTGAACAATATACACATCAGGGAACTTTGATTTTTTACAGCACCAAAGAAAATGTTGAAAAAGATCATCTGATACAAACCATTATTGATCATTCCGAACAGTTTAAAGACGAAATGGAAATAGGCATTTCAGCAATGGAAGAAAACGGATTTGTAGTACGAGCTTTAGGGCACGGCGGTGAAGTGATGTTTAATTTTTTCCTGTACGTTCAGGAGATTTTGTGGGATTTAGATAAAAACAATTAAAAATGGACACTACCGTTTGGGCGCTTTTGCTAAGTGCAGTTTCAATAAGTTTTATTCATACAGCTTCCGGACCGGATCATTACCTGCCGTTTATTGTGATTTCAAAATCAAAAAAATGGAGCGTCACCAAAACATCAATCTTAACCGTTGTTTGTGGATTCGGACATGTTTTAAGTTCTTTAGCTTTAGGGTTTATCGGAGTTTTTCTTGGATGGCAATTGAATAAAATTTCATGGTTTCAGGATTTAAGAGGCAATTTTTCAGGATGGGCTTTGCTTACTTTTGGTGGAATTTATTTGATTTACGGGTTGATTCAGGCGATTAGAAACAAGCCTCACAAACATTTTGACGTATTGGGAGATGATGTTTACGTTTATGAACACAGCCACAGCGAAATCGTAATGCCACAGAAAAGAATAAAAGTAACCCCGCTTGTACTTTTTATGATTTTTGTAATGGGACCGAGTGAACCGCTTATTCCGCTCCTTTTTTATTCGGGAGTAAAGCATTCTATGTCGGAGATTTTGATTTTGGTTACTTCCTTTACCATAACAACAGTGCTCACCATGCTCGGAATGGTTCTTTTAGGACGATACGGATATTCCACATTATTCAATACCGAAAAAATTGAAAGATATATGGGAGTCATCAGCGGAGCTGTGGTTACCATTTGCGGAATAGGAATGGTCTTTTTGGGATGGTGATTGCAGGTGAATCTTCAATTTTTGCGTTGCAAATCAATAGCCAATTCGAATGTCTGAAAACTCACAAACAAATTAATCAGTCACTTTTTCCTCACAATTTTAAACTTTGATAATTAAACTTATGGATAAATTCTTTGAAAAAATACCTTTTGTAGACAATATTTTGAAAGGAACCGGGCAGATCATGCTTCAGGAAAACCGATGGACAGGTCTTCTGTTTCTCATTGGGATTTTTATGGGAAGCTGGGAACAGGGTTTGTCTGCCATAATGGCAACTGCAGCAGGAACTCTTACTGCCCAATTTCTTAAATATGACAAATCTGAAATCAATTCTGGTTTATATGGTTTCAGTGCTGCTCTTGTTGGCGTTGCGCTTTCTTTTGTATTCAAAAATACATTGCTGATTTGGGTTTTGGTTGTAGTTGGAGGATCGTTAGCAAGTATTATTCAGCATTTTTTTATAAAAAGAAAAATTCCGGTTTTTACGTTACCTTTTATTTTAATCGCCTGGGTTTTTATTTTTTTACTGCATCATTTTACAGAGATTCCGCCATCAAAATTTATTACAGAAACTATATTACCTACCAATAATGATGAATTTCTTTATTCTACCAATGCTTTTGGTGAAGTGATTTTCCAAGGTGGAGTTCTTTCGGGGATTATCTTTTTCATTGCGGTTTTTATAAGCTCTCCGATTGCGGCTCTTTACGGATTTGTGGCGTCTATTTTAGGCGGATATATTGCACATCTCAATGGTGAACCAATTGATCAGATTCATTTGGGGCTCTTCGGGTTCAATGCCGTACTTTCTGCAATTGTTTTTTCGGGCTTCAAAAAAATCGATGGTTTTTGGGTGCTTTTGGCAGTTGCGGTTACCGTAGTTATCGATGATGTTTTAGTAGACAACAATATTCTAAGCGAAGTTGGCGGGGTACTTACTTTCCCTTTTGTAGCAGGAACCTGGGTAACACTTTTAATTCAAAAAGTATTTGCAAAAACAAAATCTGAATTTAAACCATTCAATCAAAATTTAAAAATTAAGTCTGCTTTAAAAAATTTCTTAAAGTCTAAATAATCTCAATCAAGATTAATAATAAAAAAGAATCTTAAATAATGAAAACCACTAAAATAATAGTTGCTTTTCTTGCTCTAAACTTTAACCCTAAAGTTTTGGCACAGGATACAGAAAAGAAATTATTAATAAAAGATGCCGATGATAAATTCCCAATTGCAGATGTTTTGGTGCAATATGATCACGGTAACAGCCATGCTCATTCCGGAGAAGACGGAACAGTAAAATTTACTATTAAATCTTTTCCAGATACACTTGTTATCACTCACAAAGGATATGATGAGGTAAAATGGGCAATTACCAATGATGAGGATAAAAACAAAGTTGTTTTTCTACAGCACAAACCGTTTCAGATTTCTGAAGTTTCCATCAATCATCATTCGTTTTTAACTGCGATTACAAAGGTTGATCTTAATAAATTTCCGGTAAATTCTGCTCAGGATTTATTAAGGAAAGTTCCGGGATTATTTATCGCCCAACATGCAGGAGGCGGAAAAGCCGAACAATTATTTTTAAGAGGATTTGATGCCGATCACGGAACTGACGTAAGTGTAAACGTAGACGGAATGCCTGTAAACGTAGTATCTCATGCGCACGGACAAGGTTATTCTGATCTGCATTTTGTAATTCCGGAAACGGTAAACAATATCGACTTCGGAAAAGGTGCTTATTATATGGATCGTGGTGATTTTAATACCGCCGGTTACGTCGATTTTAAAACTTACGATCATTTACAAAACAGCATGATCAAGCTTGAAGGTGGCTCATTCAACTCAAAAAGAATATTGGGAATGTTTAATATTCTTAACGATACAAAAGAAAGAAAAAGTGCTTATCTGGCTGCAGAATACAATTATACAGACGGAGCTTTTGATGTGAAACAAAATTTTAACCGCATCAATATTTTCGGAAAATACAACCAGTGGATCACAGATAACGATTATTTTAATCTGCAGTTTTCAAATTTTAATTCTTCGTGGAACGCTTCAGGGCAAATTCCGGAACGTACCGTGAATAATGGCATTATCGACAGATGGCAAAGCATCGACCCGACAGAAGGCGGAGAAACTTCACGAACCAATGTTGAGATGAATTACAAACATATCATTTCGCCTTCCGAGAATATTGAGGCAATGGCTTTTTATTCTAAATATAATTTTAATCTTTATTCAGATTTTACATTTTATCTGAAAGATAAAGATTACGGAGACGAAATTCAGCAGACAGACGGAAGAAATATGTATGGTATGGAAGTAAAACATACTAAGAATTTTTTGTTTGATAACAGCTCATTAAATTGGATCAGCGGTGTAGGATTTCGGAATGATGATATCAATACCTTACAGCTGAATCATGTTTATCACAGAGATTTATTGTTGGATCGACTGGCGGATGTTCAGGGAACCGAAACCAACCTTCATGCTTTTTCAGGTCTTGTTTGGAAAACAGGAAAATTCACCATCAATCCGGCATTGAGGGTAGATCATTTTATTTTTAATCTGCATGATTTGTTAAATGTCGAGCAATTGCCTTCCGGACAATCGAAAGAAGAAACAAGACTCAGTCCAAAACTGAATTTTTCTTATGCTCAGAATGATAACATCATGTGGTTTTTAAAAACCGGAATGGGTTTCCATTCTAATGATATTCGCGTAGTCGTAGCCAATAAAAATGATAATACCCTACCCTACTCGTTGGGCGGAGATTTTGGAGTAAGGCTGCATCCTTTTAAATCATTAATTATTACGCCAACTTTATGGTATATGTATCTGCAACAGGAGTTTGTGTATGTTGGTGATGAAGCCGTGGTAGAACCTTCAGGTAAATCAAGACGTTTTGGTGCAGATTTGGGAATTCGTTTTCAGCCTCTGGAAAATTTTTACCTAAATGCAGATATTAATTATTCCCATGCAAGATTTATTGAAGAAGAAAATGGTCAGGATTATGTTCCGTTAGCTCCGGTTGTAACAAGTACCGGTTCTGTAAACTGGGATTTTATGCACGGTTTTTCGCTTGGTTTGCAATACCGTTATTTGGGAGAACGACCTGCCGTTGAAGACAATAGTATCCGAACAAAAGCTTATTTTGTGAATGATTTGATGCTTTCTTACAATCGCCAAAAATGGGGAGCCAATATTCAGGTTAATAATCTCTTCAATGTAAAATGGAATGAAGCGCAGTTTGCTACAGAAACCCAGCTGAAAGGTGAAACAGAATCTATCACAGATCTTACCTATACACCGGGAAATCCGTTTGGAGTAAGAGTAGGTTTATACTATAAATTTTAATATATAATCAAGTAAAAAGTACAATATTCTAAGCAGTTGATTTACTTTAAAACAGAACTTATTTATTGTACTTTTTATATCTTAGTTAATCAAAATACAAAGAATAAAAATTTTCGTTAGATGGAAATATTATCCAATTTTCAGTACAAAAAGCTTTTCCTTCCCAACATTACGGAAAAAATATTAGCCAACAACGCAGATATACAACTTTACCGTCTGGAAGATTATCTGAAAGGGATTTTAATGCCGGTGATTCCCTATCGCACGACTTTTAATTTTATTATTTTCGTGACAAACGGACACCTAAAGCAATATCTTGAAAATAAAGAATACGCAGCCGAAAAAGGAGGTGTTATTTTTATTAAACAGGGAACTATTACCGCCACTTTAGAACTTTCCGATGATATTGAAGGTTTTTTTCTGGCCTACGAAAACAATATTCTGTCTGAGCAAGAACTTCCAAAACACTCGACAAGCATTTTCTTTATGAATCCTTTCCTAAAACAGGATGCTTTAACCTACGAAACCATTACCCAGCTTCTTTCTATTATGGAACAGGAATTATGGCTTAATAATCTGAATGTAAATGATGTGACGATTACAATGCTGCACCTAATTCTGATAAAAATGCTGAATTCAGACTCAAATTCACATCACAGATCTGTTACCCGAGCAATGGAAGTATCGCTACAATTCAGAGATTTGTTGTTTAAATATCACATTAACGAAAAGCGTGTCGCCTTTTTTGCAGATAAATTATCGGTTACCGAAAGCTATCTTAATAAATGTGTGAAAAATGTTACTAAAAAATCGCCCAAACAATGGATTAATGAAATTGATATTAATTACAGCAAAGCATTACTTCAGTCGAGTAAAGATATTTCCGAGATTGCTTATGAACTCAATTTTCATACGGCATCACATTTTGCACAGCTTTTTAAGAGAATTACAGGAATTACTCCGACTGCGTACAGGAATCAGTTTTTGATTAAATAAGTCACATTTTCTCGGTTTCAAGAATTTTTAAAACCAATTTTTCTTCCTGTGTTAAATCTGCTTTGCCATCATTTTCTTCAATAATTTCAAGCTGATCAAGATATTTTTTGATGGAATTATTCTCGTACAAATTAATCACCAAAGGATGAACGTAATATTTTCGGCAAACCGTACTTGTATTTCCAAGATGTTCCGCAACAATATCTAATGCAGCTTTTACTTTCTTTTTATACTGAGAATTATTTTCGGCGTAGCCGATTTCTTTAAAGGCAATTAAAGCATTCACCGTTCCAGACCACGTTCTGAAATCTTTCGCCGTAAAATCTTCGCCGCTAATTTCTTTAATATAATCATTCACCATTCCAGAATCTACAGAATGTCTTTTTCCTTCGTCATCAACATATTGAAACAGTTCTTTTCCTGGAATTTCTTTGCATTTCATAATTAGTTTTGCCAATCTTTTACTTTTAAGATTAACATTATGCATCACTCCTTTTTTACCTTTAAATGAGAAATTAATTTTTTGTCCTTCTACTTTTACATGTTTTCCCTTTAAAGTGGTCAAACCAAAAGAACCGTAGAGTTTTTCATAAATATTATTACCAATACGAATGTTGGTTCGTTGCATTAAACTGACAATCAAAGCCAGAATTTTTCGCTTTTCAAAATTTCTTAAAGCTAAATCTTTCTCAAGCTGCAGACGAATTTCTGGTAAAGCATAACCAAACTGCAGCATTCTGTAAAATTTGGTGTGATTTCTCAGAGCGCTCCACAAGGAATGATAACGATATTGTTTTCTTTTTTTAACATCAAATCCTGTCGCCTGAAGATGCCCATTATCTAAAGCGCAAATCCAAACATTTTCCCAAGCCGGAGGAATTACCAAACCATTAATACGCTTGATCTCTTCCTTATCCTTAATCTTTTCGCCTTCTTTAAAATACTGAAACTTTTTACCTCTTTTCCTGCGAATAATTCCGGAAGTTTCTGCATCGGAAGTGTAAATAAGATTCACTGCCTTTGCAGAAGCTACCGGATCTTTCATAATTTTCACAATCTTCGATGGCTTAAGATGAGAAATAATCTCTAAGTCTGATTGTTCCATAAAAATTGGTTATGAGTTTTTACCCCGAGAAAAAAGCCATACTAAAATTCCCACCACTCCTACAACCAGAATGATTCCCCACCACATTCCTGCTTTAAAGATTGTTTCCACTGCTTCGCAGCTCGTAAGTAACATTAAACTAAGGATAGTCATGCTGTATAAAGTCCACTTTTTCATAGTAATATAATTTAGGTTGTTAATTATTTTAAATTCGATGGTGATCTGGTTTCCATTTTTTAATAGATTTTTTGATCTGATCTCCTGAAATATTTTCTTTTAAAGCTTTATATAAAAGCTCTTTAAATTCTTCATCATAAGCGAATCTTAAAGCTGCAATCTGACCGAAACTCAGCTTTTCTTCCACCTCATCTGATCTTTTGTTGAACAGTTCAAAATATCTTTGCTTAAATTCAAGTCTTACCAAACGGTTTTGCAGTCCCAATGCGTAATGTTGACGCACCATAATTCCTAAATAAAGAATTAAAAATATGACGATCGAAAACAACAACCACAAAAGCTGGTTTTCTGAATCTGCAAAGATTTTATAAACTCCAAAGATCTCTGCGATGAGCAACAACGGTAGGTAAATAAAATGATGCGGCGGATAAAATTTTCGGTGGTTATTATAGTTTTGCGTTCCCATATTGCCGATACTGCAATAATCTTTCCAAAAAATAAATTTTCCGTAATGAAGATTATGATGTGGTATATAAAAAGGATGGATGTTTGATGAGGGAAGCTGGACGTAATTCGTTTTACTATTCCAAATAGCCTTTAAATCAAAAAATTTCTGAAAAATTAAAATATAAACCTATATTCCTTATTAACTTCCCTCTCCCAGCTTCCTACATCCAACAAATCCACCCAAAATTTGTACAGTTTTTGATCTTAAAATCAGCATTAATTCGTAACTTCCCATCTTTAAAATTGATAAAAAAATGACTTCAAAGGAAAAAGTAGCTGCGCTTCGTGAAGAAATGCAGAAAAATAATGTTGATGCATTTATAGTATATTCTGCAGATCCTCACATGAGCGAATATTTACCTGAAGAATGGCAAGAAAGAGCTTGGCTTTCAGGCTTTCTTGGTTCTGCAGGTTTTGTGGTAATTACTAAAGATAAAGCCGGACTTTGGACGGACGGAAGATATTTCACCCAAGCCCCAATTGAATTGGCTGGTTCAGGAATCGACCTTTTCAAAGACGGAATGGAAGGAACACCCAATTATATCGATTGGATTATTTCTGAAATTCCTGCCAACGGAAAAGTAGCAGTCAACGCTTTGGCAACTTCACATTCAAACTGGGAACTTCTATACCAAAAACTGAACGCAAAAAATTTAACTTTAGTAGATTCTCCTTTATTAAAAGAAGTCTGGAAAGAAAGAGGAACACCTTCAAAAAATCCAATTTTTGTACATCCGCTTGACAGAGCAGGAAAGTCTGTAACTGATAAAATTTCTGCAATCCGTCAGAAAATGGAAGAGCAGGAAGTTACCGTTCATGTGATCTCAAGTCTTGATGATGTTGCATGGACCTTGAATTTAAGAGGAAGTGATGTAGAAAGCAATCCTGTATTTTTAGGATATATTTTAATTACTAAAAATGATGCAATCTTGTTTACAGACCTTGAAAAAATGGAGGTTGAGGCAAGAAAACAAATGGATGAATCATTCGTAAAAATGATGCCTTACGAAGAATTCTACAATCACCTTAGAACGATTAAAAACGAAAACGTTTTAGTCTCACCAAACAGCAACCAATCGATTTTTGAAGCTTTAAAAATTGACAATAAATTTGTGAAAGCTGCTGTTCCGGGAAATCTGATGAAAGCTCAGAAAAATGAAACTGAATTGGAAGGTTTCAGAAAAGTAATGGTAAGAGACGGTGTTGCAATGGTAAAATTCCTTTACTGGTTAACGCACAACGCAGGAAAAGAAACCATGAACGAATATTCTATCGGTAAAAAGCTGAGAGAATTCCGTGCTGCAGGCGAAAATTTTGTAGGTGAAAGTTTCGGAAGTATCATTGGATATAAAGATAACGGTGCCATGATGCATTATTCTGCAAAAAGCGAAGGAAGCAAAGAAGTGACCAATGACGCAAGTATTTTGGTTGATTCTGGAGGTCAATACTTAGAAGGAACTACAGATATTACAAGAACTTTAGCTTTGGGAGCTGTTTCTGAAGAATTTAAAACCAATTCTACTCTGGTTTTACAAGGAATGATCCGTTTATCGATGGTAAAATTTCCAAAAGGAACAAGAGGAGTTCAGCTTGACGCGATTGCAAGACTTCCTTTGTGGATGCACGGAAAAGACTACAATCACGGAACAGGTCATGGAGTTGGAAGTTTTATGAACGTTCACGAAGGGCCTCAAAATATCAGAAAAGATATGAATCCGCAGGAACTTTTGGTTGGAATGGTTGTTTCAAATGAACCAGGATATTATTTGGAAGGCGATTATGGAATCCGTCATGAAAATCTGATTGCCGTAAAAGAATCTGAAACTACAATTCACGGTACATTTTACGAGTTTGAAACATTAACTTTCTGCCCGTTCTTTAAAAATGATATTGTAAAAGAAATTCTTTCTGAGGATGAAATCAACTGGTTAAATTCTTATCATAAAACGTGTGAAGAAAAACTGGCTCCACATTTGGAGGGCGAAGTAAAAGAGTGGTTTTTATCACTTGTGAGCCCGCTTTAAAAGAATGCAATTATTCTGATACAAATTATACTAATCGTCCTGTAAATTTCTTTGCAGGACGATTTTTTTATTTTACGCAACCGTATTTTTACGGTATTATTTATGAGATATACCCTGATGAAAAGTAAATTCTTATCAACTATTTTTGTCCTAACAAAACCGATCACAGTTATATACTAAAAAACTAATATCCTTTAACATCATCTCTATTTAATAGTGGTGGTGTTTTTTTTATTACTGGAAAATCTTTACTTAAATTTGTTACTATTAACAGCACAATTTATTTACTCAATGATTCAGCAGTTCTTTCAAAGTTTCAACCTTTTTTCTAAAAATGAAATAGATCACCTTTTGACTTTTTTTAAAGAAAGAACACTTGCCAAAAATGATTTCTTTGTGAAAGAAAACGAAAGATGTAAAGAAATTGCTTTTATACAATCAGGAATCTTCAGATCTTATTATACTTCGAATGAAGGAAAAGATAATACGTATTGCTTTAGATTCCCTAATGATTTGATGGCTTCTTATTCTTCATTTATTTCCGACAAACCAAGCATAGAAAATCTGCAGGCTATTTCGGAAGCTACTTTATTGGTCATTAAAAAAGAAAAAATTCAAGAACTTGTATCTGAAAATCCGAAATGGAGCGAATTTCTAAGAATAATTGCCGAACAGGAATATCTTGAACTTGAAAAACGTTTTTTCCAACTTCAACGGGATGATGCCGCTCAGAGATATGCCTTTCTAATTGAAAATCAACCTAACTATATCCAAAAAATCCCTTTGCAATATTTAGCATCTTATTTAGGAATTACCCAAAGACATTTGAGCCGCATCAGGAAAGAAATTTCTTTTTAGACATTTGTCCTACTCATTGATATTCGTGACATCTAATTTTGCAATACAGAATCCAAGGTATTCAAATAAAATAAATCATGAAAAAAATCGCATTAATCAACGGGCATCCCAATCAAGAATCATTTAATTTCACCCTAGCTGAAGCTTATAAAAAAGGAGCTGAAAAATCAGGAGTTGAGATAAAGGAAATTATTATCCGAAATCTTGATTTTAATCCCAATTTAGAGTTTGGTTATCAAAAAAGAATGGAATTAGAACCTGATTTAATAAAAGCTTGGGAAATTATACAATGGGCAGATCATTTGGTTTGGATACATCCGGTTTGGTGGGGCGGACTTCCTGCGGTTACAAAAGGTTTTATCGACCGCCTTTTTCTTCCCGGTTTAGCATTTAAATATCGTGAAAATTCAGTTTGGTGGGATAAGCTTCTTACCGGAAAAACCGCACATATCATTACAACTTTAGATCAACCAAGTTTGTATTACAGGATATTTTATGGAAGACCAAGTATCAACCAGCTCAAAAAATCAACCTTAGAGTTTTGCGGAATAAAGCCTGTGAAAGTTACTTATATAGGAATTATTAAAAACGCAAAAGAAGAGCAACGCAAAAAATGGATTGAAAAAGTCTATTCACTGGGTGAAAAGCTTAAATAAAATAGTTTTAGGTAAAATTTAATCCGAAAAAATATGTTTGCAAATGAGCATAAAAAATTTTCATTTAAAACCGTAAATTTGCAAAATGAATCATGACACTATCTGCGCACTTGCCACAGCCAACGGAATCGGAGCCATCGGAATTATAAGAATTTCCGGGGATGATGCAATTCCTGTTTCAGCTAAAATCTTTGACGGTAAAAATCTTGAAAAAGTGCAGTCGCACACCGTTCATTACGGATTTATAAAAGATGGCGATGAGGTAATTGACGAAGTAATGATCTCTGTTTTTAAAGCTCCGAAAACCTTTACCGCTGAAGATTCTGTAGAAATTTCTTTTCACGGTTCGCCACATATCGCCAAGAAAATTCTGGAAGTTCTTATTAAAAACGGAGCAAGAATGGCAAAAGCTGGTGAATTTACGATGCGGGCTTTCATGAACGGAAGAATTGATCTAAGCCAGGCTGAATCGATTGCCGATTTGATTGCTTCGGAAAATGAAGCTTCAAGAAAAGTAGCATTAAATCAGCTAAAAGGCGGAATTACTAACGAAATTTCTTTTCTAAGAACCGATCTATTAAATTTTGTTTCTTTAATTGAATTAGAACTTGATTTTGCTGAAGAAGATGTAGAATTTGCAGACAGAAGCGCCCTAAATCAGTTACTTGATAAAATTGAAACTAAATTAAATTCTCTTATTGAAAGTTTTCAATACGGAAACGCCATTAAAAATGGAACTGCAGTTGCCATTATTGGAAAACCAAATGCCGGAAAATCAACCCTTCTAAATGCTTTATTAAAAGAAGAAAGAGCAATTGTAAGCAATATTGCCGGAACGACAAGAGACACCATCGAAGAAATACTTCACATAAAAGGTCATGCATTCAGATTAATTGATACTGCCGGTTTACGTGAAACTGCCGATGAAATCGAAGCAATCGGTGTAAAAAAGGCCAAAGAAAAAGTTGAAAATGCCAACATTCTTGTTTACCTCGCTGATGCAGCCACAGAAAACTTTTCTGAAGACATCGAGATGATAAAATCTTTGCAAAGAGATGATTTAAAATTGATTATCTGCGCAACAAAAATAGATGAAGTTTCTCCTAGCCAATACGAATTGGTGGAAAATATTTTCAGAAAAGAAATCTCACAAGATTTTGATTTTATCACTATTTCTGCAGTTGAAAATCAAAATATGCAAGATTTAAAAGACGAATTATCTTCTTACGTAGAGCATTTAAAATCTGAAGAAAGCAACGTGGTCATTACCAACCAACGTCACTTTGAAGCTTTAGGAAAATCTTTGGATGCAGTGAATAAAGTGAAAGAAGCCATTACTTTTCAAATTTCAACAGAGCTTTTAGCTTACGAACTAAGAAATGCTTTAGAACATCTTGGAGAAATTTCAGGGGAAGTGACGAATGATGAAGTGTTGGGGAATATTTTTTCTAAGTTTTGTATCGGGAAATAGAATGCATAAACAACTGATAAACAAACAGTTGCAAGTTTTAATATCATTTATATAACCTATTGATTTTATGCAACTTATGTAATTTTGAAGTTTCTAATGCTACAATTTTTGTCCCTTTTCTTGTCCCTTTGGCAAAAAATCACAAAAATCTCGGCAAAATAAATTGGAATGGCTATAGAATTCCTTGGTCTAAAATAATCCAATGGTTATTAAATGATCCTTGAGGACGGCTAATGGATTCTATCTACCCTTAATTTGGAGAAATTATGTTTTTATAAACTCCATCGCTTGACTATTTTTAAAAATTGCAATCAATTTAAAAACGTCCAATTCCATCTGGATGAACTAAAAAATTTTCACAGATTAACCTAATCTTTGGGCTGAATTTTGTATTCATTTAATTGCATTGCCCTGAATAAGGGAGTATAATGACATCCCTAATGCCATTATTGAAGCCTATAAACTCGAACAAAGAAATAAAAAAATAGATTACACCAGGTATGCGGTTCGAAATATTGAAGAACCAAAGTATCAATCCATAGGCCCTCCGATATACCTTACGGTAAAGGAAACTTCTGCAATATTAAAATGCAATACAAAAATGGTGTATTTCTTAATCACTACAGGCCGTTTAAAAGCCATCAACCTATCCGTGAGAAAAACAAGAATTAATGTAGTAGACCTAGCACTAATTTATTAGAATCAATAACGTTCAAATAGAGCAAAATTGACTTCATAATATTTTTGAGGACTTCAATAGCCTTTGCTATAAGTCAATTTGACAAAGACCAACTATTAGTCCAACCCCTAATACCAAGATCATGGCAAACGTAACCCTACGCCATAAACCCATAGGCAAGGGAAGAAAAAGTCTGTATTTAGACATTTATCCCCCTATCCAAAGTGAAACAACCGGCAAGCTTCGTAGAAAATTCTATCTTAAACTATACATTTACAATCGGCCGAGATCTGAGGCTGAAAAGCTCCATAATAAACAAACCATTTCATTGGCTGAGCATATACGTGCCCAGCGACAAATTGATCTTGATAACCAAGACTATGGATTTTTAAATAAAAAAAAATTTAATGCTGATTTTATAGTGTTTTTTCAAACAGAAGCTGACAGAAGACCAGGATCAGTGCATTGGGGTATGGCAGTTGCCTACTTTAAAAAATTCGTGGGTAAAGTCTTTCTATTTAAACATCTTAATGAAACACTCTGTGAGGCCTATAAAAATTATCTATTATCTTCCCCTGCACTTGGGCGCTCAAGAAGAAAAATTCAAAAGAATACGGCATCAACTTATTTTTCAAGATTTAGATCCGTCCTTAAAAAAGCCTATAGGAATAAATACATTTCAACAGATCTCGGAAATGCCATTTATAATATTAAAATAAATGATACCCATAGACCTTACCTTTTTAAGGATGAATTACAAAAAATGGCCGATTCTGAATGTAGCTCCCCAATTGTTAAGAAAGCAGGATTGTTTTCTGCATTAACAGGGCTTCGTTTTTGTGATATTCAAAGCCTAAAATGGGGCGATATACAGGGAACTTCTGGTAATTATTATATACTTTATAAGCAGAATAAAACTGGAAAGGCAGAATACTACCCTATTTCAGATGATACCCTTTCGCTACTGAGTCCTCACGGTGAATATGATACAAAAATTTTCGAAGACCTAACATATTCTGATGTAACCAAATTCCTCCCCGGATGGCTTAAAAATGCTGGAATAAAAAAACATTTTACATTCCACGGCTTTCGTCATACATTTGCAACGTTGCAGCTGACATCCGGCACGGATATCTACACGGTATCAAAATTATTAGGGCATAAGAATGTTAAAACCACAGAGGTTTACGTAAGGATTGTTGATGCTTTAACAAAAGAGGCTTCAGAAAAAATTAAATTAGATTTGAATGGAAAAAACTTATTAAACTAAAATAAGTAGATCCTTCGATAAGATTAATTTTTTAATTACTTCGTTTATCATCATTTTTAATATAATAAATATCAGCAAGTTGCTATTACACATACTTAAATGCACCAGCTCTTTTAAATTTTATATAAAGATAAAGAAGGCGAATGTAATTACTCATCCGCCTTCGAAATATAAGTCTAAGAAAATAATATTAAAAAAAGCTGACTAATTAAGCTTTTCCAAATAAAGCTTTTTTAAGTGCTAATGCACCCTGTTCAGAAGAAAACTTTATTGCTTCTATATGATCCAACGGGTTTAATAATCCATAGTCATGGATAAATCCGTTATAAGTCTGAATAGTTGTTGGTACACCTGCTTCATCTAATTTTCTGGCATATGCTAATCCTTCGTCAAAAAGGATGTCATTCTCCGCCAATTGTACTAATGCTGGTGGTAGTCCTTTTAACTGCTCTAAAGAAGCGTTGAAAGGTGTTGCATAATACTCTTTTCTTTTTTCGAGATCGGGTAAATAATTATCCCACATCCATTTCATCAATGGAGCAGTCAGGAATCTTCCTTCACCATATTTTTGCCAAGATTCACGAGTAAAATCAGCATCCGCTACAGGCCACAATAATAATTGAAATTTTATCTCTGGGCCACCTTTATCCTTAGCCATATGACAAAGTACCGCCGTCATATTCCCACCTACACTATTTCCGGCAGCAGCCATATTTTTACCGTCAACTCCGATTTCAGCACCATTTTCGGATACCCATTTGGTAGCAGCATAAATCTGATTGATGGCTACTGGATATTGTGCTTCCGGAGATGGTGTATAGTCAGTAAAAACAGCAGCAGCTCCGCTATTCACAACCAAATCTCTAACCAGCCTTCTATGAGTAGGATAATCACCCAATATCCAACCTCCACCATGCGTAAACATAAATACCGGAAGGTTTTCAGAAGCTGCGTTTGCAGGTTTAACAATATGAATATTTACCGTAATACCATCCTGTGTAATTTCTCTTTCTGTCTCAATGATCCCTGAGTAATCAACCTCTACAGATTTTTGGGCATCCACTAACACCTGTCTTGCCTGCTGGGGTGTCAAGGTTTCCAAGGGACTCCCCCCACTGTTATTCAATGCATTTAGAAATTCTCTGATCCCCGAAAGGATTTGCGGATCGTTTTCCGCTTTAATGTTTGATGCCATAATTAAAATTTTAATGATTAATTATAAATTTATTTGGCTTATACAAGCCTGAAAGTACATTATTTATCCAGTTCTTTAGCAACAACTTTTGCCATTTCTTTTGAACTGAAGGGGTTTTGTCCCGTAATCAGGTTCCCATCCACTATAACATTGGACGTCATGGGAATACATGCTTTTTTCAGATCTGCACCACGCTCAACAATTGAAGCTTCAAGATTAAAAGGAACCTCCCTTTTTCTTCTGGCGATGGTCTCCTCGAACCAATCAAATCCAGTCATTGATTTTCCCGTAATCAGATAAGTTCCGTCTGAAAGCTTTACATTAATCAATCCTCCCACTCCGTGGCAAATAGCAGCAACCATTTTTCCACTTTCGTACTGCTTTCTGATTATATTTTGTATAATAATATCATCGGGGAAATCATACATTGTCGCATGACCACCTGCGAGATATACACAATCAAAATCTTCATTTTGAACTTCCAGCAAATTCTTTGATTGATTGAGGTCGTTCATAAAAGCAGTGTTTTCGTAATATGATCTTGAAATCTTGTCCAATACAAGAGGTTTTAAGCTCTCGGGGTCAATGGGAACATGTCCTCCTTTAGGACTTGCTATGGTGACCACCCATCCTTTTTCTTTTGCTGTGTGGTAGATATGGGTAAGCTCACTCAACCATAGACCGGTTTCTAAACCACTTTTATAATGTCCGGTATTGGTTACAACCAGAAGGATTTTTTTCATTTTTATATCTTTTTTTGTCATCTAAAGTTAGTAATAAACGAATGGACATCAGTAACCAAATCATGGAAGATTGTAACCGAATCTCTGCTAGAAAAAATGATGGATGTAGAACCGCATTCCTTAGTTATCTCTTTATATATATTTCGTTAAACGGAACCCTACAGCGTTCACCCCAAATTCCTTCATTCCCTTTTCTTATTCCACAGGAGACGACCATATTAACTTCTGCTCCGCTAGGTAGGCCCAATACTTTTTTTAATACCTTGCTATCAAAACCTTCCAATGGACAGGTATCATATCCTTCATTTGCCATGGCGATCATAAAAGTCTGAGCTGCCAGAGCACAGGATTTATGAACCACCACTCGCATATCATTCTCAGACACCTCTCTTGTAATGGTTCTGAACACCCCTATAGTTCCTGTCAATAATTTTCTAAAACTTCCCAATAAGCCAAAGAAACGTCCATATAATAAGGGCATTATCTTCCCATAATATAATTCTCTGTCCTTGATCCGTTTTTCCTGCCGCTCAACAGGACTATTGCGTCTGATGTTTCCTTTTTCAAAATTCAGTACAAATTTTGCCCTTTTGCGAAACAGATCACGCCTTGTGACAAAAACCACGATCTGCGCTGCTGTTGAAGTGGCAGTCTGATCCAGACAAGCTCTGGAAACCTTAGATAACAAATCAGTATCTGTGATGTGATGAAACTCCCAAAGCTGCATATTGGAACTACTTGGAGCTAAAGCTGCCAATTGAAGGCATGCTCTGATTTTTTCATCCTCTAGAGCTTTTTCCCGATCATAGACACGTACAGATCGCCTAAAGTCCATTACTTCTGATAAATTCATATCAATTATAGTTTTTACAATATGATCAAAATATCCTGACAAGAAATTAAAGTTTCTTGTCTCTAAACTGCTCCTTCTTAATTTGTGCTATTCCTTCTCTATAGGTAGTGACCTGAAATTCAGGAAAACGTTTTTTGAATTTTGTATCATCAAAAAGATTATCATACGAATATCTCGGAAGCAATTCCAATAGTTCTTTAACCTTAGGATTGAACCACGAACCTATCTTGAAAAGAAACTTTGGAACTACGTTATGTTTAAGCTTCTTGCCATAAATCCCGGATGCTATTTCTATAAACTCTTTATATGTCGGATGACTTTTGTCAACCGGCAGGTGCCATGTCTGACCGTAAGCATCAGGGGTATTTCCAATTAGCGCTGTGGCACGGCTTGCATCCGGTGTCCAGATCAGGCTTCGTTTTTTACTGTCACTTAGAGGAACTTTTAAGGTTTTCCCTTCTTTTATGTTATTAAATACTAAGGTGTTGGTAATACTCTGAGTTTTACCTGGACCATAAAACTCAGGTGCTCTACAAATCACCGCTTCAAGTGCTCCTGACTCAATTTCTTTCAACACCATATCTGCCATCTTTCTTCTTACCTTTGCTTTTCTTCCAAGCGGACTAAAAGGAGTATTTTCAGTAAGGTTCCTATCATCCTGTGGATACATATAAGTATTATCAAAGAATACCAGTTTAGTTCCATTGATTTTACAGGCATCAATCACATTTCTGAGAATCAATGGAAACTGTTGCTCCCATAGATCTGAACTGATTGGCAATCCAAGTGTAAAATACGCAATTTCACTCCCCTTTACAGCTTCAATGGCCTTCTCTTTTATGGATAGATCAGCTGAAAAAACCTCGTCGGTATCATTCACTTTGGTAGCTTCACGACTCACGATCCTGATTTCAGAGGTAAAATTTCTTTTTAACTCTTTTGCCAGTTCCTCACCAATCTGTCCATTGGCACCTAATATTGTTTGCATTTTTTTCTCTTTTAAATTTATAGTACAAAATTCGGCCATATCAGCCACAAAAAAGTATCCCAATCCATGGAGATTGTAACATAATCTCTGTTACATCACTTTTTTTATCCAGTGCATTTTTTTATCGGTATAGGGCGGATATTTCAAATCCGGCTCGCCCCAGGTAGCTTTGTCTATAACTGATTTTTGGTGAGAAAATGCAAGGAAACCGTATTCGCCGTGATAACTTCCGATTCCGGAATTACCAATGCCGCCAAAAGGGAGATAATGGTTGGTAATGTGCATCAAGGTATCGTTGATGACACCACCGCCGAAAGAAACCAGATGGAGAAGTCTTGTTTTTTCTTCTTCATTTTTTGTAAACAGATAGGCTGCTAAAGGTTTTTCTCCTTCAATGATCTTCTGCAAAATCTCATCATAGTCGGTATAGCCAATGACCGGAAAAACAGGCCCAAAAATCTCCTCCTGCATTACGGCATCGTCCCAAGTGACATTATCCAAAACCGTAGGTTCGATATATAGAGTTTCTTCATTGGTTTTGCCACCATAGAAAATTTTGTCTTTATTGATAAGCGAAGAAACACGTTCGAAATTCCTTTTATTGATGATGCTGGTGAAATGCTCCGCACCATCTGAATAATTGAATTCCTCCAGCTTTTCTTTTATCAGCTGCAATAATTTCGGCTTCACCGATTCTTCTACCAGAAGATAATCGGGAGCAATGCAGGTCTGTCCACCATTTATAAACTTGCCCCAAACCAAACGCTTTGCAGCGACTTCCAAATCTGCCGTTTTAGTAACGATAGCTGGAGATTTACCGCCTAATTCAAGGACAACCGGAATAAGATTTTTTGCAGCGGCCTCATATACTATTTTTCCCACTTTCGGGCTTCCGGTAAAGAAAATTTTATCCCAGCGGAGTTTCAGAAGTTCGGTTGTTTCAGGAATCCCACCTGCCACCACATACAGATAATTGGATGGAAAATTATGATTAATTAACTCCTCTAGCAGATTCATTGTATTTTCCGGTAGCTCGCTGGGTTTCAGTACGCAGGTATTTCCCGCCGCGATAGCGGTAACCATGGGCAACAAGGTGAGCTGCAAAGGATAATTCCATGCACCGATGACCAACGTTACGCCCAATGCATCGTAATAAATATGACTGTTCCCGGGCTGCAAATTCAATGGTGTTTTTACTTTTTTAGGTTTACTGAGCTTATCCAGATTTTTAAGAAAAAAATCGATTTCATTATAAATAAGATTCAGTTCCGTTAAAAATGTATCGAATCTTCCTTTTCGAAAATCTTTATAAATCGCATCGTACATACGATTTTCATTTTTTTTCAGAATGGTTTTCAGTTTTTTCAATGTTTCCTTACGAAAGGTTATATCTTTTGTATGATGTGTATTGAAAAATGCTTTTTGTAATTGAAATATTTTGTCAAAATCCATTGTTTTAAATTTTAAGGTTGATTGAATTATTTTTTCTCTTCCTGTACCAGTTCAGGCGTATATAATGCTGCCTGAAACTCCGGCTGGTAATCGTACTTAACCAGTTTATTTAAACCTAATGATCTGATAAAAGTTGACAAAGGACCATCAGAAAGATTTAATTGAATATCTTCAGCACTTTTGCTGCTCGCTTTCTTTATGGCGCGAACATCAGTATAACCATGTGTTAGCTGACCTTGTTTATTCAGATTGATGAAATTGGAACGGGTAATTTCCGGTGTTGATGCGGAAACATCCAGTTTTTTCCCTGCCATTGAAAAGTCAAAATTCCCTTTTTCATCGTAGTAATTAAACGTCAACTATTACCCTCGTTCGTGTAATTGATAGGAATCAGCCATTTGGGCAAATTGTAACCGTAAACACCTCTCACTCTTGCCAACTCCGTATCTACCGGAAGTTTCAACACGTATCCCCACAGGTTCTTATCATTCAGCTCACCCATCAGCGAAATCAGTCCCCAATTGCTTCTACCCGGTTGTGTGGTTACAATAGAGATGGACAATTCGTTATAAAAATCGTTATCGCAGTAATGGTAAGCGTAAGATGTAATAGCTATCAGTCCCTTGCCGGGCGTATAGGAAATTGGTTTTACCAGACCTTTAACCTTTTCCGGAATCAATTCCTTTATTTTTGACATATCCGCCGTGTAAATAGCTGTAATGCTGCTGTTACTGTAATAAAAGTTAGGCGAATAGGTTGTAAAGCCTACTTCTTTTTTCTGTTTTTGAATGGTCTTGAACCAGCTCAGATCAATATCAGGTCTTTCCTTTGCAACGATATCCATAGGCGAATTTGAATGAAATCTGTCAAACAAACCGCCTTTCAGTACGGGCATCTTCTGTCCCGCCAGTTCAATGAGTGTATCCTTATCAGTAGGATTATTGGTTTTTGGTTGTACACTTTCCTTATTTGAAGCTGTATTAACGACAGCTTTACTTAGGAAAAAGCCAGGGGCAAAGAGTAGGATTATAGCGATAATTACTGCAATTGCCAGAATTTTTAATTTTTTCATTTTAAATCGTTTTTTAATGTTGATTATTATCTATGATTTTAGACTGTGCTATTTGTTTATCCAGTTCGCGTACTACGACTTTTGCCATTTTTTTAGAACTGAAAGGGTTCTGTCCAGTAATTAAATTTCCATCGACAACAACCTTTGAGGTCATCGGGATAAGTGCTTTTCTGTAATCCGAACCCTGGTTCTTCAAAGTCTCTTCAAGATTGAAAGGCACTTCTTTTTTTCGGCCGGCAAGACCTTCTTCAAACCAGTTATAACCAGTTAGTTTTTTATCTTTGATCAGATAATTTCCATTGGACAATTTTACGTTAAGCAAACCACCGACTCCATGACAAATGGCGGCCACCATTTTTCCACTTTCATATTGATCACCAATAATTTTTTGGAGCATTTTATCATCGGGGAAATCATACATTGTTCCATGTCCGCCTGCCAGATAAACCACATCAAAATTGTCATTTTCCACCTCCTTAAGGCTTCTGCTATTTTTCAACAATTCACGGAAGGAATTGTCATCCCAATATTTTTTAGATATCTTATCCAGGGTAAAAAATTTCAGGCTCTCTGGATCTATAGGAACATCACCACCATTGGGACTTGCAATGGTAACATCATAGCCTTTTTCTTTTGCTGCCTGATAGATATGGGTCACTTCACTTAACCATAGGCCAGTAGGATAATTCCCACTTGCATACATATTGATATTGGTAACAATAATTAATATTTTAATAAGATTCATTGTATAAGTATTTTTATACAACAAAGGTCCAAAACATCCGATGAGTTATTGTAACCTAAATAAGGTAAGTTGTAACAGAATCTCTGTTTTATTGATTTATTTCAAACACCAAACCCAATAAAAAATAAAAAAAGATGGGTTGTAATAATTACAACCCATCTTTTCAATATTTATTAATATTAATGCATTCGTTAAATTAGAGTACCTTTTTCATTAATTAAATGAGGCTCTGAATTCCAGAGGTGAAAAAGTAGTACGGTTTTTAAACAGACGGTGAAATGATTGTGGATGCTCAAACCCTAAATGATAAGCGATTTCTGATACAGACAATTCCGTTGTTGACAATAATTCTTTGGCTTTCTCTATCAATCGGTTCTGAATATGCTGCTGGGTTGTCTTTCCTGTCTGAACTCTGAGCATATCGCTTAAATAGTTGGCACTTAGATTCAATTCACTTGCTATTAAGTGAACAGAAGGTATTCCATTGACTACTAAATTATCATTCTTGAAATAACCATCCAGTAAGTTTTCCAACTTTGTAAGTAAATCATTATTCGCCTTTTTTCTCGTTAAAAACTGACGGTTATAGAAACGGTCACAGTATTTAAGCAAAAGCTCAATATTGGAAACCAGCAGATCCTGTGTAAAATTATCCATATTGCCTTCAATTTCATTTCCAACGTTATGAATGATATCCATAACAGAGGTTTCTTCTTTTTCTGAAAGGTGCAACGCCTCATTGGTCGCATAGGAAAAATAACCATAATCTTTAACCTGCGATGCTAAAGGATATCCCTGAAAGAAATCAGGATGCACTACCAAAACAAAGCCCTTTACACCATTCAGAAGCACATCTTCAAATTGGAGTACCTGATGAGGGGCAATAAAATACATGATCCCTTCATCAAAGTCATAATACTGTTGTCCATATCTGCACTTACCTCCCGCACATTCCTTTTTCAATGCAATAACATAAAAATCTGTAGTAATTGCACTTAGAATCGTTTCCGGTTCCAGATTGACATCATCAAAATTGAACACACTAATCAGTGGATTCGACGGTTTTTTCAATCCTAGAAACTGATGCAGGGCATTAATTGACGAAACCTTTTCTGGAGTTTTCATATTTTGATTTTCTGATTTTATACATAACTAATTTACTGATTTTTTTTAATTGAAGTTTGTTCATTTCTGATTTGTTCAATCCCTCGCCAACTTGACCATTGCTCCCGATATTGTCTTGGATAATTACATGTACGGTTAATAGTTCTGTACTATTTTTTAGATTCGTCTGTTAACTCTGGTGTATATAAGGCTGCCTGGAATTCCGGCTGATAATCGTAGCGCATCATTTTACCAAGGTGCAACGATTTGATAAATGTGGACAAAGGCCCGTCGGTAAGTTTGAGCTGCAGATCTTCTTTCTTTTTACTACTTGCTTTCTTAATGGCTCTGACATCAGTATAACCGTGAGTCAGTTGGCCATTTCTATCCTTGTTAATAAAGTTTGAACGGACAATATCCGGTTGAACATCTCCAATAGCCAGTTTTTTTCCTCCCATCGAAAAATCCATTTTCCCGGACTCATCATAAAAGTCGAACTTCATCATCTCTCCTTGATCACTATATTTCATTGGAATCAACCATTTCGGCAGGTTATATCCCACTACTCCACGAACTCTCGCCAGTTCTGTGTCTACAGGAAGCTTCAGAACGTACCCCCAAAGATTTTTATTCTTAAGCTCCTTCATAAGGGAAAATACGCCCCAATTGGTGGAGTTTGGCTTCGTAGTTACAATAGAGATAGATAACTCATTATAGGAATCATTATCACAATAATGGTAAGCATATGCTGTGATTGCAACCAGGCCACGTCCAGGTGTAATTGAAATAGGTTTCACAATATCACGAACTTCTGCTGGGATTAGCTTTTTCAGCATTTTCATATCAGCAGTATATATTGCCGTTATACTACTATTACTATAATAGAAATTAGGAGAGTATGTTGTAAAGCCGACCTCCTTTTTCTGTTTTTGAATAGTTTTAAACCAGCTCAGATCAATTTCAGGAGCTTCTTTTTCAACTACTGCCAAAGGTGGGTTTGAACGGAATCTGTCATAAAGTCCTCCCTTTAAAACAGGAACCTGGTGTCCCCCTAAATTGATGATTGTCTGGTTGGATTTGAGCGTGTCCATTTTACTATAATTTTTATTCCATTCAGAAATTGAAACATTTTTGTCCGCAATCTGCGAGTTAAAAGAAATTGTGCCTTTTACATAGATAGCTGCCATAACATTGGAATACATACCCATACTGGCAGCTATAACTAACATTTTAAATGTGTTCATACTATATTGTTTTAAGTATGACAAAGTTCTAAAGACTGGAAACAAACAGTGTATCCGAATTAAGGTAAGTTGTAACAGAATCTCTGTTGAATAAAATTGGATTAGTAATTTAAAACTATATTACGTAGTTCCAGATTATGACAAATGTTTTAAGAACTACAGGATTTTTGCAACATAAAATATACTTCCTTCTATCGCCATGGTTATCCTAGTAATATAAAAGCAAAAAATTAGAATTGCACCATTTGTTTATTATGTCTTAATTTACAAACATTCTGTATAAGGCCTATTTGAGGATTTCTTATTCAGTATCCTCGTTAATGGAAAGGTAGCAATAAAATTCCCGTAGCCTTTCTCAACCAATGCAGAAATTGAATTTAATTTGGTTTAACACAAAACTATAACTATCTTTGAAACAGTTCATTACCGTTAAAATTAACGTGTGACTCATTTGTCCCTCATAAATTATAACACACTGATAAACAACAGGTTGTTTTGAACTCTAAGTTTTGTATCGGGAAATAATTAAGCTTTTCTTTGATTCCTTTTTCCTTCTTTTATTTGATTATCAGATATTTACAAAAAATTATTTTCCTTTTTTTGGAGTTTGTTTGTATATTTGTACCACTTCTGTACAACTTCAAGTCACCAAAATGGTGAAAAGTAGTACAGAAGTAGTACAAATCCAAATTTATGAAAATATCACTTATTCAAAGGAAATTAAAAGACGGGAGGATCAGCCTGTCACTTGAGTTTTATCGTGGGTCTGAAATGACTAATGACGGAAAAAGAAAACATCTTAGAAGTTTTGAGAATTTAGATACTTACTTAATTGACAATCCAAAAACTGCCAAAGAAAAGAAAGACAATAAAGAAGCTTTGCAATTTGCAGAAAATATATTAGCGATTCGTAAAGCTGAATATGCTCAAGGAAGATTCGAGTTAAAAAATACTGCAAAATCCAAAAGAGTATTTCTAAATTTTTTCGCTGAACTCACTGAAGAACATCTCAAAAAAATTGTTTCTAAAAACATGACTTTCGATGAAATTGATGAAAATTTCGTCAAAAAAGTTTACAGATATTTTGAGAAAGATGCTCTTACTAGAAGTGAACTACCTCTTTCTCAAAACTCAAAATATTCTTATTTCAACAAGTTTAAAGCTGCACTGCGAAATGCCTTTGATAATGGCTATTTGACAATAAATTATGCAGCCAAAATTAAATCATTTGAACAGGCTGAAAGCCAACGAGAATATTTGATCTTTGATGAATTACAACGTTTAGCCAAAGCGGAATGAAAATATCCGGTTTTGAAAAAAGCTTTTCTTTTTTCGTGTTTATCAGGATTACGTTGGTCGGATATCAATACTTTAATTTGGAAAGAAGTCCGTGATGAAGGCGATATTTCAAGAGTCAATTTCCGACAAGAAAAAACAGAGGGTGTAGAATATCTTTATATTTCAAAACAAGCCAGAGAATTGTTGGGCGAAAGACAAGATCCACAAGAAAGAGTTTTCAAAGGTTTAAAATATGGGATGACCTATAATACAGAAATTGTCCGCTGGTGCAATCGTGCTGCGGTTCCGAAACATATTACTTTTCATTCAGCTCGACATACGAATGCTGTCTTACTTCTGGAAAATGGTGCAGATATTTATACAGTTTCCAAAAGACTAGGACATAGAGAATTGAGAACTACACAGATATATGCAAAAATTGTTGATAGCAAAATGAAAGAAGCAGCCGAGATTATTCCCGAATTAAATATTGAGATATGAAGAAAATAAATATAGAAAGTAGACCTTCCCTATTAATTCTTGTTTCATTTGTTATCTCGCTTATAACTCTGCTGGGAGTATACCTTATTCCAATCAACTTAAGAATTTCTATATTTAAGGTGATTGCATTCGTATTAAATATTTTTATTCTTTATCCGTTTTGTAAAGTAAATATAAAATGGATTCTCTATTATTTTTTTTGTCTCGATCGTGATTGGTGGATTGCTCGGATAGAAAGACCCAGAATTTTCATCTACATTATTTATTTTGGTATTTTACTGATGATGCTGAAGATATTTCGATCTCCAATCAATATGTATTATTCTTCTATCGTCTGTCAATAATGTTTTATTTATTGGTAGGAGTCGCTATGCTTGGAAAACTAATTTGGACTAAAAAATTTGAATCTGCACTTCTACCCGAAATCAAAAATTTAGTTAATCAAAATATTTCGATTCGAAAAATGAAAGTGTCCGAAATTGAGGAGGTCATTAAATTAAATACAAAAAATATTGATGACAGTTCATTAAATGATTTTCAAGATTTATTGAAGGGAAAAGAGATTGAGAATAAAATAAAATGGGTTGGGACATCTGGAAAAAATGTAATTACTTATACCGAATTATTTTCTTTGTTACATTTAATTTTAGAGGGTGGCGACATCAAATTTGAGAGAGCAAAGAGAAAAGGCTTAATGAACTTTACAATAGCACATTTTGTAAAGTATGAGAAAGAAGAAATTTCTCAAATTCCGTACGGAAGCCTGAATAGTGCTTACACCAATTTTGTTTTGTAAAGCAATGATATTCAAATTTAAATATTTCTGTACCTTACCGAAAAATGGTTTACTGGAGCGGTCTTGTGCACGTTAAAAAAAGAAAAAAAACAAACATTGTTTTGGTCCTTGCAAATAACATTCAGAATGGTATGAAAAATCAACATTTATAAGATTCTTCATTCCTAAACAACTGACAACTATCTCTCGGAAGATACGCATGATTTAGCAATCATAACCTTTAACATAAGTGTGCATTTTAAAAATTTCAATTTGAAAATAACGACATTATTTATAGCTTTAATTAATTTTGATAACCTAATAATTTTCTTATCTGATAGAAAAACCTTTCAATCAATCTAAGATCCTGCGTCACGATTTCCGCATTTCCTCTAAGCTCTTTGTCGAATTTAAGGGTTTTATTGTATGATGTTTTTAAACCTTTTGGCAGCACAACATCTACGTAATAATTTCCTTTATCATCCGGAATTAATGAGATATTCTGTACTTTCCCTTCGATAATTCCATATTCCTGAAAGCGATAATTATCTAATTTAATCAACACCTTTTCTCCGGGAATAATTTTCCCCGAATTGGCTGTTGGTACCGACATTCTACCCACCAATTGTTCAGTATTATCCGGTAAGATAGACACTATAGGATCACCTGCTTTTACAAATTGGTTTTCGCCATAAAACTGCTGAAAACTTTCCATTCCATTGGTAGAAGAAACAATAAGATAACTCTGTTCCCATTGTTTTAAAGATTTCCGCAATTGCTCAAATAATTGAAGAGTTTGCGACGAATAAGTAATTTTATCTTTTTCGGTGTTGATTGCGGTTCCGCTTTTTGTTTTATTGAAATTAGAAATACTTTCCTGTAATTGAGACAGAGAAATATTTAAATTTTCTAAGTTTTGCTGAGCCTGAAGATATTTTATTTTTTCAGTTTCGAGTTCTACCGCTGCAATCACGCCTTGATTAAATAATTCCCGAGATCTTTGATAGCTTTTACGGGAAAGCTCGGCCTTTGCTGCTTCCAGATTTTTTTGCTGCCTTAAATTAGCAATTCGGCCTCTGGATTCTGAAATACTCAGATTCGTTGCAATATTTTCTGGCGCATAAGGCTGTAAACGGGTAAATAAATTCTCGTCCTGAAAAGCTTTCGCAAAACTGTTGTAATCACTCTGAAGTTCACCTAATTTAAAATGAGAAGCCTCTTTCACAGGGAAAGATAGAAGCTGATCCGACGCAATAGAGTCTACCAATTTTTTCAATTTTAAAACATCTTGATAATTTGCGGTTGACTGCAAAACCATCATTACATCGCCTTTTTTTACTTTTTGATGATCTTTAATGAATATTTTTTCAATTTTTGAACTGCTTCTTGCTTCAATTTTCTCTGGTGGATTTTGTGAAGTCACAATAATCGGAGCCGGAACAAATTCCGGATATTTGATGATGTAACTCATCGCAAGAATGAGTAATAATATAAGTAATATAATTGTATTTCCCCATCGGAACATCCAATGTGGCGGCTCTGTAAGTATATCCTGAACGCTTTCTGAGCGCAGTTCTATGTTGTCTAAAATGTCTTTTTTAGTTTCCAAGTTCTAACTGATTTTTAACGAGTCTGTAATATTCTCCTTTTAAAGCTACCAATTCTACATGATTTCCTTCTTCCACAACTTTACCTTTGTCTAAAACAATAATTTTATCGGCATGCTTTACTGTCGACAATCTGTGAGCGATTACAATGGCCGTCTTTCCTTTAAAGAACTGTTCCAGATTTTCCATGATTACTTTTTCATTATTCGCATCTAAAGCGCTCGTTGCTTCGTCGAAAAAGATATATTCCGGAGATTTATAAACCGCTCTTGCGATGAAAAGTCTTTGCTTTTGTCCGCCACTTACGCCAACGCCTTCATTTCCTATTTTTGTATTATAGCTTAAAGGTAAACCTTCAATAAATTCTTTAATATTAGCAATTTCTACCGCTTTTCTTAATTTTGTTTTATCTACATAATCTTCACCTACAGCGATATTATTGGCAATCGTATCATTAAAAACATATCCTTCCTGCATCACCACACCGCACTGATCTCTCCAGAACCTTGGTGAAATATTTTTCATTTGGGTATTTCCTATTTTTATTTCCCCCTCGTTGGGTTCATAAAATTTCATCAACAATTTTAAAAGTGTTGTTTTTCCACTTCCGCTGGCTCCAACAATTGCTGTGGTTTTTTGGTGAGGAATATTTAAACTTAAGTTTTCAAAAACAGGAATATCTGAACCAATATACCTGAAAGATATATTACTAATTTCTATATCTTTTTCGGGAATTTCGGTAGCATACTGCTCATCCTTATTTTCTTCATCTTCTTTATCATGAATTTCGCCTAATCTCTCCAAAGAAATTTTGGCGTCCTGAGTTTGTTTGATAAAGTCAATCAATTGTAATAATGGACTGTTTAACTGTCCGATAATGTACTGAACAGAAAGCATCATCCCCAAAGTAAGATTTCCTTCCAAAACCAATTTAGCAGAAAGAAAACTTACCAAAATATCTTTCATCTGGTTGATGAAATTCCCACCAACCGATTGCCACTGCTCCAATGACAACGATTTTATTTTTAGCTTAAAAAGTTTTACCTGTAAAAACTCCCAGTCCCAACGTTTTTGCTTTTCGGCGTTAAACATTTTAATTTCCTGCATGCCGTTGATGAGTTCGATCACTTTGCTTTGTTCCTGTGAGACCTGGGAAAATCTTTTATAATCAAGTTCTTTTCGTTTTCCGAGAAAAAAAGTGATCCATCCGATATACAAAATCGCTCCGACCAAATAAACAACAAATAATCTGTAATCATAAAACAGCAAAACGATGCTGAAAATAATTAAATTGACAAGTGAGAATAACGTATTTATAGAAGAATTAGTCAGAAGCTGTTCAATTCTATGATGGTCGTTGATTCTCTGCATGATATCTCCTGTCATTCTTGTATCAAAGAAACTGATTGGAAGTTTCATTAATTTTATAAAGAAATCGGAGATGATTGAAATGTTAATTCTGGTGGAAAGATGAAGTAAAATCCAGCTTCGGATGACCTCAATTCCCATTCTACCAAGAAAAAGCATCACTTGAGCTAAGAGAACCAGATATATAAAATTCAGATCTTGATTCTGAATTCCCACATCCACGATACTCTGTGTTAGGAAGGGCATAATGAGCGAAAGTAAACTTCCCGCTAGTAAACCGACCGCCAATTGGATGATTAAAGATTTATATTTAAGCAGATATTTTGAGAGAAAAGAAAAACTGGCTTTACTTTCTTTATCATCAAACTCAGTCTGGAAAAATGCCGGTGTGGTTTCAAGAATTAAAGCGATTCCTTCTACAGTATTTCCGTTGGCATTTTCGCCGATCCATCGTTTGATAAATTCTTCTCTGGAATAAGTAATCAATCCGTAACTTGGATCTGAAACGTAAACCGTATTCTTTTTATCAATTTTGTAAACAACTACAAAATGATTTTTGTTCCAGTGTATAATACATGGAAAAGGCACATCTTCAGCAAGTATATTAAAATCGATTTTAACACCTAAAGTACGAAATCCTAAATCTTCAGCAGCATCGCTCAAGCCAAGCATGCTACTTCCTTCTCTAGTGGTTTCTGAAAGATTACGAATCTGTTGTAAGGAAATGCTTTTTCCGTAGTATTTGCTGATGATTCTGAGACAAGTGGGACCACAGTCTTTTGCATCAGGTTGTATGTAAAATGGAAATTTTTTAGCCAATTTTTAGTATTTTAATATTTCCTGTAAACCGTAAAACTTGATGGCTTTCTCTTTAAGTGGATTAATGCTCCAGTCATTCCAAACTCCTGTGTAAGGATCATAACCACATTTTAAAGGCTTAGAAAGATTTATTGTTCCTGGATTATCCTCACCTTTTTCAGTATATGCTCTACAATCGGTACATACATATCGAAACTCACAATCTTTACAAACTTCAATTTCATCTTTGTTAACATCCCAATATTCCTTAAAATCATTGTCTAATAATGCTTTGCGTAAAGAAGTTTGTTTTATGTTTCCGAAATTTTTAACCATCGATGGACAGTTTTTGATGTTACCCTCATAATCAATTGATATTTTCTTGTGGAGACAAGAGTTGTGGTTTAGAGCTTCAATATAAAATGACCGATTGATATTTAAGTTATTTAAGTTTATACATCCACAACTTAAAGGAATTTTTATTTTATTATTAATCTTTGATATTTGAATATTACCATACACTTTCATTTCATTTATAGTACAACTATGAAAGATAAATTGTAAAAATAT
Source organism: Chryseobacterium scophthalmum (assembly GCF_900143185.1). Lineage (NCBI taxonomy): Bacteria > Pseudomonadati > Bacteroidota > Flavobacteriia > Flavobacteriales > Weeksellaceae > Chryseobacterium > Chryseobacterium scophthalmum. The sequence goes on along the minus strand of NZ_FSRQ01000003.1, from coordinate 130,994 downwards.
GCTTGACTTTACTACATCTCCCCTAATTATACATTCTTCTAAGTCAGAACTATATGATAATACGATAGAAACTTCATTTACAGAAGTATTATTAAATAACTCTATATTTGAAAAAAGTTTTAGTATTTCTGTGTAAGTTGATTGTTCCAAAACTCTTAATTGGACAAACTTTATTCCTAAATCATCAATCTGTTGTACAATATCACTAGTCAAATCTGATGGATATAAATCAAAAATAAGATAATCAACCTCTGATGAACTAAAGTGAACATCTTTAGATTTTTTAAAACATGCTAATTCCCCTAAACTTTTAACAATAAATCCTAAATGATTCGTGAGAATGAAATCAATATATTGTTGTAATGTTTTTTTTGATTCATTATCTAATTCTTCTAGCAACAAAGAATAATTTTGATTTTCATCAGATAATAAAGCTGAAAAACTTTTTGGAATAAAATTTAAAAAGCCAGAGGTAGTATCAAAAATTATAGCTCTATTAACACCCTCAGTAATGCGTACAGAATCAAATAATCGCAAATACATAATTATTAAAATAAATTAGGATATTTTTTTGGTGATCTGATTATCAGTATTTTTTTACTTTTTATATCGTCTCTACTAGTAAATTTTACTTTCGAAATCACGTTACATTTTGACCATTCTTGTAAAGTGTATTCTACACCTTTCAAATGCAATTTATCTTTCATAATTGTTCTGCTATATATTGATCTATATTATAATTACCCCAATAATTTAAATCCTGAAATTGACCTGAAGGGTTTACTTCAAGAAAATAAAAGTCATTGTTGGACTTTAGTAAATCTATAGTTCCAGTTTTTAATTCTAATTTTGAAGCAATGGCGAATATTTTTTCTTGAATGTCATACGGAAGTTCGTAAGGAATAAATTTTTTACTTCTGACATTTCTAACATCCACATTATTCTCGAAATCAAACATGGCAATTGCCCATATTTTATTTTCAAAGAAAAATACTCTCAATTCATATTCTACATGAATTCTATCTTGAATTAAAGATGGTATAATTTCGTGTGTTTTTCCAAGAATTTCATCAAGAGAAATTTCTCTCGTATAATTCAGATAAAGTTCATTCTTGTAGAGGATAGGACTCATTTCTGAAATAGATTTAGTAATTAGCTTGTTTTCTACATCAGTTAAAAACTCTAAACATTTTGGATTAGAAAATACATATGTTTGGGGAATTTTAAAACCTAATGTTCCAGCTAAGTGCAAAACCTCTAATTTGTTGACTTTTTTATTAATTATATTTCCATAAATACGTCTGCAATTTTTGTGTAAATAATGAAAAATAAATTCAGTTATTGAACTCAATTCTGTTTCATAAAAAAGTTTTATAGGCGAATCAATTTCAAGAGAAATATCTTTATATACAATAGTTCCATTGCGATAATAAACAGAAGAAAACTGATTAAGATTGTATACTATATTATTTATTGTAAATTCAAATTGCTTAAGAGTGAAATCAAAAAAAACATCAGTTATATATTGACTTTCGTTAATTCTGACAAATTCCTTTTTTTGATGTACCAGAGATGCACAGATATCATTAGTGATACCATCATTTTCGACACTGATAATAAGAATCATTATAATTTAATTAGACTTTTTTTCAAAAACTCAACTTTGCTTAAGTCATTAATTTCCTTTCCCATAACACCTAAGCGAGGGAAAAGATATTCCTTATTTTTCAAATAGAAAACTTTCTTTTTTAGTTCAGTATCCAAATCGGATAATCCAATTTTTTTTCTGTTTTCATTAATTTTTTGTACCATCTGGATCGCTTTTTCATTTCTTCTCTCTGGAAAAAACCAAACATGCACATAACAACAGTCTCCAACAGCTGTTTTATTGATGATTTGCTCTCTCATTGGAGTAGAGCCACTATTTGTAAAGAACTCTAAAATATCAAAATGGACTGATGAAAAATTATTAGAGTTATTAGTAAGTTCAAAAAGGAAAGCAGCATTTTCTGGTGAAATTTTCCCTTTGTTTAAAGCTTTGTCAAGTTCTTCTGAAAAATTTACTTTTTGTGAACTGTATCTGTTTGTTGCCAATTGATGCCAGATAATAAAATAAAACTTTTGGAAAGAAATGTCTCCATTCGTATTAACCCCTATATCATATTCATTTGGAAAACCTTTTTTTTGAAATAAATCTAGCAACTTAAGAGATGTCACACTATCACTTATTGTTATCTCTTGTTTATATTTACTGTAGTCACCATTAGATAAATTTCTATATTTTTGATCTATATCATATAATGAATCTAATGTCTTCTTATATGCTATATCTATTTTTTTGCTACAATCTTTTTCTTTATTATTATAGTTTTTAAAGGTTTTTTCTCTGAAATCATTATTGAAAGAATATCCTAAACACTTTAATCTATTATACTTTTGAAATGCATCATTGAAGTCCTTTAGCTTTATTGAGACCTGCATACTATTAAAAATATCTTTGGTTTGAGGCTCATTAAGAGTGGCAAAAGCAATATTATAAAATTCATTTGCTTTTGATAAATTATTTTCGACTATATTATTTTCAGCATTAATAATTGATTCATAATATTTAATTAATGTTTTGTCCCTTAGTTCTATTGACTGAGAACTAAGTATACCGCTTAAAAAAAAGAATGTTACAAATATAGATTTCATAATATAAAATAACGATAAGAAAAACAAGTTGTTTTTCTTATCGTTTTAATTTGGTAATTATTTATTTGAAGAGATTATCTCGGTTTTGTACCCAGATAATTTTAATAGTAAGACTATGAATAAGTTTCACCTAAACGTAACATTGTTCGAGGATCGCTGCCATCCCATATATCGCCTGTATAATTAACGCAAGTTGTTTGTCCCGGAGCTGGCCAGTCATTTAATTGCTCTTGTCCTGCTCCAGTAGTAACAGAACCAGTTTCAAAAGAAGGTTCAAGTGGACCACCTTGTCCAACAATTGTGTTCAATTGATCATTTTGCAATTGAAAATCTTCCAATTTTTCTAAATTTTTCATGTATAATATTTTATTTATGCCCCTACTCTTTAAAGGATTTTCGGGTTTCTCCTGATCTAAATATTGATTTGATATTATCGAGGTAAATATATAAATTATTTGAGAACAGCAAAAATTTTTTCGAAAAAAATAAATACTAGCATTTAATTCTTTTTAGATGTGAAAAAATTATTTCGTTAAACTACTTGTTTCATGTCACTTATAAAATAATATTAAAATTTTTTTTTATATTTTATATCTAATATTTTTGAAATAAGCACTATGAAACAAAGGTCTAATTACTATGAAATATTATTATTCTGTTATCTCAATAGTCAATCAACTATTTCTTCGTCAGACTCTCGGAGTTCAATTCTATTTTTCTATGAAGAATTTCAATTTCTCATTTAAATCAACTTGATCACTGAATTTTGATTTCGATATTTGTTCTTGCCAATGCTAAATGAAACTTATATTTTACTTAGTAGCAGGGCTGATATGCTTGGAAAATTAATTTGAACTAAAAAAATTGAATCTGGCTTCTACCAGAAGTCAAAATTTGTCAATCAAAACATTTCGATTCGTAAAATGAACGTATCCGAAATTGAGGAGGTCATTAGATTAACTTCCTGATATTCAAATTTTATACTGTAAAACCCTTTGTAAAAAGGTGTTTTGACTATCCGAGTATTTTAATGACATTGTCATTTGTTTTCCTTTGCCACACAAATTTTAAAATAGTAAAGCAATGGAAAACGAAATTATCCTTCACAAGCTGAACCGAATTGAAAAGCACATTGTCGGTCTCAAATCTATTCTTAATGTTGAAGAACTTTCAGATTATACAGGATTCAAAAAATCCTATATCTATAAATTAGTTCATACCAACAGTCTTCCTTTTTCTAAACCTAATGGGAAAGTGCTATTCTTTGAACGTACAAAAATTGATGAATGGTTGTTGAAAAACAGCCATAAATCCAATGATGAAATTCAGCAGGAAGCCATAGAATTTTCTTTACGCAAAAAATAAAACCTGACTGTGGCAGCAGTTAGGTTTTAGATGTTTGTTTTACTTGGAAGTAGAGTTCAGATATAAGAATTATTTGTTCCGTTTCCACAATCCCTAATGTTTATGGAAGAGAATAAAACGCTTTATCAAACCGGTACAGAAACTAAAACGATCTTTGACCGGGCATTGAATTATCTCAATTCTAAATATTCAATTCGATTCAATACCATATCTCTGGAGTTTGAGATCAAATTGAGTTCAGATAAAAAATGGTCAGATCTAAATTTGAACTCACTATTTATCGAACTTATCCAGTCAGGAGTTGATATCCCGATCAATAAACTGGAGATCCTGGTCAGAAGTCATTTGATAGAACAGTATGATCCTATTTCAGAATATTTTGAAAGTCTGGAAGATTGGGATGGTGAAGATTATATCAGGAAGCTTTGTTCTTATGTGAAAACCAATGATGACGCTTCATTTTTCTACCATACCGAAAAATGGTTTACCAGAGCGGTATTATGTGCTTTGGAAAAAGAAAAGATAAACAAACATTGTCTGGTTCTTGCGAATGCCATCCAGAATAACGGGAAATCAACCTATTTAAGGTTTTTTATTCCTGAAAAACTGATGAATTATATTTCTGAAGACATTGGTTTAGACAAAGACAGCAGGATCAAATTGTGCAAGAATCTGATCATCAATCTGGATGAATTATCAGTTCTTGCTAAAGCAGATATTAATTCTTTAAAGGCCTATATCTCCAAAACGCATATTAACGAGAGATTGCCCTATGCAAGGAAATCAGAATACCTGGAGCGGATCTGCAGCTTTGTGGGATCAACAAACAAAACAGATTTTCTAACCGATGATTCGGGAAGTGTAAGGTGGATCATTTTCTAAGTGATCGAGAAGATCAACTTCAATTATTCGTCGGAGATCGATATTGACAAGGTCTGGGCGCAAGCTTATTTCAATGCTTATAAAAGGAAAAATTATAATCCGGAACTATCTGTAACAGATATTCTGGAGAATGAAAAACGCAATGAAAGATTTACGCAAATGACCTTGGAACAGGAGATCGTGAACAAGTTCTATGAACCTTCCGATCATCTGGAGGAATTTATGACCGCGACAGAAGTGATGATCGATCTGAATTCTCACGGTGTCCGTTTAAATCATTTAAAGATCGGGAGAGCTTTATCATCTTTCAAATTTCCAAGGGTCAAACATCCCCAAAGACAGATCTACGGTTATCTCATCCGGTTGAAGATCATAAAGTAATTAAACAGAAGTAATCTACCATCCTACCTAAGGGCTTTAAGTGACACAATGTGAAAGTTTTAATCAGGTAAGTAGAGAAATCCAAACCTACCTAAGTTAACTATATAATAACATTGGGTAAGTAGGTAAATCCAGGTAGTCGCAAAAAGAGAATCATTCATTTGATTATCAACAGATCGGTAACTAGGTAAGTATATTTAATAAAAAACATAGCAAAAATGAACTGCAAAAAATTCAACAGCATATCGTTGGAAGAAGTCCTCCTTTCTCTCGGACACCTTCCCACGAAACAAAATGAAAAAGAAGCTTGGTATCTCAACCCCTTTGCCAGCGAATCCCAAGCCTCTTTCAAATTGGATAAAAGAATTAATGCCTGGTATCTCCATTCAGAAGGTGTCGGTGGCAATAACACCGACTTTATGAAGAAGTATTTAAATACCTCGGTCAATGAAGTTTTGATATGGGCAGAGAAGCAGAATTTTTCTTCTTTTCATCAGCAACAACAGATTATAAAGTCAGAAGCAAATTACACAATCGATGAAATACTCGATCTCCAGAATCCAAACCTGAAACAATATTTGCAGGGACGTGGATTAAGTCCTAAAGTCTATGATCATATAAAAGAAGTACGATTTACCATGAGAAGCAAGAAACTCTATGCCATTGGTTTCGAGAACTTATCTGGCGGTTTTGAATTGCGTAATGCTTTTTACAAAGGTTCATTATTAAAAAAGGATGTTTCACTAATAGATCTCAGCGTCAATGGTCAGAATAAATCAAATATTCAAGATACAGATGTCAGAGGTGTAGCTGTTTTTGAAGGTTTTATAGATGCACTGTCTTTTATTGAATTGCAAAAGTCTTTTGCAGGAGATATCCTTGTGATGAATTCCATTGCTCTTTTAAATAAATCGATAGAGCATCTGAAAAACTATCCTGACATCCATCTTTTTCTGGACAATGATAATGCAGGAATTAAATGCAGATCAGAGATTATAAAATTCTTTCCGGAAGCAAAAGATCATTCAGGAATTTATTCCAACCATAAAGATCTTAACGAATTTTTGAGACACAGAATGAAAAATAATCTATCAAATAAGCAAGGAAAACAATCTGATAAATTTCCAGAACAGGATAAACAACAAACAAGAGATCAGGAGCCGGAAATAAAAAAATCAAATGGTTTTAAAAGGAAACGGTGATAAAACGTTCTGTATTTTTTACCAACTACCCGCAGAAGTTAGGAGCGCATTCGCAACTTTGAAGGTCGTGCCTTCCAACAAAGTTTCTAATACGCTCTGCGAGGCTTTTAACCTGAGTAAAATAATATCAGGTTAGCTTCTTGAACCTTTGTAAAAAACACCAGATCTATTTTTGTCGAAGGTGTGTTAAATAAACACAGGTAAAAAGTAATGCTGCGTAATATAACTACAGCAATCTTCAGTAAAAATTTAAAAGCATAAAACAATAAAAATGTAAAACTTTAAAGATGTAAAAGCAATGAAGACCTCTATTAATTTCAAAGTTGTTAAGTCCGATTCTGAAACCCATAATTTCAGGAAGAAAACTTTTGATTACATCCGTAAAGACCTTACACCAAAGAATGAATACTGGATGGAGCAGAAAATAGCTGACAGGATTCAAAAGATCGAAGCGTATTGCAAAGAAAAGTCCGGAAGGAAATTACAGAAGAATGCAATGCCTGTTCGGGAAGCGGTTGTGGTGATCAAAGAAAATACAACGATGCTGGAACTTCAGAACTTAGCAAAGAGACTGGAAGAAGAATTGAACATCCGTGTTTTTCAGATCGCCATTCATAAAGACGAAGGACACACTGATAAAGACACGAAAGAATGGAAACCAAATTATCACGCTCATTTGGTAGTTGACTGGCAGGATTTAAAAACTGGTAAAACACTTAAACACCAATCTTTCCACTATTCGAAAATGCAGGATCTGACAGCAGAATGCCTGAATATGGAAAGAGGGGTTTCTGGTTCCAGAGGAAGATTGGAAGCGATTGAGTTTAAGATTCAGCAGAAAGAAGAAGATCTCAAAGTTTTGGAAGAAAGGTATGATTTGATGAAGTCTGAAATGGGTTCGAAGAAATCGGAGGAGCTGATTGTAAAGGAAAATGATTTTCTAGGTTTTAAAAAAATTAAGACTGACAAGACCATTGAGAATTATGAAAAAGCATTTCGAACATACAAAAGCATAATTCTTAAAAATAAAACTGAGTTGGAATCTAAGTCAAAACAAATCACTGAACTCAATACAAAGGTTGATGATTTAAAAAAGCATGTACATCTATTCAAAAACAAAAACTCTGCACTATTGACCAACCCTACAGTTTTTGCTTCTGAAAAGAAAAAATATTTGGATTCTGTTATTAATATTGTTGAGAGGGAAATCAAATTTTCAAGATTTAGAAATCCACACCTGGATAGAACAGATAAGCAAAAGTTGATATCGGAAATGGAAAAAATAGCACAAAAAATTTCACAAGAAAATACGGTTCCATTTTCAGTCTTCAATGAGATTTTTAAAGATAATGAGATTACAAATCAGCTTTTCTCTCTGTTGCAATTCGGTAATAACAATTCAACTTATGAGGCTGAGGATATTCCAATTCAAAATAAAAGAAAGAGAAAAAGACTCTAATAACCGCAATATATTGCAGAGTAATCTCTTTTGATTGATAGCAATCAAGGAAGCAAGAAGTCAGGAAAGCAAGGAATCAGGCAAGCAATCTCGCTAGATTGATTGATGATACCTTTTAGTGTAGGATTTCTATTGCTATACTTTGCCTTTTTGGTTATGCTTTCTTCATTTTTGAAAAAAAAGAAACCTACGCCGTTGTATACACCGGAAAAATTACTCAGTTTCCAGTATTTAGTGAGTGTTCAAAACCTCACCCTACGGGTTTACAAGCACCCTCATTTTTTTAGCTATCCGATGATCAATTCGATACCGGCTTTTTCTGCTTTATATTTTATTTTGGTCTGCAATTCATAATAGCTCCAGTTGCGCAGCACAAATTCCTGTTCTTTTGCAATCCCGATCTTGTCCTCCTGATCTTTTAGAATCAGTGTGCCTGCCTGCTGCCGGATGCAGAAATCAATCAGCATCCGGCTGTATAGATGAAGATGATGACTGACAAAACGATTTTCCAGATCCACTGTTTTGTGCAGTGCCTTCTGTTTCCGTTTGGTTCCATGTCCTGAACGGGAATAAGCAACTCCGGTTCGAATCCTTTTATTACTAGCCTGGATCGCTAGCCTGCGGTAGAGGAATTCTTCTTTTGAGCCAATATTCATTCGCACATTGTTGGCTTTTACCACAATAGGATGTTCTAATGATAGAGATGCTTCAGCAATTATTTCGGGTTTTAAACGGTGGTCGTCTTTTTGAAATTCAAAGACGGCCAGCCAAAAGATCTTACCGTCTTTCAGCTGGACCTGTGAGTTGCACAGCTTAATCTCTTCTCTTAAAAGGCGTTCCAGGACCAAATGCTTATCAGAGAAATCTCTCCCTAAATAGGTTTTTACCGGGATCGCAAACATATTAAAGCTAAACGCTTTCTTTTCCGCATCATACTTCATTTTACTGATGCACTTGACCGGAAGCGGAATGGGAATGTCTTTTTTAAAGTTCCTCAGTGATTGTGATCCCTGCCAGTAGTCGGCTTTGTTTTTGGAAAAGGTAGATTGGATCGTATTGTTCAGGCATCCCAGAATGTCTGTGGGGATTTCTCCTTTAAAACGATCAAAGACCAGGCGTGCTGTGGTGTTTGTTTTCGAACGGTCGAAGATTCCCATTTCTTCTTTTTTTTCATCAGCTAATTTATATTGAATTTCTTCGGTGAGATAAAAGAAATCCTTGATCATTTCCTGTACATACAGATGGGAAACAATCAGATTAGCCGCCCGGAAACAGCGGTTCTGATACCGGTAGAGCTTTTCCCACATTTGGTTTTTATCTTCAGGTGGAACATCAATCACCAGCTGAATTTTCCGGGTCAGGGTTATCGTAGACTTTTCCATATCACAGCGGTATTTCGGAAGTGTTATGATTTTGCAGATGTTGATAGGCGTACAGAAATTCCCGATGAACTTCTTTTTCCGGTAGTTGCAGTTCTTGTGCAATAACTGCAAAAGAGGATTTCTGTTTAAACCTTTTTTTGATGATCTCGAGCTGCTGACTGCTGAGTTGTTCTGACTGCTCTTGTTTAAGTTCATTTTTTTCCTCCGGCTCCTCAAACGAGGTGACTTTAAGAATTTTCCGAAGCTCATCTATGGCTTTGCTCACCTCCATGCTGATGCCTGTAACGCTGCTTCCCATAGCCTCTGCGATAGGTTTATACTGGAAGCCATATTCCAGGCAGAGTTCTATCAGGTGTTTCCTTTTGGGGTTCAGTACGGGTAAAACCTTTGTGATTTCATCGAATTTGTTTTGGTCGGATTCCTGGCTATGTAAGTACTCTTTATCTTTTAGAGGGTCGTAACCTGCAAGATACTCCTGATAATTCTCAAAACTGTCAAGAGAAGCCATAAGGCGGGTGAATTTATTCTTGGGCGCAGTCACATAGGCTATACAATCCCTCTTCATCACAAAGCGTAAAAAGCCGGTTATATGATCAGGCGTTTCAATATTGTCGCGGTGCAGCCACAGTTTGAGGAAGGTATCCTGAACAATAGTATCCACTACAAAATCATCCTTCAGCACCTGCCATCCAACCCAGAAAAGAAGTCTTTTATAGCGCAGATGAATGTATTCCAGAGCAGCAGGGTCGCCATTTTTCAGTAGTTCGTACAACTGAAGATTGGTCAGCTTTCTGGGTAAAGAGTCTATTCTTTTCATAAGCAGCGTATTTTAGCAAATTTTGCTGGAAGGAACTGCTTAGATCAATAAGATGAATTCTACTTATATTTTGAACCCTTATTTCTTTTATTTTAGAACAAAAGAAAAAGCGTGGAACTCAACTTACAGCATTAGAGGCACTGGTATACCCGTGTACGATAAGTGAGCCCACGCCGAAGTCGTGAGCACATTTACTTATCTTCTCGTACACATAAAATTACCAGTTTTCTAATGCGAGAATCTAAGCAATAGCTTCTATATTTCTTTGAACTATCGCAAAGTTACATTCTTGTAACTTATATCACAAATATAATAAAAAAATTTGATAATTCGGATTTGAGTCCGAATTATTTTATAGAATATCACTTTTATTTGTTTCTATGAAAGTTACAAATAGAAAGATTGTTGAATTTATAAGGGATACGTGGGTTATTCCCCTGAATAATAATAGTCAGTTTGCAACCGAGACTAATCTTGATGAAAAGACTGTAAGGAGAATTAGAGAAGATGACACTTATCAAATTAGTTTAATTACTATAATGAGAATTTGTGAGGCTAAGAATATAAAGTTATCTAAATTCTTTGAAATAGCTGGACTTTAAAAATAAAATATTAAGAAATACTGACAATCGTCGGTATTTTTTGTTTTTTATATAAAATGCAATACATAAGCTTCTCTCATTCTCCTATCAATCTTTTTTGGTTATGGTTTGTTCGGATGATATTTTTTCTGATTTAGTGAAGAAATGTGATTGAATATGGGATGCCGTAATTATTAAATAGTGATATTTGGCTATATTTGAAAGTTAAAAGGACAAACAGGTATTTCAGAAGAATATTTCCTTAGATGTAGATATTCAACAACCGGAAATATCGATTAAAGAATTAAAAATAAACATGACAAGCACAGTACAAAGAGCAGCGTTGCAAAACCAAATTTGGAAAATAGCCAATGAAGTTAGGGGTTCAGTAGATGGATGGGATTTTAAACAGTTTGTTTTAGGTACTCTATTTTATCGCTTTATTAGTGAAAACTTTATCAATTATATCGAAGGCGGTGATGAAAGCTTTGATTACGCCACTTTTCAAGATGATCAGATACCTAATGAAATAAAAGTTGATGCCATCAAGACTAAGGGATATTTTATCTATCCAAGTCAGCTTTTTGTTAATATTGCAAAAACAGCCAACAATAAAGATAATCTTAATACAGATTTAAAAGCTATTTTTGATTCAATTGAAAATTCTGCTAAAGGCTTTCCCTCGGAAGATGATATTTCTGGATTGTTTGCAGATTTTGATACTACGAGTTCGCGATTAGGAAATACAGTAGAAAATAAAAATAAACGTTTAGCAGCTGTAATCAAAGGTGTTGAACAGCTTAATTTTGGCAACTTTGAAGACAGTCAAATTGATCTTTTTGGTGATGCTTATGAATTTCTTATTGGTAACTACGCTGCTAATGCTGGAAAATCTGGTGGTGAATTTTTTACCCCACAACATGTTTCTAAACTAATTGCCCAATTGGCAATGCACGGACAATCAGTAGTTAACAAGATTTATGATCCTGCTGCAGGTTCAGGTTCCTTACTGTTGCAGGCGAAGAAACATTTTGACAATCATATTATTCAGGAAGGTTTTTTCGGTCAGGAAATTAATCATACGACGTATAACCTTGCCCGTATGAATATGTTTCTGCACAATGTCAATTATGATAAGTTTCATATTGTATTGGGCGATACGTTAAGAGATCCGCAGTTAGGTGATGAAAAGCCGTTTGATGCGATTGTTTCTAATCCTCCTTATTCTATCCCTTGGGTTGGAAGTGATGACCCAACACTGATTAATGACGATCGTTTTGCACCTGCCGGAGTTTTAGCCCCGAAATCCAAAGCCGATTTTGCCTTTGTACTCCATGCTTTGCACTATTTATCTCCGAGAGGTAGAGCAGCTATTGTCTGCTTTCCCGGTATTTTTTATCGTGGCGGTGCCGAGCAGAAGATCAGGAAATATCTGGTAGATCAGAATTATGTAGAAGCGGTTATTTCTTTAGCTCCCAACTTATTTTATGGGACTTCTATTGCGGTAAATATTCTTGTGCTATCAAAACATAAATCGGATACTAAGACACAGTTTATAGATGTAACGGGAGAAGATTATTTTACAAAAGTAACCAACAACAATATGTTGACTGATGCACATATTGAGAAAATAATGGCAATTTTTGATAGCAAGGAAGAAATACAACACATTGCAACTTCTATTGAAAATGCCAAAATTGCTGAAAAAGATTATAACCTTTCGGTAAGTTCCTATATTGAAGCTAAAGACAATAGACAAAAGATTGACATTGCTGTACTTAACTCTGAAATTGAAAAAACAATAGGAAAGATTAATAGACTGCGTGTTGATATAGATTCTATAATTAAAGAAATTGAAGCATGAGATTTTTAGATAAATTATTGGATGCAGTTAAGGTGGAGTGGAAGCCATTAGAGGAAATTGTTTCAACTATTACTGCTCCTGTAAAGTTAAATAAAAATACTTATGGTCAAATTGGAAAAATTCCAGTTATTGACCAAGGTATTAATTTTATTGCTGGTTATACAGATGAAAATTTTGCTAAGATTAAAGCTGGAGAATATGTTATTTTTGGAGATCATTCTGAGCACATAAAATATGTTGATTTTACTTTTATACAAGGTGCTGATGGATTAAAAATTCTTAAATCAAATATTGATAGTACAAAATATATCTATTATGCGTTAGTGAATTTCTATATAAAGGAATATACCTATAAAAGGCATTGGTCTTCTGCAAAAGAAACTCTTATCCCAATCCCTTGCCCAGAAAACCCTAAAAAATCTCTCGAAATTCAACAAAAGATAGTTGCAATTCTTGATACCTTTACCGAGCTTACAGCCGAGCTTACAGCCGAGCTTACAGCTCGAAAACAGCAATATAGTTATTATAGAGAGCGATTGTTCCGTTTTGATGAAAATGAAGTACAACATTTACCGATGGGAGATGAAAACGTTGGTAAATTTATTCGAGGTAGTGGTTTACAGAAAAAAGACTTCACTGAAACAGGTATAGGTTGCATTCACTATGGTCAAATTTATACTTACTATGGAACATCTGCAGATAAAACAAAATCATTTGTTTCAGAGGAATTTGCAAAGAAAGCACGTATGGCTGAACACGGAAATTTAGTCATAGCAACAACAAGTGAAAATGACGAAGATGTTTGTAAAGCTGTTGTTTGGTTGGGAAAGGACAAAATAGCAGTAAGCAGTGATGCTTGTTTTTATGCTCATCAGTTAAATCCGAAATACGTTGCCTATTATTTTCAAACTGAACAATTTCAAAAACAAAAAAGACCTTTTATTACGGGTACAAAAGTTAGAAGAGTTAATGCAGATGATTTGGCAAAAATAAAAATACCAGTTCCTGCATTGGATGAGCAGAAAAGAATTGTATCCATTTTAGATAAATTTGATACGCTAACTACATCAATAAATGAAGGCTTACCAAAGGAAATAGAGTTGAGACAAAAACAGTATGAATATTACCGTAATCTCCTATTAACCTTTCCAAAATAAACTATTACCATCTAACATGAGCCAAACACTTACTGAAATAGCACAAAAACTGATTGATACAAACAAAAAAGTACAACTAATCTATGCCTTTAATGGCATAGGTAAAACCCGATTATCAAGAGAAGTTAAAGAATTAATTGCTCCTAAAAGCCCAGAAACAGAAGAAGATACAGGTATCAAGATTATGTATTATAATGCTTTTACCGAAGATTTGTTTTATTGGGATAATGACTTGACTGGTGATGTAGATAGAAAACTTTTAGTTCGACCAAATGCTTACACAGATTTAGCACTTTCATTTTTAAAAGACGAGAATCAAGATGGTAACATTATTATCAATTTCCAACATTATGCAACATCGTCCATAACACCAATATTTAATGATGATTTCACTGAAATTACATTTAGTTACTTTAGTGGAGGTGATAATAGTGAGCCGAATATAAAAATTTCTAAAGGTGAAGAAAGCAATTTTATATGGTGTATTTTTTATAGTTTAATTGAGCAGATTACAAAATTATTAAATGATAAAGAGGAAGATCGTTCAACAGATAAATTTAATGAATTAGAATATATATTTATTGACGATCCTGTAAGTTCTTTAGATGATAATAATCTAATTGAATTAGCGGTTGCAATAGCAAAACTAGTTAAAACTAGTGAGTCAAATAAATTGAAATTTATTATAACGACTCACAATCCTCTCTTTTATAATGTAATATCAAATGAATTAAATAATAAACAAGCTAATAAAAATCCTGAAATAGTAACAAACAGTGGTGTTATGAAAAGATGGATTTATGAAGAGAATCAATCTATTAAATATAAATTAAAAAAACAAAATGATGGAAGATATAATCTAATTCAGTTAGATAGAAAAACACCATTTTCATATCATCTTCATTTACTTTTAGAACTTCAGAAAGCTAAGAATAATGATCAAATTGAAAAATATCATTTTAATTTTTTAAGAAATGTATTAGAAAAAACAGCGACATTTTTAGGATTTGATAAATGGGAAGAGCTGCTTCCCAAGATCGCGGATAATTCTCCTGATCCATTTGCAAATCGCATCTTAAATCTCTCCAGTCATTCAGCTCATGCAGGCGAAGAGTTAGCAGAAGTACAAGAAAATGACAAAATCAAATTTATTGAATTAATTGATTTTTTAGAAACAGAGTATAAATTTTCAAATCTAATTGCACCAAATGTCACAATATAACACCATAGCAGAATCAAACAATTTTATTGTTTTAAACGAGTATCAAAAGCATTCATCAGTAAATGAAGCACCTGTAGGTTATCAGACAGAGGCTGCATTAGAAAAGGAGTTTGTTCAGGATCTAATCAAGCAAGGTTACGAAAACCCTAAGCATATTACATCTATGCAGGCAATGCTAGCCAATATACGAGTACAACTGCAAGAGTTGAATAATATGGTTTTTACAGATGCAGAATGGGCACGTTTTGTAGTGGAGTATCTGGATAAACCTTCCGATGGTATTATTGATAAAGCAAAAAAACTGCATCATAATCACGTTTATGATTTCGTCTTTGATGATGGCCACATCCAGAATATTTATTTGGTAGATAAAAAGAATGTTACTAGAAATAAATTACAGGTCATATCTCAATTTGAACTCAAAGGAACCCATGCTAACCGTTATGATGTAACCGTTTTGGTTAATGGTTTGCCGATGGTTCAGGTGGAACTGAAAAAACGAGGTTTAGCCATAAGAGAAGCGTTTAATCAGGTTCACCGTTACAGTAAGGAGAGTTTTAACAGCGAGAGTTCGCTTTTCAAATATTTGCAGGTGTTTGTGATTTCAAACGGTACAGACAGCCGTTATTTTGCCAACACCGTAAAACGAAACAAGAATAGTTTCGATTTTACAATGAACTGGGCAAGAGCAGATAATACGCTAATCAAAGATCTTAAAGATTTTACAGCTACCTTTTTTCAAAAAAATACGATACTCAATGTTTTGCTTACGTATTCTGTTCTTGATATTAGTGATACGTTGCTCATTATGCGACCGTATCAGATTGCAGCTACAGAAAGAATATTATGGAAAATAGGAAGTTCTTTTGAGGCTAAAAAATGGTCGAATACAGAAGGTGGCGGTTATATTTGGCATACGACAGGTTCGGGAAAAACTCTCACCAGCTTTAAAGCAGCCCGATTGGCAACTGACTTAGATTTTATAGATAAAGTATTCTTTGTTGTCGACAGAAAAGATTTGGACTTTCAAACAATGAAAGAATATCAGCGATTCTCGCCGGACAGTGTAAACGGTTCTGACAGTACAGCAGGATTGAAACGGAATATTGACAAGGTTGACAGTAGGATTATTATAACCACAATACAGAAGCTTAACAATCTGATGAAAACTGAGAATGATCTAGGGATCTATCAGAAACAGGTGGTTTTTATTTTTGATGAAGCACACCGTTCTCAGTTTGGAGAAGCTCAAAAAAATCTAAAGAAAAAGTTTAAAAGGTTTTATCAGTTTGGCTTTACAGGAACTCCCATATTTCCACAAAATGCTTTAGGGTCAGAAACTACAGCAAGTGTTTTTGGACGTGAGCTGCATTCTTATGTAATTACCGATGCAATTAGAGATGAAAAAGTTTTAAAATTCAAGGTAGATTATAACGATGTTCGTCCTAAGTTTAAAAGTTTTGAAACAGAGCAAGACGAAAAAAAATTAAGTGCAGCAGAAAACAGAAAAGCACTTTTGCATCCGGGTCGTATTAAGGAAATTTCACAATATATTCTACAAAATTACAGATATAAAACACACAGAACGTTAGGCAGCAACACAGGGTTTAATGCTATGTTTGCTGTTAGCAGTGTAGATGCTGCTAAATTCTATTACGAAGAACTAAACAATTTGCAAAAAGACATTGAAAAGCCTTTGAAAATTGCCACGATATTTTCTTTTGCAGCTAATGAGGAACAGAGTGCTATTGGAGAAATTGTAGATGAAAGTTTTGAACCATCTGTAATGGACAGTAGTGCAAAAGAGTTTCTAACAAAAGCTATCAATAATTATAACAAGATGTTTAAAACTACCTTTGGTGTTGATAGCAAAGAGTTTCAGAATTACTACCGTGATCTTGCAAATAGAGTTAAGAAAAAAGAAATTGACCTCATTATTGTGGTAGGAATGTTTTTAACAGGTTTTGATGCACCAGAATTGAATACATTATTTGTAGACAAAAACTTGCGTTATCACGGTTTGATGCAGGCTTTCTCACGGACCAACCGTATTTATGACGCAACAAAAACCTTTGGGAATATAGTTACTTTCAGAGATTTGGAAACCGCCACCATAGATGCAATAACTTTATTCGGAGACAAAAACACCAAAAATGTTGTATTGGAGAAAAGTTACAAAGAATATTTGGAAGGCTTTACAGATTTAGTCAATGGAACTGCACGCAGAGGATTTATTGATATTGTAAAAGAGCTCAATGAAAAATTTCCAGATCCAGATGAAATTGTAAGAGAAAAGGACAAAAAAGAATTTTCAAAACTATTTGGAGAATATTTGCGTGTAGAAAATATTCTTCAGAATTACGATGAGTTTACGCATTTGAAAGCACTTCAAACTGTAGATTTAAATGATGAAGAAGCTGTGAAGGATTTTAAAGAAACCAATTTTGTAACAGACGAAGAATTTTCGGATTTGGAGAAAGTAAAATTAGTTCCAGACAGAACAATACAAAATTATAAATCAACTTATAACGACATTCGTGATTGGTTGCGCCGTGAAAAAACAGGAAAAGAAGCTGAAGAATCGACTGTAGATTGGGATGATGTGATTTTTGAAGTGGACTTGTTGAAATCTCAGGAGATTAATCTTGACTACATTCTTGAATTAATTTTTGAGCACAACAAAAAAAATAAAGACAAAGCTGTACTTATCGAAGAAATTCGTAGAGTTATCCGCGCCAGTATCGGGAACAGGTCTAAAGAAGGTTTGGTTGTTGATTTTATTAATAGTACAGAACTGGATTCTATCGAAAGTAAGCCTAATATTTTAGAAGCATTTTATAAATACGCACAAGAGAAACTGAATGTGGAAGCACAGGATTTAATTGTTGATGAACAACTAAATGAAGATGCTGCAAAGCGATATATCAATGCTTCTTTAAAACGTGAATACGCAAGTGAAAATGGGACAGAGCTCAATGCTATCTTGCCTAAAATGAGTCCTCTAAACCCTAAATATTTAACTAAAAAACAAAGTGTTTTTCAGAAAATTTCAGCATTTGTAGAGAAGTTTAAACATTTGGGAGATTTGATGTAAAAAAAATATAAATTCTGATTAAAATATTCTTGACTGATTGAGAAATTGAACAAGAATATTACGATAATAACTAAACTAATAACAGATTGATAACAAAAAACTGACTTAATATGAGAGATATTAGAGTTAAAGACTTAATTATTTTCAGAAACCTTTCTGAGAAAAGGCGAGGCACTTTCTACATCAATTTACAGAAGAAAAAAGTTGTTAAAGAGAAAGATGAGTCGACAGGTGGAGATTACTGGGTGCGTAGTATCAGTGCTTTGAATAATGCATTCCGAAATAATGATAATCAATTTGTTTCTGAAAAGATCTCTGATATCCTAGCTGATTACAGACCATCCATGGATAAAGGGACGCGTTTAAAGTATGACAGGAATATTCAGATTTTACATAACTACGAAGATTTTAATTTTAGGAGTATCACTCCTTCGGAAGATATTGAGATTAGAAGCAAGATTGGTAAAAAAGGAGTCATTGAATTACATAGACTTAATATTAAGGTAGAAACTCATAACATTTACACTTTTGAGGATAACAATCACCCAAGTATGGGATCTGTATTCTTTGCTGCTAAAATTAAAGGTTATAAGACCGTTGAACTCGGGATTTTTGCAGAAGCTATCTACAATTACTTACAGTTAAATCATTCAGATAAATATAACATCCAACCGAAATACATTAAAGTAATTGATGTGATGACACAGGAGATAGTCGATTATCAAATGATACTGGATGGAAAGCTACCAGCGCTCCTGACCCCATCGATAGAAGAGATGCGAGATTTTCAAATACAAGAATAAGAAACTATAATCTGAAAAACTTTTAACAATGAGAACATTACAAAACATTGCTAATGAAATAGTAATTTGGGAAGGTTGGAGAGATAATTACAGAGACTTCGTTCCGTTATTCATCGAAGAAGCAAAAACGGGAAACGATTGGAAAAATTGGAATGCTGATATTTTTTGGGAATATTTTGAAAAATCAAATGACCAATGTGTTTCTTCGGTAAAGCGTAGCTATTTTACAGGTGAAGAAAAAAAAAGAATTAAAGAAAATTGGCATGAAGTATCACCAATATTGCAAAAAATAGCTTTATCTCAAGATGTACCATTGTATGACAGTTATTATGAATTGAAAGACGTTATTAAAAAATATACAAATCAAAATAGAAAGGTCGCCACTAATCGCCTTATTGCTGGTCTACAACCGAATCTTTCATGCACTATCGTAAATGAAGATAATTTAAGAGTTTTTATAAAAAAATTAAATGAAAATGTTGTTGACTGTAATATTCCGATTACTGGTGATTGGTTTAGAAATAGTAATGCCGTATGGCATTTTTTTTCAGAGAATTTGAAGAGCAGTTCTTTGTACGAAAATATAACTTTGCCGTGGCAGATGTATGAATATTTTATAAATGATGAAAATAATGACATGAGTGAAATACCAGAAAAAAGAGAATCTATTGTAACGCTTTTACAATACAAAAATCAAATTATCTTACAAGGTCCTCCAGGAACAGGAAAAACTAGAGAAGCAAAATTGATTGCGGAAAGTATGTTAGAATTAAATGAAGATGAAATACAAAAGAGTGAACGATTTAAAATTATTCAGTTTCACCCAAGTTATACTTATGAAGATTTTGTCAGGGGAATTGTTGCAAAGCAAAATGAAGATGGTGAAGGTATTATGTATGAAGCAGAAAATAAAACCTTAGGTAAATTTGCCGAAAATGCATGGAGGAATTTTATAGCTTCACAACAATCGGAGAAAAATGTTGACAATGTAGAGTATATTTTTGACCAATTTCGTCTTCATATTATTTCAAAACTTGCTGAAGATGAAAAATTCGAGCTGACAAATAATATTTACATTTCTGAGATTGATGATAGAAGGTTTAAATACAAAGGTGATAACTGGAAAAGACATCCTAAAGGTCTAAATATTCGTTATTCTGAATTTAAAAAAGTTATCGAAATTAGTCCATCTAATAGACAAGAAATCGTAATGAATACGTCATTGAAATCTTTAACACGTAGCCACGCTACATATTTCTTTGAATTATTTACTAAGTTTAAAGAATTTTGTGAAAATAATAAAGAATTTCTAAATAACGAAGAAACTCATAAAAAATATATTTTAGTAATTGATGAAATCAACCGAGCTAATCTTTCATCAGTTTTAGGGGAACTTATTTACGCTCTCGAATACCGTGGTGAAGAAGTTGAAAGTATGTACGAAGTTGATGGATCTCAGAAATTGATACTTCCGCCCAACCTTTATATTATTGGAACCATGAATACTGCCGACAGAAGTGTGGGACATATTGATTATGCAATCAGAAGAAGGTTTGCGTTTGTGGATGTTATGCCAAAAGATTTAACAAATGAAATGAAAGAAGGTGAGTTTTATACTACTTTATTTGAAGATGTAAAGTCACTTTTCACAACAGATGATTACAAAACAAAGTCTGATTATATCTCACAAGAATTTGAACCGAAAGATGTCGCTTTAGGGCATTCTTATTTCATTGATAAAACTAATCAAGGTGGTGATCAAAAAGTACGTTGGGAATATGAGATAAAACCAATTCTTTTAGAATATATAAGAGACGGAGTTTTAAAACAAAACGCTTTGCAAAAAATTAAGGAAATAGAAGAAAGCTTTTAAAGATGGGAATTTTCTTAAGAGAACATATCTCAAAAAAACTTATCATCACAAAAGATGCCGATCTTTATTGTAAAGAAAAAGGTAGTCACATCCTCCACGTTTTAGAAGAAAAGCTTGAGATAATACCCCGCATGTTTAAAACCGAGCGCGGTAAACCATATTACTGCTTTTCTTGGAGCGCATCAGAAAATGAAATAACCTTAAATTCTGACTATTTTGTAGGCTTGGATTGGCTTACACAAGATAGATTTATTCACGTTGAACCGAAGCTTAATTTTGCAGTTTTAACCAGCTTCGAAAAAGTAATCTCACAGAAAGAAGTGGGAATTTCAGAGAATAAAATAAAAGAATTAGATGAGTTAGCGGAGAAAGAAGTAACGACAGCTTCCGTAATTATTGATGGTAAAAATGACTTAGTAAAAGAAGTCAATGTCATTGCGATGTTGATGGAAGTTATGACATACAGTGAAGTGGCAAAAGAAACAGATTCTTTATTACTGATAGATTGGGAAGCTCCTGAAATTGAAATCGAACAAAAACAAGATTTGCTAACGCCATTTTTGGTGGTTAAGTTTTTAAAACTTCTTCAAGATATTGCACGAAAGGGCCTTAAAAAATCATATTATAAAATTCAGGAAAATCTTAAGAACAGAGTAAAGGGTAAAATTTTAGTTGGGCAACAAATCAAACAGAATGTTTTTAAGAACCGTTTTACCAATACAGTTTGTGACTATCAGGTTTTTGGAGAAGACTCTCTCGAAAACCGCTTTTTGAAAAAAGTGCTTTTATTCTGTACACAATATGTTGAAAATAATAAGTATTATTTCAAAAAGGAAAATGATATTTCGGGGATTGTTAACTTCATTCGGCCGGCTTTTGAACATGTGAGTTTAGAGGTAGATATGCAAGATATTAAACATTTAAAATACAATCCATTTTTCAAAGAATATAAAGATGCAATCAAAATCGGACAGCAGATTTTGAAAAGATTTTCATACAATATCACTAAAACAACAGCTGAAAAAATATCTACGCCACCATTTTGGATAGATATGCCAAAGATGTTTGAATTGTATGTTTATGCAAAGTTATTAGCAGATAATCGAGAGCTCAACCATACAAATTTTAATTATCAGTTTGCTACGTATGGTAATTCTCTTGATTTTTTGATTTCTACAAAAGATTATAAAATTGTGGTTGATACAAAATATAAACTCAAATACAATTACAGTCAGATCCATGAAGACATTAGACAAGTCGCTGGATACGCAAGATTAAATAAAGTTAGAGAAAAATTAAAATACTCTGACAATGAAGAAATTCCATGTTTGATTATTTATCCAAAGCCACTTCAGAATAATGAATATGATGAAGATAGCTTAAAAATTGAAAATTTAATGACAGCAGAAATTTGTGTTTATCATAAAGTTTTTAAATTAGGAGTATCGGTGCCAATATTGTAATTAGTAGTATCTGTGAAAGATTAAACCTAATCATCATTCAGGTTTTGAAAGGCTTTAACATCGCACTAAAAATAGACTTCAAAATATTGTCCCATTTATCTTCTATAATACCAATTAGTTAATTGTAATAATTTGGTAAGATACTTGTCCACGGTAATATTGGATTTAGTAGATTTTACAAGAATAAATATATTTATTTAACATTTTAATAAAAATTTTAGGTATAGATATGATAATTTTAACCCTATACTCGTCTTAAAAATAGATGAAAATTGAGGTGTATAGGCGAAATGTATAAATTATTATCGTTAAAGTCGGGAATTTTTAATTATTTAATATACAGTTACTTATGATATTAAAAGTGTACAGAAGTAGTACAAATGCAATTTTTATTACATCTCTAAAATAGATAAAATCCTTTATTCATGGGTGTTTGCGATGATGAGATTCTTGCGGAAAAGTAGAAAAAAAAGATGTTCCAGCATCTTAGTCATGTACCACTTTTGTACACCTTACATTGTGTAAACCACCATCAATAGAGACATCTTTAGATACTGTATCGGGAAATAATCATCATTTTTGAAGGTTAATAATACAAACCTACATTAATAAAGAAAATAAATATCTGTTCTTTATAAAAAAAGAGTTCTATTTTAAAATAGGACTCTTCTATAAACAAAAGTAATTATTCGTCAAAAATATTTTTGAAATTTTTTTATTCCAGATTTCTCAATTTCACTTCTTTTTTAAGATAGGTTTTAAAATCTTCGGCAAACATTCCGATGTAGGTTCCTTTTTTAAGGTCTCTGTTGACTCCCGTTTTGCCTAAAATTACAGAACCGCTTTCGATCGTATTTCCGGAGGCAATACCAACTTGTCCCCAAAGAGTTACCTCATCACCAATAATACAACATCCAGCAACACCGACTTGAGAAGCAATCAGACATTTTTTACCGATTACGGTATCGTGCCCTATCTGGATCTGGTTATCTAAAACAGAACCTTCACCAATAATCGTAGAGTCTGTAACTCCCCTATCGATGGTACAACCGTTTCCGATCTCTACATTGTTTTCGATAATTACATTTCCTACAGAGATCAAGCGGTCGAAATTTCCGTTGAGTTTTCTGTAATAAAATGCATCGCCCCCTAAAACGGTATTAGATTGAATGACAACATTATCACCAATAACCGTTCTATCGCCAATAACAACGTTTGGAAAAATTAAAGTGTTTTTTCCGATGGTAATATTATTTCCAAGAACTGCTGAAGGGTGAATTTTTGTTCCCTCCCCTATTTCTACATCATGAAGGGTTTCGGTGAAGTTATAAATTCTTATGAAATGGGTATTTATTTTGTTGAAGTCTCTGAAAGGATCGTCTGAAACCAAAAGCGCTTTACCTTCCGGACATTCTACTTCCTTATCGATCAAGATAATCGTTGCCGCAGAATTTAAAGCTTTATCGTAGTATTTTGGGTGGTTTACGAAAACAATTTCGCCAGATCTTACTCTGTGAATTTCGTTGGTTCCCAATACTTCAAGATCCTCAGAGCCTATGAATTTTGCTCCGATAAGATCTGCAATTGTTTTGAGTTTTTGTGGCTGATGAAACGTCATATTTTTAAATGATGTTTTAGTTTAAATCAACCTTGTCAAGGTTTTGAACCTTGACAAGGTTTCTTGATGTTTTGAATTAATTTCGTCAAAATCTGATATTCTGACAAAATTTATTTTTCTGTCTACATTGCAGCCCGACCTGAGTGGAGCTCTTTTTGCCGGAGCGAAGCGGAGGCAAAAAAGCGGGAACGGAGGGCGGAAAAAGCTGCCATAAAAAAATGAAAGCTGAAAGTTATTATCTTCCAGCTTCATGATATTGTAAGATTCTTACTTTACTCTTTCCAAGTAAGAACCGTCTTCTGTGCTCACTTTGATTTTGTCACCCGGCTCGATGAACAAAGGAACCATTACTCTTGCTCCTGTCTCAACGATTGCGTTTTTCAAGGCATTGGTAGCAGTATTTCCTTTCACACCCGGATCAGCTTCGATAACTTCTAAATAAACTGACTGTGGCAATTCAGCAGAAAGCGGAGTTTCGTCTGCTTCTTTTAAAATGATGGTAACTTCTTCACCTGCTTTCATCAGGTTTGAGTTTTCGATCATTTCTTTGTTTAAATATAACTGAGAAAAATCTTCGTTATTCATAAAGTGGAAACCATTCTCGTCATCATAAAGATACTGGAATTTTCTCGTGATTACTTTTACTTCGTCAATTTTGTGACCTGCAGAAAAAGTGTTATCAAGAACTTTTCCGTTCGTTACAGATTTCATTTTTGTTCTTACGAAAGCAGGACCTTTCCCTGGTTTTACGTGAAGAAACTCAATAATTTTGAAAATATCATTGCTGAATTCGATGCAAAGACCTTTTCTGATATCGTTACTTGTTGCCATTAATTTTTATATTATTTTCTTTATTTTGATTTGTAGACCTGAAGACTCAAAACTTTTCTTCCTAGCATATCCATTGCATCAACTCTCGGTTTATAAAATGTTCCTGCATCCGTAGAAGTTACAGAACGATTATTAATAACCGTATTGAAATTGATCGTGTTGATTAAAAGCTGGTCTAAATTTTTATTCACTTCTGATGAACTCTTTAGATCTGAATTTAAACTTGAAAAAGATTTTTTTGAATGGGTTAGAATAGAATTTACATTTTTTACCGCCAAAGAATCATTATCTGAAGATAAATTTCTTTTTTGCTGAGCAAAAACAAATGTTGATAAAACTGTAAAAACCAAAACTAAAGTCTTCATTATTTCAAACTTAAAATTATTCTTTGCTTGTTCCGTATCCTTTTACAATACCTCCCGGAGAGTTTTTGATGAATTCTAAAATCTCATCTCTTTCAGCCGTTGGAAGCATTTCTTTTTCGATGTAAACCAATGCCTGTGTAACATTCATTTTCATCTGAAAGATATATCTGTAAATTTTCTGAATTTCGAAAATCTTATCGTTGGTAAATCCTCTTCTTCTTAAACCTACAGAATTAATTCCGGCATAAGAAATTGGCTCTCTTGCAACTTTAATGTAAGGCGGAATATCTTTTCTGATTAATGATCCTCCGGAAACCATAGTATGTTTCCCAATCTTACCGAATTGCTGAACCGCAGAAAGACCACCCATTACCGTAAAATCACCTATTTCTACGTGACCTGCAATACCACAACCGTTTGCAATAATTACATTGTTCCCGATGATGCAATCGTGGGCTACGTGAGAAGTCGCCATAATCAGACAGTTATCTCCTACTTTGGTGTATCCTAAAGCTTTTGTTCCTTTATTTACTGTCACACATTCTCTCAAAGTAGTGTTATCTCCGATGATGGTCTGTGTGTCTTCTCCGTCAAACTTTAAATCCTGCGGAATTGCAGAAATTACCGTTCCTGGGAAAATTTTACAGTTTTTTCCGATTCTCGCACCATCCATGATGGTTACATTAGATCCTATCCATGTACCTTCACCAATCTCCACATCTGCAGCAATTGTTGTGAAAGGTTCTACTACTACATTTCTGCCAATTTTTGCACGTTTATCTACGGCCGCTAATTGATGAATCATTTAGTCAATTTTATTTTTTGCAACTTGAGCCATCAATTCTGCTTCTACTGCTACAGTATCACCAACATATCCGTAACCCTGCATGTGAACAATACCTCTTCTGATAGGCTCTATTAATTCAATTTTGAAAATCATTGTATCACCTGGTACAACTTTTCTCTTAAATTTCACTTTATCAATTTTAATGAAATAAGTTGAATAATTTTCAGGATCCGGTACGCTTGCCAAAACCAAAATACCTCCGGTTTGTGCTAAAGCTTCTACTTGTAAAACTCCAGGCATTACAGGTTCTTTAGGAAAATGTCCAACGAAGAAAGGCTCATTCATTGTTACATTTTTCAAACCAACCACATGAGAATCAGAAAGTTCAAGAATCTTATCAATCAATAAGAAAGGAGGTCTGTGAGGCATCAACTTCATAATTCCGTTGATGTCGAAAACAGGCTCTTTTGTTAAATCAAACTCAGGAACGTTTTTCTTTTTCTGTAACTTCCACTGACGGTTTAACTTTTTAGCAAACTGAGTATTTACAAAATGTCCAGGTTTATTGGCAATAACTTTTCCTTTAATTTTAACACCTGTTAAAGCTAAATCACCAATTACATCTAATAATTTGTGTCTTGCCGCTTCGTTTGGATAGTTTAAAGTTAAATTATCTAAAATACCATTGGGTCTAATCGATACGTGATCTTTACCAAAAGCTTTCTTTAGTTTTTCTGTAGTTTCTACAGTAAGATCTTTGTCAACGTAAACAATAGCGTTAGAAATATCTCCGCCTTTGATTAAACCGTGATCAAGAAGCATTTCTAATTCATGCAAAAAGCTGAATGTTCTTGCAGAAGAAATTTCTTCTTTAAATTCTGAAATATTTTTAAGAGTAGCATTCTGAGTTCCTAAAACTTTAGTCCCAAAATCTACCATAGTAGTCACTTCGTAATGATCTGAAGGGATAATTGTAATTTCCGAACCTGTTGCCGGGTCGCTGTAGCTCAATACCTCTTTTACAACAAGATATTCTCTTGCAACTGCCTGTTCTACAATACCTACACTTTCGATTGCTTCAACAAAAAACTTCGAAGAACCATCTAAAATTGGAGGTTCTGAAGCATCCATTTCCATAACAGCATTGTCGATATCACAACCAACCAAAGCAGCTAAAAGATGTTCGCAAGTATTGATTTTAACGCCAAGTTTTTCCAAAGTAGTTCCTCTTTCTGTAGCCACAACGTAATTTACGTCTGCTTCTACATGAGGTCTTCCTTCAAGATCTGTTCGTACGAAAACAAAACCTGTATTTTCTTTTGCAGGTTTAATGGTTAATTTTACTTCTTTACCAGTATGAAGACCTATTCCAGAAAGAGTAACCTCTTCCTGAAGGGTTTTTTGCATATCACTCATTAGTATGATCTTTTGAGTTATTCTCAAGATTATTTATTCTTTTCGCCAATTCAGGAAGGTTCCTGAAATGCACGTAGCTTCTAAGATAGTCATTATAGCTGATCGCAGGAGAACCATAAACGGTATCTTTATCATTAACGCTGGAGTTCACTCCACTTTGCGCCTGAATTTTTACCTGGTTTCCTATTTTTATATGACCTACAATTCCAACCTGACCGCCAATCTGGTTCCAATCTCCAATCGTAGTAGAACCTGCAATTCCCGCTTGCGCAGCAATTACATTGTTTGCACCGATTTTTACATTGTGTGCAATCTGAATCAAGTTATCGATTTTTGTGCCTTTCCCAATGGTCGTAGAACCAATTGTAGCTCTGTCGATACTACAGTTAGAACCAATTTCCACATTATCTTCGATAATAACGTTTCCTAACTGAGGAATTTTTTGGAAACCTTCCGGAGTAGGCTGAAAACCAAATCCGTCACCACCAATTACGGTATTAGAATGTATCACACAGTTATCACCAATAATGCAGTAATCATAGATTCTTGCACCACTGTCTATTTTACAGTTTTTACCAATCTTCACTCCTTTACCAATGTAGACTTGAGGAAAAATCTGTGTACCTTCACCAATTTTAGCCTTTTCTGAAACATAGGTAAACGTACCAATATAAACTCTATCTCCTATAACGGCAGTATCGTGAATGGAAGAACCATCTTCAACACCTTCTTTTCTGCCCTGCATTTCCTGATACAGATTCATTAAAATCTGAAAAGAAAGATAAGCATCTTTTACAGCTATAATGGTAGGATTATATTGATCTTTATTGATAAGGGTCTCGGTAACAATAAGTACCGAACATTGCGAAGTCTCTAAGTGATGCGCAAAACGATCTTGCGCAACAAAAGAAAGATGGCCGGATTCTCCGCTCTCAATAGGGGAAACTCCGGTAATAAGTGCGTTTTCGTCACCTATAATTTTTCCGTCAATAAAACTTGCAATTTGCGAAGCTGTAAATTCCATATTCTGCAAAGATAAGAAATTCTCTTATTCGCAAACATTTTTTAGTTTATGGAATATCGATTTTAATAATATTTAAGAAAATTAAGCATCACATTCTTGGAAATGCAAGGATGTATCTTTTCGTCTTATGTACGATGAGACCAGACAAAAGCTGATCTTCCGACTCATCTAATTTCAAAACCTTTCCGCTTTTCTGAAGAAGATAAATAGGTTGTTTTTCTGTATCATAAGGAAGTAAACTTCTTGTAATTTGGTGAACTAATTCACCCCCGTTATCAATTCCAAAAAATTCGTTTGTGTTATTTATTTTTTCTTCAATAAATTTCTCATCAAAAGGATGCGAAGAGATAATTGTTTTTGGAAAATTACGCTGAATCACACATTTACACCAATAAGCCAAAACAAAATCTTCTGATTTTTGCCATAGTTTCATCGCCTGAACAATATCATTATCGTCAAGTTGTGTAAAACGCTCTACATCTTCATCGGTTGCAGCACTTTTTCCTCTGTTTAAAAAATATTTCAAATTTTCAGTTGCGGGTAAGTCGATTCCTTCCGAAACCAGATATTTTGCTCTTTCGAGGATTTTCACCAAAATAAATTCTGCCAATGCGGAAGTTTTATGGTAATAAACCTGCCAATACATAAACATTCTTGCCGTCAAAAAATTTTCGATAGAATAAACACCTTTTGCATCAATCACTAATTCTTCTTCGCAAACATTCATCATTGAAATAATCCTTTGTGTATTGATATTTCCTTCTGAAACTCCCGTGAAAAAGCTGTCCCTGTTTAAATAATCTAAACGATCAACATCTAATTGCGAGCTGATCAACTGATTAAAGAATTTTCTATGGTATTTTCCCTGAAACATTTCTATCGCCGTCGATAACTGTCCGTCAAATTCAACATTCAGCCTGTTCATTAATAATAATGAAAGATTTTCGTGATGCCAATCATCCATCAACATACTTTCCAGAGCATGAGAAAACGGACCGTGACCAATATCGTGCATCAGAATTGCCAACATCGCCCCTTTCTCCTCTTCAACAGAAATGGCAACTCCTTTTTGCTTTAAAGTTTCCAAAGCGGTAAACATTAAATGCATCGCGCCAATTGCATGATGAAATCTTGTATGTGTTGCTCCCGGAAAAATTAAATTTAAAAGCCCGGTCTGCGAAATTCTTCTTAATCTTTGAAAATAAGGATGTTCGATAACATCAAATAAGATTTCGTGAGGAATTTTGATGAAACCGTGTACCGGATCGTTGATGATTTTAAGCTTGTTCTGCATGGAAATATTCTGAGACTATTGCAAAATTAAGTTTTTAAAGTCAATTCAAAGAAAACAGCCGATTATTATTTTAGAATATAAACATTAAAATTTGTTTACAAATCGCAGTATTTATCTTATCTTCATGCAATAATTTGAGATAAAAATCTTTAACTAAGATTTAACTTTTAGCCCCCTTATTTTGTGAGGTTTTATAAAGTTTTGGTCGCAGTTTTGATACTATATTCCGCATAAAAAATAAACTTATATGTCAAACAAAATATTATGGATTGATGATGAAATAGATTTACTAAAACCCCATATCGTTTTTCTTGAAAAGAAAGGTTACGTTGTAACTCCGGTGAACAACGTGAATGAGGCTTTAGAACTTATTGATTCTGAAAAATTTGATTTAACGTTAATCGACGAAAATATGCCGGGAATTTCCGGTCTGGAAGCAATTCCGATGATTAAAGAAAAAGACAATGCTTTGAAAATCGTGATGGTAACCAAAAGCGAAGAAGAGCACATCATGGAAGAAGCGATCGGTTCGCAGATTGCAGATTATATTTTAAAGCCTGTAAACCCAAACCAGATTTTACTTTCATTAAAAAAGAATCTTCAGGAAGAAAATTTGGTAGAGCAGAAAACAATTCTTCAATATCAGCAGGAATTCAGAAACCTTTCGATGGAACTTTCTTATCTGAGAACGTACCAGGATTGGGCAGAATACTATAAAAAAATCGTGAATTGGGAGCTTAAATTTGATAAAGTAACCGATAACGAGTTTGCAGATCTTCTACAGTCACAGAAAGAGGAAGCGAATATTCAGTTTGCAAAATTTATCGAAAACAATTACGAAGACTGGCTGAACGGTTTAGATAAACCAATGATGAGCCATACTCTATTTAAAGATAAAGTAAAACCGGAAGTTGAAAAAGAAAAGGTTCTTCTTTTGATGGTCGATAATTTGAGATATGACCAATGGAAAGTAATAGAGCCTCTTTTCACCAAATACTACAATAAAGTTTCTGAAGATTATTATTACAGTATTCTTCCGACTGCCACACAATATGCAAGAAATTCTTTTTTCGCAGGACTTTTGCCTTCAGAAATTGAAAAACGTTTCCCTGAAAAATGGTTTAACGACAATGAAGAAGGAAACAAGAATGAGTTTGAACGCGATTTCTTAGAAGATCAGATGAAAAGAGTTGGTTTAAGTTCTAAATCAATGAAATATCTAAAAGTTTTGAATGCCGATTTTGAAAGAAAAATCTATGAGGATTTTAATCAGCACAAAAACAATGATCTTTTGGTGATTGTTTACAACTTTATCGATATTCTATCACACGCAAAAACCGACAATCATATTGTTGATCAGCTAATCAGAGATGATAAAACTTTCAGATCTTTAACATCAAACTGGTTTGAGAACTCATCTTTAATAAAAATTATAAAGCTTGCTGCAGAAAGCGGGTTTAAATTGGTTATTACAACCGATCACGGAACGGTTTACGTTAAAAAACCAAGCAGAGTTGTTGGAGACAGAGAAACCTCAACCAACATCCGTTATAAAACAGGAAAAAGCTTAACCTATGATGATAAAGATGTTTGGGCAGTGAGCAATCCTGAAAAACTGTTTTTACCGAAAGGAAATCTGAGCTCAAAATATATTTTTGCAAAAAACAATACATTTTTAGCCTATCCTAAAAACTACAATCACTTTGTAAACTATTATAAGGAAACTTATCAACACGGTGGAATTTCTTTAGAAGAATGCATTATCCCGATCAGTATTCTGGAACCGAAATAATTTTTAAGCAAAATAAAATAACAAAAGCCTCTTCAGATATTTGAAGAGGCTTAATCATTAATATGGATTAGGTAATAATGATTTATGAAAAAAAAACTACTTTTTGATTATTTTGTAAACTTGGCTTTGTTGTTTTGAAGTTACTTTTACCAAATAAACACCGTTAGTCAACTGAGATATGTTGAGTTCTGTATTTGCAGAATTGGGTTGAAAATTCATTAATCTCTGACCTGCAACGTTTGTGATTTCTACTTTTTCGATTTCATTTTTAGCAGTGATTTTCAGAATTCCGCTTGTAGGATTGGGTGATAAAGTCAATTCAGGAATTGCACCAACATCATGTACTCCTAAAGTTACTGACTGACAAGAAGAGGTTTGTGAACAACCTGAAAGCGTAACAATAACTGCATAATTTCCGGCAATTGTAGGTGTAAAAGACTGTGTAGTCACTCCAACAGGAGCATTTCCGTTATTACAATTGATCCACTGATAAGTTGCTCCTGCTTGTGCAGCAGTTAATGTAGCTCCCGAAACCGTAACTGCAGTATTAATGTTTACCGTTGTAAGAGCTGAAGCTCCTGCAGTAAAGTTTGAAGCTGTTCCGTTTAAAGCAAAACTGTTTAAAGTACCTGTATAAGTACCTGCAGAACTGGTGATAGAAGTTACAGTACTATTATTTGAATTTACGGTTCCTTCATTTATTTTAAAATAGGCTTTTAAATTGGTGGGAGCAGTACAAAATTCAGCATTTTTGTTGGCCTGAATTTCTGCTAGTGTAAGAGCTTTATCCCAAACACGAACCTCATCTATACTTCCATTGAAAAACCCTCCAAAACTTGGATTAATTCTTCTCCCGATAATCATATTGGTAAGTGCCACTGTATTTGTAAGTGTACTGATATCGCCTTGTACATCTAAATTTCCGTCTACATACAATTTATATCTGTTACCTAAAATAGCATTATCATAAGTAACGGCAATATGATGCCAGTTTCCGTCATTGAGTGTAATATTTCCGTTGATACCGCCACCTTTATTTTCTATTCTCAATTTGTAGCTTCCGCTTACATTATTAATCCTTACGGTAAATCTTCCTCCGTTTACGTTATCTGATCCCCAAGTCGTCACCAGGTTTTCACCAGAAGTCGTTGTTGGCAATTTTATCCACGCTTCTACAGTACGGGCTGTATTACCTAAAATACCTGGAAAATTCGTTTGAATGTAATCATTAGTTCCATCAAAATTAATTGCATTTTGTTGAGCATTCAGTCCTGAAACCGATCCTAATAAAACAGTAAATAATGTTGCAAATTTTAATTTTTTCTTAAGTAGATTTTTATGCATACTGAAATAATTTTGTTTCGCCTAAATTACATTTCGAGCCAAAAACTCAAGAGCAATCTCGTTGCAAAAACTATCAATCTCGTTGCAAACCTCGATTTAGTGGTATCTATTGGGTGTTTTGCCAAAATATTCTTTAAAACATTTGGTAAAATAGGAAGGCGTATTAAATCCGGTCATATAAGCGACTTCAGAAACACTATGATTTTGTTTTAAAAATTCTGCTGCTTTCTTAAGTCTGTAAATTTTAATAATTTCTCCTGTCGGAATATTAAACATCATTTTTACTTTTCGGTGAAGACTCGTTCGGCTCATCGATAATCCAGAAGCCAATTCGTCTACGCTGAAATTAGTATCATCTAGATTTTTGTCTATGATTTCATAAATTCTATTTAGAAATTCCTGGTGAAGGTTTTCTATTGGATCAGGTTGTTTTGTTTCAGGTTCAGCAATATTTGCTTCGGGTTGCAAAAAGTTTTTTTGAAAATATTCATATTGATGGTTCTGTAAATTCAGGAGATTTTCTATTCTCAATTTAAGCTCTTCGACACTGAAAGGTTTTATTAGATAATCGTTGGCGCCGTAAGAAAGACCTTCAAGCTTACTTTCTGCATCAGCTTTTGCCGTGAGCATAATAATAGGAATGTGATTGATATCGATATTCGATTTTAAAATTTTGCAAAACTCAAAACCATCCATTTCGCTCATTGCAATATCGCTTACAATAAGATTTGGCATTTTCTCCAAAGTAATTTTCAAGGCTTCATTTCCGTTTTCAGCGGTTAAAACATGATATGAGTCAGACAAATTTCCGGCAATAAACTGCGCTAATTCTTTATGATCTTCCACAATAAGTATCGTAGCTTTTTCTTCTGAATTTTGCTGATATTCTGATTTTT
Source organism: Chryseobacterium scophthalmum (assembly GCF_900143185.1). NCBI lineage: Bacteria > Pseudomonadati > Bacteroidota > Flavobacteriia > Flavobacteriales > Weeksellaceae > Chryseobacterium > Chryseobacterium scophthalmum. The sequence continues at coordinate 97,388 of NZ_FSRQ01000003.1, read as the reverse complement.
TAACCGATTCGTCTTTCTGAGATTCAAAAGGAAGCCAAATTGAAAACGTAGTTCCGGAAGGATCTTGGGTAGAGCTTTTCATATCTATTGTTCCGTGGTGCAGATCTACAAGCTCTTTCACAAGCGAAAGTCCCAAACCATTCCCCTGCAACTGATCCTGATTGGAACCTTTGAAATATCTTTCAAAAATTTCCGACTGTTCATTTTCGGGAATTCCGGTACCGGAATCAGCAACCTTAATCGACAAACCATTATTTTCTTGATTTACTTTTACCGTAATTGCATCCCCATTTTCACAAAATTTAATGGAATTTGAAATCAAATTATATAAAATACGGTCTAAAGTATTGATCGAAAATAAAAATTCAGCTTTTTCAGGGGATTCTAAATTAAGTGTAATTCCCTTTTCTGAAGCGGTTTCCATAAAAGCATTCACAATATTTGAAATGACAGGAACCACATCTCCCCAAACAAAATGAGGCTTCAAAACTCCTGCTTCAAGCTTCGCTACATCAATCAACTGATCGGTAAGATGGATAAGGCTGTTTGTATTTTTCTTAATTGTACCAAACAGTTTTTCTTTTTCATCTTGAGACTCTACACATTTCAGCTGTTCTGCAGGCCCAATGATCAAAGACAACGGAGTTCGGAATTCGTGAGCAATATTGGCGAAAAATTTTGTTTTTATTTTATCGAGCCTGCGCAATTCCTGAGCTTCTTTTTGCTTTAGCTTTATTGAGTTTTTAATGATTTCCTGATTAATTTTAAATCTCACAAACCAAAAAACACCTCCAATCAAAACAATAAAATATAATATTATTGCCCACCATGTTTTCCACCAAGGCGGCGTCACTTTTATAGTTAAAGATTTGATGAGGTTGCTCCAGTTTCCGGTAGTATTGGTTGCATTGACCTGAAAAATATAATTTCCGGGCGGAAGTTTTGTAAAAACGGCTTCTGTATTATTCCCTGCTAAAATCCATTCATCCTGATAACCTTTCAGACGATAACGATACTGAATTTGTTGTGGCTCATTATATTGAAGCGCAGCAAAACTTATAGAAATTGTATTTTCAAAATAATCTACAGAAAGTTGTTGAATTTGGTTTACAGGATTCAGGTTTCTTTCAGCAAGATCAATCTCTTCATTATTAAGAGCAATACTTGTAATAGCTGTCGGAGGTGAAAAATCATCATTTTTAATATCTTCCGGATTGAAAATCACTCCGCTTTTTACACCACCAAATGCCATTTTTCCGTCGGGAAGCATCAATTGATGAAATCTGTTGAACTCGATATTTTCTAAACCATGAGACCGAATAAAAATCCTTAGTTGATACGTTTCGGGATTAAATTTTAAAAGCCCTTTATTGGTTCCCATCCACAGATTTCCAGATTTATCGGGAACAATAGAATATATGACGTTATCGGGAAACCCTTCTTTTCCGGAAAATATTTTAACCTTATTATTCTTTTTATTAAATTGAATCAATCCGTCGTTACTTCCAATCCACAAAATATCATCATTTTTAGGATCAGGAACGAGAGAAATCAAATGGTTAACAGGAAAATCTGTTGTATTGTTTTTAATATTAATAATTTTCTTTGTACCAAAATCTACCTTAACAATACCGTGAGATTCTGTTGCCACCCAAAGTATTTTGGTTTTACGGTCAAAAGAAATATCGGTTGATTTTATATTAGAATTAAATTGATCTGATGAAAATAAAAGCTCCCATTTTGCCTGATGAAACATATAAATATTGTTCAGATCATCAATTACAATCGGCGATTCGCCATAAAGGCTTATTCCTTTTATCGGAGCGAAACCTTCGTCTTTTAATTTTGGTAATTCGGGTAAGCGGAAGATTTTTTTCTGTAGCTTATCATAATACGAAACAATACGATTTAGAGCAATCCAGTTTTTTGTTTGTGATGTTACAGATCTGAGAAAATAGGAAGCCGGTAAAACGCCATTCTGCTTTTGCCAATTAAAAAAATCTGAACCCGAAACTCCATAATAATTTTTCAGAAGATCGGTAGCGAAATCTTTTTCAAAAGTAAAAGACTGAAAATTGAGTTTAGGATCTATCGTATAAATTCCTTCGGCATCTCCGCCAATCCACATCAAACCAGAATTATCAACAAGAAAAGCTTGCGGCGTCCTGTTTTTTTCTAAATTGAGAACGGTAGTTTTTCTAAAGCCAAAAGTCTCGTTATAGCTGTAAATAATATTGTCTGCAATAAAGTATTCTTTACCCTGAAAATCTGTACTGAGCAGTTTGATATTATAAATAGAAGAAAATGGCAGTCTTTCGTTTCTGAAATTTTTTGTCGCAGGATCAAAAAAATAGAACTGTTCTTTATCTGCCCACATCAATTCCCCATTTTTTCTTTGATGAAACAATACAGCTTCTATATTATTTTGTTGCAGCTTATTCGCAAACATCGTATAAGGAATGGGAATGTTTGTAAATCTGTTCGTTTTTTTATCAAAAATCTTGAGGTTTTTCTGCGTTAATACCCAAATATTTTTGTTTTTGTCTTCCAGAATATTGTAAATAATCTCATCAGAATTAAAATTCAGGTTTCTACGGCTCAAAGTTTTCTTTTGAATATCAAAACTAAAAAGTTCATTTTTCATAGTTTTAAACCATAAAAAACGGTCTTGAGTAACTAACCAGCTTTTGCGATGAATAGAAAGGTTATTTTTATCTAAAAATTCTGCATTAATAATATGATTAATCTTTCCTGAATTTATATCTAAATAATCTATTCCCGCAGATTCGTATTTTATCCAAAGTCCATTTTCTCTGCTTTTTCTTAAATAATCTACTGTATTTGAAGCTAAAGAATTATTATCATTAAAATGATGCTGAAATGTTTTAAAGTTTCTTCCGTCGTATCGGGAAAGTCCGTTTCGGGTTCCTATCCATACAAAGCCTTCGTTATCTTGTTCCAAAGCTGAAACAAACGATTGCGGCAAACCTTCATCTACAGACAAATGCCTTATATTTTGAGAAAAAAATATTTGTAAACTAAAAAGAAAAAAGAGAAGAAAAAAATTAAGTTTAAACATAGAAGCCATTCACTATTTAAATTCGCAATATACTTATTAAAAAAATGCTTTTTCCACACAACTACTCAAATATCAATTCACATCTGTTAATTAATTTAATTCACAGAGTTTTGGTATTTAATTTGAAGTAGGTTTTTACCCTTAATATAATAATTATGACTAAAAACATTTTGGCAGCTTCTTTTGTTGCAGTTTTAACTTTAGCAGCCTGCAAAAAAGAAAACAAAACAACAGAATCATCTTTGGGCTCAGATTCTATCGTGAGTTCTCCGACAGATTCTATCAATCAACCTGCAAGTGATTCTTTGGTAAGCAATAAACCAGAATCTAATTCTGAAATTATCAAAACTACTCTTTCTGATAAAGACGGAAAAAAATTAGACGTGACATTTAATAATACAAAAAACACAGCTACTTTAGTATTCAATGGTGAGACGATAGAGCTTGAAGGTCAAAAACCAGCATCCGGAATTTGGTATAAAAATGACCATTACGAATTACGAGGCAAAGGAAATGAAAACGAACTTCACAAAGACGGAAAGTTAATTTTTAAAAGCGAAAAATAAACAAGTTAATGAATGTCGGTACAAAAACCGGCATTTGTTTTTATAACTTTGCTTGTATATTTATTTTATGAGATTAATTACCTACAATGTCAACGGCATCAGAGCCGCTTTTACCAAAGATTTTTTAGGATGGCTGAAAACTGCTGATCCGGATATCATCTGTATTCAGGAAAGTAAAGCAGGAAATGATCAGATTGATATCGAAAGTCTTGAAAAAGCAGGATATCACAGTTATTGGCATTCTGCACAGAGAAAAGGCTACAGCGGAGTCGGAATTGCATCTAAAACAAAACCCAATCATGTAGAATACGGTTGCGGAATTGAAAGCTATGATAACGAAGGAAGAATCATCCGTGCAGATTTTGATGGATTTTCAGTAATTTCTGTTTACGTTCCTTCTGCTTCCAATATTGAAAGACTGGAATTTAAAATGCAGTTTTGCCATGACTTTTTAGAGTATATTAAAAATTTAAAGAAAGAAATTCCGAATTTGATTATTTCCGGAGATTTTAATATCTGTCATCAGGCGATTGACATTCATAATCCTGTTGGTTTAAAAAACACTTCCGGCTTTTTGCCAATGGAAAGAGAATGGATGACCAATTTCATCGAAGAATGCGAATTGATTGACAGTTTCAGATTTTTTAATAACGAACCCGACAATTATACCTGGTGGAGTTACAGACAAAATGCAAGAGCCAATAACAAAGGTTGGAGATTAGATTACAACTTTGCTTCTTATTCTTTAAAAGATAAGCTCAGCAGAGCTGTTATTTTAAAGGAAGCCGTGCATTCTGATCATTGTCCTGCCTTAATCGAGTTTAACCTCTAAAAACATAAAAGCCAGCTAAAATTTAGCTGGCTTTCTAATTTAAATCATAAATTAATCGACAATTTCATATTCCACCGGAATAACACCGCGGTCGGTATTTCCGATTTCATCGAACGCAGCTTTAGACATATCTAATGCTCTTGCTGAATGGAAAGGACCTCTATCATTAATCGATACAATTACTTCTTTACCATTGTTCAAATTGGTAACCCTAACTACGGTACCAAAAGGAAGCGTTCTGTGCGCTGCAGTAAGTTTTGAATTATCAAAAATCTCTCCGCTTGCAGTTTTTCTACCGTTAAATTTATCGTGGTAGTACGATGCATAACTTGTTTTCTTCGCATCTACAGCATTATTCGTAAATGAATAAATGCCTAGTGTTGAAATCATCATTATGATTACGAGAATGAATCTTTTCATCATGTTGAACTTTTACTTGTTTGACGGGGCAAAAGTATATCTAAACATTATACCTGTCTATTTTAATGGTTAACAAGTATTAAATAAAACTTAATTAAAACTTAAAAAAGTTTTTAATTTCCTATTAATAGTGGAATTGAAGCAGGGCGTTAAAAAATGTTAAAAAAAACATGTAAACAATAATTTAATTAACTAATCATTACATAATATTAATTCGAAAAGAAACATAACATACTATTAAACAGATTTTTAATCAAACAATACAGTTTGAAAAATCACCCGATTGACCAATATTTTATTTCTTACATGAATTCGCTTCTTTAATTTTTATACAATATCAAATGAAATTCTGTCAATAGATGTAAGGTAAATCCATCAAATTGAAAAAAGATATTTTAAGATAAAAAAGAAATTGTTTGTACTTAAGATAATTTTTCTAGATTGAATTGACCTCTGTTAAACCATTTGTATTTTAGAATCATCTAAAATATTGAACTCATCTTGAGCTCAAATTACAGATATCAATATTACTCTTTATAGAACGGTTTATTAAAATGGAAATTCTCTGCATAACTGCTGTTAATGAGCAAATGCCAGAAAACATAAAAGCCAGCTAAAATTTAGCTGGCTTTCAAATTTAAATCATAAATTAATCGACAATTTCAAATTCCACCGGAATGGTACCGCGATCGGTATTTCCGATTTCATCGAACGCGGCTTTAGACATATCTAAAGCTCTTGATGAATGGAAAGGTCCTCTATCATTAACCGTTACAATTACCTCTTTTCCATTATTCAGATTGGTTACCCTTATTTCAGTACCAAAAGGAAGCGTTCTGTGTGCCGCAGTAAGTTTTGAATTATCAAAAATCTCACCGCTTGCAGTTTTTCTACCGTTAAATTTATCGTGGTAGTACGATGCATAACTTGTTTTCTTCGCATCTACAGCATTATTCGTAAATGAATAAATACCTAGTGTTGAAATCATCATTATGATTACGAGAATGAATCTTTTCATCATTTTGAACTTTTACTTGTTTGACGAGGCAAAACTATACTTAAACTTTTTACCTGCCTATTTTAAATGTTAACAAACGTTAAGTAAAACTTAAATAAAACATAATTAATCTTGTAAGTGCCTATAAATAGGGATTTTAAAGCCTGGTGTTAAAAAACGTTAAAAAAAAGACTCAAATGTTAATATAATTAACTAATCGATACATAATTCGGTATTTTGCAAATATTTAAATGATTGAAAATCAATAATTTAAACAAATTTTAAAACTTATAAAAATCGCTGTAACTAATTAAAAAAACAATCTACTTATTGATAAATCATAAAATGCTATGGAAAAATTAAAAAACAACAAAATCCTGCTTATTCTAGTTTTGGCGGTGCTTTTAATAGGAATATTTTCTGCTGGAAAAGAATTTGGACAGTATCTTTTTCAAAAATTTAACTAAAAACAAAACTTTAATTTTAACGAAAATAAAAAACCAATGAAAAATTCATTGGTTTTTACTTTTTTATCTTTAAACTTAAACAAGTTCTCCGTACAAATCAAATTCTTCTGCTGAAGTAATTTTCACATTGGCAAAGTCACCAATAGAAATGTAAGTGTCTTCTGCGGAAACCAAAACTGTATTATCTACATCTGGAGAATCGTATTCTGTACGACCCACGAAATAGTTTCCTTCTTTTCTGTCGAAGATACATTTATAAACCTCCCCGATTCTCTTCTGATTTTTATCCCAAGAAATCTGCGACTGCAATTCCATAATCTCTTCTACTCTAGCCTCTTTTACTTCCTGTGGAATATCGTCTTCTAAAACGTAAGCTCCTGTATTTTCTTCATGCGAATAAGTGAAGCATCCTAATCTGTCGAATTTCTGCTCTCTTACCCATTCTTTCAATTCCTGGAATCTTTCTTCCGTTTCACCAGGATACCCTACAATTAGAGTCGTTCTGATTGCCATATCCGGAACTTTCTCTCTGAACTTGTCTAATAAAGCATTTGTTTTTTCGTGCGTTGTACCACGCTTCATCGATTTCAACAAATCTGAATTGATGTGCTGAAGCGGAATATCTATATAATTACAAACTTTCGGCTCTTCACGGATAATATCTAAAACATCTTCCGGGAAACCACTTGGAAAAGCATAATGAAGACGAATCCATTCAATTCCTTCTACTTTTACCAATTCTTTTAATAGCTCGCCTAAAGCTCTCTTTTTATAAATATCTAAACCGTAATACGTTAAATCCTGAGCAATCAAAATTAATTCCTTTACTCCCACTTTCGCTAATTTCTGAGCTTCTTTTACCAACTTCTCAATCGGCGTAGAAACGTGACCACCTCTCATCAAAGGAATCGCACAGAACGAACAAGGCCTGTCGCAACCTTCAGAAATTTTAAGATATGCGTAATGTTTTGGCGTAGTTATTAATCTTTCACCTATCAATTCATGTTTATAGTCTGCTCCTAAATGTTTCAACAAAATCGGAAGATCTCTTGTCCCAAAATATTGGTCAACATCAGGAATTTCTTTTATCAAATCTGGTTTGTATCTTTCTGAAAGACATCCTGTAACGAAAACCTTCTCAACTTCTCCTCTGTTTTTCGCCTCAACGAAGTCTAGAATCGTGTTGATCGATTCTTCTTTTGCATTATCGATAAAACCGCAGGTATTGATCACCACGATATCTCCTCTATCTTCGTGCACAACTTCTTTTCCGTTGGCTTTCAGCTGGCTCATCAACACTTCAGAATCGTACACGTTTTTGGAGCATCCCAACGTGACGATATTTATCTTTTTCTTACCTACAGATTTTGTGCGCATTTTATATTGAATAATAAGTAATTAGTAATCAGTAATTTTTGTGGGTGCAAATTTAAGAATAAAAAAAAGAACCGATGATTCGGTTCTCTATTTATATTGATTATAAACAATGTTCATTTAAAATAAGATTAATATGCCTGTTCATCACCTCTGACTATATTATATAGGGTTAAAAATATGATTTTCATGTCTAAAAAGAAAGACCAGTTCTGAATATACCAAACATCCTTTTCAATTCTTTTCTCCATATCGCTATGAGAAAATATCTCACCTCTAGCTCCCATCACTTGCGCCCAACCTGTAATACCGGGTTTTACAATGTGTCTAGTCATATATTTTTTTGTGATTTTTGAATACATTTCTGTTTGAGAAAGCATATGAGGTCTAGGACCCACTATTGACATTTCACCAAGAAAAACATTAATAAATTGAGGTAACTCATCAATGCTCGTTTTTCGCATAAATGCTCCAAATCTGGTTATTCTTGCATCATTCTTTCTTGCCGTCTGAATATCAGCAATTGTATTGCTTTTCATACTTCTGAACTTAATACAGTTGAATGGTTCATTATTAAGCCCAGATCTTTTTTGTAGAAAAAAAACAGATTCATTACTCTCAATTTTTACAATTAGGGCAACAATTGGTATGAGCCACGATAATAAAAATACCATTACAAAAAGGGAAAAACCGATATCGAATGTTCTTTTTAACAACTGTTTCTTAGGATTTGAAAGGGGTTCCCTTATAAGTTTAAGAAATGGGATTTCGTGAATTACATCAAAATAATTAGGTCCTAAATTGGCATATTTGAAATCGGGAACCATATAGATTCTTATCATTTTATGCTCAGCAATTTCAACAATTTGTTTATAAAGCTCAACATCTATATCATTATCACAGAAAATGATACTATTTATTTTGGTAGTTTCTAAATCCTGAAATAGTTTATCAATTCTGCCTAGGTATTTATTTTTTGTTTCTGTGCTTACAATCGTATACGTTCCTCTTATTCCGAGCGCTCTTCTTAAATCATTATTTGATAGCAATGTGGCAGATAGTTTGTTCTCACCAACCAACACTGTATTAAAAGTATACAGTTTTCTGCCTAATTTTACTCTATTTTTCTTTCTATATAGAAAAAGTAAAAAACGAGTGAAAACCATAAAAAACCCAACCAACAAAAAATATAAAATAATATTATTAAAATTGATTTTTACAGAAAAAATAAAAAGTAAGAAAATTATAGAAGTAATAATTAATAATAAAAAAGATTTAGTTAAAGCATTAAAATGTAGTGAAGATTCTTTAATTTTAAGACTTTTATATGGCTTGGTTATTATAGTTATAACAAACCATGATATGTTGAGAAGAAGTAACTGAGCTCTATATTCTTGGGCTAAATCTTTTTGACTAAATTCAAAAAAATAAAGTTTCCCAAAAATGATAAATGTGTTGATAATAATATAATCTATTATCAAAAATATTCTAGGCAGATGTTTAAAAAAATAAACTAACATACAATCTTTCCAACCATTTGTGACAGTACTTATATTTAATAATTAATAAAATTAAATACTTATATTTTCTGATTTTAATAAGTTTCTAATATATTAAAAATTTTTCAAAGCAAATGTTGGTAAAACTTGATCTTTATCAGATAAAATAATATCTTCTAAAGGGAGCTTCCAATCAATATTAAGATCAGAATCATTCCATAAAACTCCTCCTTCTGAAGCTTTATTATAGAAATTATCGCATTTATAAGAAAAAACGGCCTCAGTACTTAATACAGAAAAACCATGCCCAAAACCTCTTGGAACATAAAGTTGTAATTTATTTTCACCTGTCAATTCAAGAGAAAACCATTGCCCAAAGGTTGGAGAATCTTCTCTTAAGTCAACCGCAACATCTAAAACACTTCCCTCTAAGCAAGAAACTAATTTTGCCTGAGCTTTATCCCCCTTCTGTAAGTGCAAACCTCTTAAAACGCCATATGAAGATTTAGAAATATTATCTTGAACAAAGTGACCGTTCATTCCAGTCAATTCTTCAAACTTTTGTTCGTTGAATTTTTCATAAAAATATCCCCTGTCATCTTCAAAAACAGTAGGTTCTAAAATGTAACAATCTTTTAACGGGGTAGATTTTATTTTCATAGATATATTATGTAGAATAATTCTAATTATCTCTTTTTTATAAGATACAAATATATAAAAACTGATTATTTTAAACTAACAAGATTATTGGGTGATCCCAACCTTAGAAAAATCAATTTTTTTAAATTTTGTTAACTTAAAGATATCATTATTACCTATTAAATAATAAAATTTATTTTTTTTCAGCATCGGATTGAGAAAAAAAACATTAGATTCATTTTGAAGTAAATTAATTGATCTTTTATTGTCTAATATAAAATAGATGTTATTATCTGTCTTTTTACGAATGGAATTCCAATTTTGGGTAAAAATATTATCATTCTTATGAACCACAATGTTTCTTGTAAATGTAAGAGACAAATGCTCTTCTATTCTTGTTGCTTCCAACTCTGCCAAACTATTAAAAGCAAATATGTTATTTTCAATAATATTATTTTTGCCATAGTGCTGATGAAATCCTGCACTACTACAATTGTAAATTAGATTATTTTTAATTTCTAATCCGCTAGATCCTTCATCTGCAAATATTCCCCATCCTCCATATTCATTTGATTTCACATCATGAACAATATTATTTTCAATTAGTGTTCCATTCGATATACCAAGTGTATAAATACCTCCCAAATCATCCAAAGTTCCTTGGCCAATATTAAAAATATGATTATATGAAACAGTGTTACTGTGTGCGAAACTCTTACCGTATCCCCAAACCCAACCGAGAGAAATTCCACTATACGTAAAATTAGAGATTTCATTATGAGATACCGTGTTTAAAAATGAATCAAAAATAATTACTCCAGCAGCGTCAGGATAAAGCTGTCCTCCGCCGAAGATTCTATTATCAATAATGGAAGTATTTTTTGTTATATTAGCTTCTGAACCGTATTTCGGAACACCTATTTTAATAGCACTTGCACCTAAATTTTGAAGATTTGATTTTGATATTTTTATATCATTACATCCATCTTTAATCCAAATTGCACTTTTACTTGTATTATCTACTTTAATATTTTTTAAAACTATATTGTTTGAATAATTGAGCTCAATAGCTGCATCAATATTGGCAGCAGATTGATATGGAAAATAACCTGATTTTTCCAACCCCTTACCAATTGTATTAAATTCTATATTTTCAAATTCTAAAAAACTAACCTTATGATCAGGTTTTCCAGTTATTGTGATTGCCTTATTTGTTGATGCTAAATAGATAACTGCCTCATCTATAACCTCATCATTTTTAGGTTTATATATTATTTCATTAAGATCCTTATAATACCATTCGCCATTATTTAGCTTTTTCTCAACATTATTAACATAAAAGTGCGTTTTAAGTGGCACAATGTTATAATAATCAGGAAAGTTATTTCCTACAAAAGTAATAGTACTATCTTCATAATTATGCTCTTCAATATATCTGATAATATTTGTCCATTTTACAAAAAAAGTGACATAAACATTTTTAATGTTTGTTTTGTTGTATGATTTTAAAAGATTATTCAGTGATTCGGGAATTTTAACTACAAATTTCTTGTCATAGTACTTTACACCCAATGGTGTTAAAAAGTCAGTTGATGGAAATTTAGAAATCATTCTTTGCTTTCCATTAACACTTATAATTTGTGGTGGTTCACTAAGTGAAGAAAATTCAGATTTGTTGGTATTTAATATCCACTCTTGTGTCTGTTTATTAATTACAGGAACAATCCTATTACCACCAAATAACACAGGTCGATTTTTAGGATCGCCAATGACTCTAATTTTTGTATTTTCTGTTCTTGAAATATTTTCATTTAGGTTCAGTTCATTTGTAAAAACATAATTTCCGCCAGAAACTTTTATATCTACAGGCTGGTTATTCTTATTTTGGGCTATTTTAAAGGCTGCTTGTAAAGAATAGACTGGAGATTTTATGCTTCCAGAATTTTTATCATTTCCTAAAATTGAAACATAAATTACATGCTGAGAAAAAGCAAAATAAGAAACAAAAAAACAGAATAAAAATACTATTCTTATCATTGTTGAATCTATTTGTACTTTAAAATTCTTGGTAATATATACTGTGGGATTTTTTTGATAATTTTACAAAACAAAGTAAACTTACCTCTTAATTTGTTTTCAGTAATTATCTTCAAGTCTTCAATCGATTTCATCTTTTGCTGATTGATATCGGTGCTTTTTCCACCCATTCTCATTTTGACAACCCATTCATTAAAAAATACTTTCTTTATATTTTTATTTTTGAACCATCTTAACGAAATTTCATAATCAGAGGCGATTTTAAAATCTTCCCGATAAAGACCATACTTTTCAAATACTGATTTTTTTACAAAAATTGTTGTATGCAGTGGAATCCATCCAAAGTTTAAATATCTATTTTTAAAAACATTAGATTTATAGATACGTTTAACAATATTACTGTTTTGTGAATCTACGTACATACCATTTGCATAAACAATATCAGCATTTGTAGCATTAAATACATCAACAATTTGTTTTATTGTATTTTCACAGTAAAAAAAGTCATCAGAATGTAAAAGGCCAATAATATCTCCTGTACTATTAATTATTCCTTTATTCAATGCATTATAGATTCCTGTATCTTTCTCTGAAAGTAGAAAATCAATTTTGTTTCTATATTTTTCTATGACATCTATTGATTTATCACTGGATGCTCCATCTATTATAATATACTCTATATTTTTATAATCTTGGCTTATGACACTTTCTATCGCCTCAGCTATTGTTTTTTCGCGATTATAACATGCTGTTATTATTGAAACTTTCATAATTTTAAAATACTTTTTTCTGCACTATTATTATTTAATTACAGAAAAATTATAATTTATACAAATCTATTCAATTTTTGATCTTTTATATGCATCAATCCACATTTTCAAAAAAAGAAATCTTGTGAATAATTTCTCATGCAGTTTTCTTTGTATAAAACTGGTATTTTTATCGTGAATTCTATGATATAAAGTTACCTCTTCTAAATGTACAATTTTTTTAATTACATTTGCTACCATAGCAATCCATAAATCATGTGCACTTATATAGCTGGGAAATGGTAATATATATCTTTTCAATTTAGAATTAAATGCCATTGTGCAACCAAAGTACGGAATATTTCCTTTAAAAATATCGATAATGTTTTTAGTATAAGTTTCTCCGTTATTTCTATGCGTAAGTTTTGTTTTAGATCTTATCACTTCTTCCCCTTGATTATTGAATGCAAAAAAGTTTGAACAAACTAATAAATTATCTTTCTCGTTTAATTTTTCATACATGTTTATTAGCCTTCCTTCAACCCAAATATCATCCTGATCACTTAAAAATAAAATTTCATTTTTTGCTATTCCAATCAGTTTTTCAAAAGTTTTGATGTATCCTAAATTTTCTTCATTTTTATATAAATAAATATTTGGATAATTGTATGACATTACTTTTTTGATAGAATTATCTGTGGAAAAATCATCAATAATTATTAATTCGTCCGCATCATTATCTAATTGTGGCAAGATTGAATTTATCTGTTCTTCTATGTATTTTTCGCCATTAAATAAAGCAATACATACAGAAACCGGTTTTCTAACAGCCTTAAACATTAATGTAAGTTTATTAATTAAAAATTTGTTTTATTTGAAGAATTATTAAAAAATCTTAATATATTAAATTTAAATTTAAGTATATAGAATTTAAAAAAACTAATTTCTGTATATTTTGTAACAAATTTAAAAACATTCATTTGTGATTGAATTGATTTCTTAGTTAGAAAAATTTTGATTATTCGATCTTTAAATGAAATTCTATTTGCTCCCAAAACATTATTACTATGTTGTCTATAAAGCATTAATGACGTATCAATATATTTAATAGTACCATACTGTAGTGCTTTTATAATAGCATACCAATCATGCATTAAAATATTTGTATCATAATCATTTAGTTTTATTTTTAACTGATGATTAAACATCATTGTACATCCAGGTGCACAATTAAATATAGAAATATATTTGCTTTTTTTCAAAATTAAATATGGTGGGAGTTTATTATAGTTCCATAGAGATCTATCGATTTCATTTAGATCTTGATCAACAACTGTTGCATCTGAAAAAACCATTAGTAAATTATTCTGTGCGTTTTCATTTTGTAAGAAAACATTGTATAAACTACTAACTTTGTTTTTTAACCATATATCATCCTGATCACAAAACATATAATATTCAGAATTCACTTTTGATAATAAATCCATAAAGCTAAGTGCCGCACCAACATTCTCTGCACCTTCTAAAAAAACTATATTATCGTATTTTTCACAATATTTTCTTATGATTTCCGTAGTTGAATCATTAGAACCATCATCTCTTATATATAATTTCCAATCGTTATAGTCCTGATTTATAATAGAATTTATTTGTTCTTCTACATATTTCTCTCCATTATATGTCGATAGTAAAATTGCAATCTTATCTTTTCTCATCTTATTTAACTATTAATTTCACGTAGTAAATATTCATCAAGAAAAAAACCAATGCTATTGAAAAAACTAAAATTAAACCTAAAAATTTGAATTGTTTAGGAAATATATAAATAAGACACGGTATAATAATAATCTCAACTACTCCTATTAACTCTTGTATACGAAATGAAAAAACAGGAATTTTTGATAAAAAAATGAACAAAAATAAAGAAATAGCATACAGCTTAATTAGAAGATAAATATTTGTAAAATGTTCTGAAATTTTCTTTGTGTAATACAGTAAACCATAGAAAATCACAATACGAATTAAAAATAAAGCATTAAAAACATTAGTTTTCGATTCCTTCATAAATCCTGACTCAGTTGCTACTTCATAAAAATCAATTTTCTCCTGAATGCTAGGAATTGGGATTTTAATATCCATTACTGTATTAAAAAAATAAAAAAAATATCCAAAAGGGATTATCCAGTAGTAAAACTTTAGATTTTTCTCAGAATTTGCAAACAAAGGGAACATCACAACTAAAAAGCAACTTTGGTGAAATAGAATTGCTAAACCTGCAAAAACATAAAAAGTAATATATTTTTTATCTGCCAAGTAAATCAACGATAGTAACAAAAAGCCAGTAGCTACACCAATTCTAATCTGTGTAAACTCGTGAAGCATATAATAATTTGAAACATATATGAGGAAAGAGCCCCATACAAGAGGAGAAAGTTTCTTAATTGCTACAAACTTAATTGTTACGCCAATTATAGCATAGATAAGTAATAAATATTGAAAACCTAATCCTAAATCTGATTTTATAAAATTCCGAATGAGATAAAAGGAGTATTCTACATTTCCTTTCAATTTAGTCGTCATCCAAAAAGCTTTGTATATATAATAATCTTTATCAAAACCTTTATCTCTGAAACCAGCAATCAAAGCGAGAGCAAGACCCAAAAGCAGTAAAACTATATTGGTAATAGTTTTATTTTTTATATCAATAAAATATAAAACACTAAAACTGATAAAAATTGCAAAGAAAATGCTAATCATTATTACTATTTAATTTAGTACTCCTGTATCTTTTAGTAACGGATTTTTTAATTAATCCTCTCCTAGGTTTTTGATAAATACTTTAGTTTTTTTGCTTTCTAAATATAGATTTTTAATAAGATCTCTGTTATGTATACTTTTTTTAGGGGATAAATTTTTCACTATATCATTTACAGATAAATTTTCAAACCCAATATCTTTAAAATCACCGATCTCATCAGATAAAACAATTGGGATTATTCCATAATTCATGTATTCAACCAATTTTGTTGGGCAAGCTACATTATTTACCGGAATATCATCTCTCAAAACAAACCCATAATGGGCTTTTTTATAATAATTTGCAAGTTCCTCAGCTTTTACTCCTCGTATATCTACATTTTCCAAACTGATATTTTTATCACTGAATTTCTCTTTCATTGCTTCAACTTCACCAGTTAGGATCTGAAAAAAATAATTCGGATTATTATTTATTTTCTTAATGTTATCAAGCATAAAATCGATATTCTGCCAAGCTTGTAAATTCCCGCTGTAAATAAAGTTTACCTTTTCTGATTTTGTATTATTATCTAATTCTTCTTGGGACATTTCTTCCAAATTATTGGGAAGAATGGGATAAACAATATATCCAGGTGAAGCATTTGGATATTTTTTTTTATAATGATTAATTAATCTATGAGAAACACCTATCACATATTTCAGATTATTGTAAATATATTTTTCAATTTTATTAAAAATCAAGGATCTTTTTATGTCTCCTTCCATCAAAAACTCTTCAGGAACAAGTCCATGTAAGTCTAAAACATATTTCCTTGTAAAAATTTTGATAAACAAGAACTGGTACAGCAAATTATGTATAGAATGAATGTAAATTAATTTTGAACTTTTAAATAAGCTTAAAATCAATCCTAAATGAAAGATTAAATTGCATCTAACTACAATCCTTTTTTCAGCATTATTCTCTAAATACGTTTTTCTAAAATATCTGTAGGGAGATACTGTAATATAGACCTTCCTATTTTCTTTGAATATAGAGTCAATATGTATTACCCTTTGGTAAGCTCCATCTCGTAGATCTTCCCTTGATTGAGGATATTTAGATAAAAATAAAATCATATTTTCAAAATGTTTCTATATTACAGTGTACAGAATTAAAATTTGAAAACTATACCTAATATTCTTTATCTCTAAAAAGCTAATCATATATACAATAAAATGATTTACTTAAACTGCCACCATTTTTTCTTAACATCTGCATGATATCCATAGCCATATTTATTACCATATCCAAAATTTGACTCTTTTATACCGTTGATAACTATTCCTACATTTTTAAGCTTATTATCATCGAGAGAATTATTCAGAAATTCAATATAACTGTTTTCAGTAACTTCAGATCTAGTTACGTATACAATAGCATCACTCTTATCTGCAATAAGGAATGAATCTGTTACAAGTAATAAAGGTGCAGTATCCAAGACAATATACTTATATTTATTCTGGCTTTTCACCATTTCTAAAAGCTCATCTAATTTGCCATTTTGCAAAAGATCTGTAGGGTTTGGAGGAATTGATCCCGAGTAAATAAAATCACAGTTTTCATTGTATCCACTTGGATGAATAATATCATTCAATTGCAATTCTTCTCCACTCAAAAATTCAGTCAAACCTTTAGCTTGCTTCATTGAAGGGTTATAACGCTGCAACTGAGGGTTTCTCACGTCTGCACCTATTACCAATACTTTATTTCTCGAAGAAGCAAGAATAATTGATAGATTTGTTGACATAAATGTTTTCCCTTCTCCTTTTACTGAAGAAGTAACCATAATTGTTTGTGAACCTTCTATGGGAGGTAATAAAAATTTCAGATTGGTGACAAAAATTCTGAAAGCTTCTGCAACTGGAGAAACATCATTAAATGCTACCAAAGTATTTTCCTTATTTTTAAGATTAGGAATTTCAGCAAGAATTGGCAATTTTGTAAGCTTAGAAAGATCTTTTCTTGTAATAATTCTGCTTTGTAATAATTGTTGGATATAAATAAACGCTAAAGGGATAATAAAACCTACAAAAAGAAAAATTCCAAAAATAACTTTTTTTCGTGGTGCAACAGGTATTTTAAATACAAAAGCTTTGTCTAATACTCTTGCTTTTTCTGCCGTAATTTCCATACTAATTGCAGCTTCTTCTCTCTTCTGTAGAAGTAAAAGATACAGACTTTCTTTTATCTGTTGTTGTCTTTCAATATTTCTGAATAACTTTTCCTGACGTGGTATTTTTCCAATACTACTTTCAGAACTTCCTAATTGAGCATCTACTTGTCTTTTAGCTAAATCCAAAGAAGTAACATTTCTTTGTAGAGTCTGAGTTAATGAAGATTTAACCTCCTCAATCTGTTTTGTAGCTTCCCTTACAAGCGGATTATCTGGTGTTGCGTTCTCAAGATACTTATTTCTCTGTAAAACAAGAGCATTGTATTCCTGAATAACTTTAGCAGCAGCTTCATTATCAAGTCCTATATTCAGTGGCAGTACATCAGAAACTCCTTTTCTGTTTAATGCACCTTGAAGAATTTTGTTCAATTCAATTTGAGTTCCTAATTCTAATAATTTGGCTTTGCTCTGCTCTTTCATCTGAAGATTTATTCGGGCTTCTGATGCAAGATCTACAATATTGTTGGTAGATTTATATCCTTCTTTCTGAGTTTCAACGTCACCTAATTCTTTAGATATTAGTGTAATTCTATTATCAATAAAATCTTTGGTCTTTTTTGACTCAATATTTTTATCATTAACAGCATAAGTGTTATATTGTCTCACTAGGCTATTTAAAAAGTCTTTTGCCTTTTCTTTGTTTTCAAAATCAACGGAAAGGTTAATAATCGTACCATCTTTATCAAGCAAATCTACCATCAATGCCTGTTCAAAATCACTTACTGTAGAGTCGAAGTCATTATAATAGAAAAACAGATCAGACGTGTTACTCTTCTTCGGAACTTTATAATCCTGATTTTTTCTTATCATTATTAAAGCAAAGGGAAGATTTATTGTCTTTCCATAAGCAGCAATAATATCTTTATCCCATTCTTCGGAAGATAAAATAACTTCATTTCCTTTAGTCTTAATAGAAATCGGTTTTTTAGGTAATTCTACATCATTTTTGCTCTGAATTACATTAATGATATACGGACTTGTTGAACCATAAAGTTCAACATTATTAAAAGTTTGTTTAGAATAAAGAGGAGTTTGGAAGTTATGCTCCTTCAAAACATCTTCAACAATGGTTTTAGATTCGAAAACTCCAATTTCATTTTCAATGCTGCTTGTACCCATACCACCGATGCCTCCCAAACTTTGAAGTACTCCCATATCCCCTGAAGCAGCAGACATTTTTTTTGCATCTTTTATAAGTACAGAGGTCTGTGCTTTATAAATAGTTGGTTGTGTTTTTATATAATAAATTGCCAATGCTCCCATAATGAAAATAATAGCTAGGAAAAACTTCCATTTTTTCACATATGGAGAAATAATTTCTTTAATATTGATCTCTTTACTGTTTTTATCCATTTCGTTGGACTCTATTTTTAAGAATTACGTTTTGTTTAAAACTATTTTATTGAAACCCTGCAAATATATCCATATTTTATAAATTCTTTGTAGTAATATGCTCTGATAATTCCAATAATTATTACATTTTGTAATCATTATTAAAATTTGTTATCATTCCAAGCATTATTTTAATTAAATTGAGACTTTAAGCCTATCACTAAAAATTTAAGTAAGAATAAAAATTTACTGTATCTTATAAGTGAACATCAATCCTGCTCTCGTAGGAATGACCTCTCCACTTTTGTTCCATTTTTTTGCATTATCGTAACGTTCGTTGGTATCTTTCAAATAACCTTTGTAAATAGATTGTGTTGAACCAATACCAACAAAAACATCTAATCCTAACTTCTCATTAATGGTAAAATGATATCCACCGCTAACCCCGAAGATGAAAGCGAGTCCCCTTTGATAACGCTCTGTCATACGAATATTTCCATCCTCTAAAAGCTGAGGATTACCCGCTTCATTCAAAACGGGTTGTGCAGAATAATAATTCCATTTTTGTAAATCAAACGCTGCTATTGAACCATAAGCACCGATATACCATTTTTTTAATACTTCATCAAAGTAATATCTTCCTTCCAAAGTTCCCATGTATATTTGAAGATTTTTGCCATGAAAAGATTTCCATGGAGATATAAACCCTTCTGCCTGAAGAGAAATCTTTTTACTTACAGGCTTTTCTATGGCCAAATTAATCATACCAAATATTGCAAAAGGAGCGTTTACTTTAAAAGTAGTCTGAGCTTTTACATTTACTAATAAAAGGAAAACTGAAAGAAAGGTTACTTTGAAAAATAACCGATTAATGTACTTCATAATATTTCTAATGCATTATTTTCTTAAAACAAAGAATGTTCTAAGCAAAATCTGTGCATCTTTTTTTAAGGAGAGATGTTTATAATACTCTAAATTCATTTTCACTTTCTCGGGAAAAATATTTTCATCATTGTATTTTAAGGGATCTATTTGTTGATTTAAAATTTCTTCCTCATTTCTGAATTTAATTCCTGCTTCACTTGTCAATCCGGGTTTCAGTTCAAGAACAAGCCTATCATTACCTTCTAGGGTATCATAATATCCCGAAATATCGGGACGTGGTCCCACCAAAGACATATCGCCTTTAAGAATATTAAACAACTGTGGAAGCTCATCTAATTTGGTTTTTCTCATCCATATCCCTAGAATTGATTTTGTATGATATTTTCGATGATAGGTTCTGAATTTATAGATGACAAAAATGTTTCCAAACCTTCCAATTCGCTGCTGTTTAAAAATACCTGGAAAACCTGTATCTAAAGATGAGACCAGGAAAAGTATAAAAAACAAAGGCAGTAAAATAAGGATTGCTAAAAAACTCAGTCCATAATCCATCGCTGCTTTCCACCAAGGATATTTTTTCACTCATTCATTATTGGTCTGTAAAGATAGTGAAAGATGTCGGTTGTTTTCATTATCTTTATATGATATCAAATTTACAATTTAGATATAATGTACAAAGTACTAAAAATCTCTTTTTACAAAGTTTAAAATTATAGAAGAATATTATTTTTTTAAACAATTAGTTTATTGCTCATATAACTTATTACTTAACCTGTAATTTGTTGATAAATTCTACAATTTTTTTTGATGCATTTCCGTCGCCATAAGGATTGTGAAGCTTACTCATAGATTCGTAACGCTGGCTATCATGAAGTAAGCTATTAGTTTCTTTAATGATAATATCTTTATCGGTTCCTACTAAAATTACTGTTCCCGAAGCAACAGCCTCAGGTCTTTCTGTAGTATCTCTCATCACCAAAACAGGTTGTCCTAAACTTGGTGCCTCTTCCTGCACTCCACCAGAATCAGTAATAATAAGGTAAGACTGAGTCATCAGCCAAACAAACGCAGGATATGACAACGGGTCAATAAGATTGATATTTGATATATCTGACAAAATCTCATGCACTACTTTTTTAACATTCGGATTCAGATGTACGGGATATATGATTTGGACTTCGTCATTTGCATAGGCTATATCTTTTAATGCTTCACAGATATTGACGAAGCCTTTTCCGTGATTCTCACGACGATGTCCAGTAACTAAAATTATTTTTTGTCCTTTATTTATAATAGATTTCAAATAATCAATTTCATTATTTTTAAATTTTGTACTTTTTTGGCGCTTTCCATTAAAGCATCAATTACTGTATTACCGGTAATTATAATATTTTCAGCATTAATATTTTCAGCAATCAAATTGTCATATGATTGCTGAGTAGGTGCGAAATGATAATCTGCCAATCTTCCTGTAAGTTGTCTGTTCATTTCTTCCGGAAAAGGAGACCATTTATTGTTGGTACGCAAACCAGCTTCAATATGACAAATTTTGCTCCTGCATAAAATGCTGCTAAAGCCGCTATTGTAGAAGTAGAAGTGTCACCATGAACGTAAACATAATTAGGCTTAAAATCTTCGAGAATAGGTTTTAGCTCTGTTATTATATCTGCTGTTAAGCTGTATAAATTTTGATTGGCTTTCATTAAATCCAAATCATAATCCGGAATAATTTCAAAAAAATCTAAAACCTGATCCAACATTTCTCGATGTTGTGCAGTTACACATACTCTGGTTTCAAAACTGGAGTGTTTTTTTAACTCTTTAACTAAAGGAGCCATTTTAATAGCTTCTGGTCTGGTTCCAAAGATTATCAGATTTTGCATAATTGATTATAAAACATTAAAGTAATTCTAAATTTATATTCGAGAAAACCCTTAAATAAATTAGACTTTGAAGCATACTTTGCTAATAGAGTATTTTCACTATTTAGTTCTCTCGGAAATAGATAATATAAATCTAGTTTTTTACTTAATGCAGTGACATTTAAATGATTATAAATCAAGTTATTTTTATATTTTAAAAATTTCGAAAAACTATAATAATTATCAAAGATAATTGCATATTTCATGTCGCAAACACTGATATCAAATTGAAGGCTCTTCTTTTCATTTGTTGAGTTACTTACTCCCGACTCTGAAACTCGGTAAACCATTGTTGATGAGTTTAAGTAATGGAATTTTCCTTTGGTTGATAAAAATGTCCAAAGTGGAGTATCGGCCATCATCAATTTATCAGCATATACTTTGAAAAACTCACTATTGTAATATTCATTCAGAAAAGAAGCTTTAAAAACTACCGACGCTGTTCTAATTATATAATTAGCGTCCAATATATCTTTTGCAGGAAATAAATCGTTAATACATCTGTATTTTTTTCTATTAAGAAAATTAATATTTTTTACTAACATACCCGAATCCTGGTAATAAGCATCGCAATCTGTGTTGCTTAAAACATAAGAATCATTAGCTTCCAAAAATGAGATTTGTTTTGCTAACTTTTGATAGTCAGTCCAAAAATCATCTCCTTCACAAAATGAAATATATTTTCCAGTTGCTTGTTTCAATGCCCAAATAAAATTCGGTATTATTCCTATATTTTTTTCTTGTTTTGTATATTTTATCGTAATATTTGCCGGGATATTAATTCTAGTCAAATAATCCGTTATAATTTTATCTGTATCATCAGGCGAACAGTCATTAGATATTATGTATTCAATTTCGCCATTATACTCCTGCTTTACTATACCTTCTATTGTATCAATTATATACTTTTCATGTCCGTATGTAATAGTTATAACACTTACTCTTGGATTATTCATTTTAGAGTTTCATTTTTTTAAGACCCCTATTTTTAATGAGTTCCAATTTTGGGGTATATTGTTTATAATATTTTTAAAATTAAGGTTTCTCATTACTATTTTAAATTCTTGTATAGACTCATCGTAATAATACGAGAATATTTTCTTTTAAAATATATTCAGAATTAATCCTAACAGATTTCCAAATCACTTTCAATCATTTCCTTCACGAGTCGTGAAAGATCGTATTTTGGTTCCCAGCCTAATTGAGTTTTAGATTTTGTAGGATCACCAATCAAAAGATCTACTTCCGTAGGACGATAATATTCAGAATCTACAGAAACTACTGTTTTACCAATTTCTAACTGATATAAGGCATTATTACATGCTACTACTTTAGCCACTTCACTTTCATTTTCTCCTTCAAAAGCTAATTCTACTCCTATTTCGTTAAAAGCCATGCGAACGAAATCTCTTACTGAAGTAGTAATCCCTGTCGCAATTACAAAATCTTCAGGTTTATCCTGCTGCAAAATTCTCCACATTGCTTCAACATAATCTTTAGCATGTCCCCAGTCACGAAGAGCATTTAGATTTCCTAAATAAAGGCATTCCTGTTTTCCCTTCGCAATTGCCGCAGTAGCCATTGTAATTTTACGGGTAACAAAAGTTTCTCCTCTTCTCGGAGATTCATGATTGAATAAAATACCATTACAAGCAAACATTCCGTAAGCTTCACGATAATTTTTAGTTATCCAAAAAGCATAGATTTTTGCAGCACCATAAGGGGAACGAGGATAAAATGGAGAGTCTTCATCATAAAAACCTGCTGCATTTTTATTTTCTGGCAAACCACCATATAATTCGGAGGTAGAAGCCTGGTAAATTCTAGTTTTATTTTCTAAGCCAAGAATACGAACAGCTTCAAGAATTCTTAAAGTTCCGATTCCATCAACATTAGCAACATATTCAGGAGAATCAAACGATACTTTTACATGAGACATTGCTCCCAAATTATAGATTTCATCAGGTTGAACTTCCTGAATAATTCTTATAATATTCATAGAATCTGTTAAATCACCATAATGCAATGTAAAATTTACATTTTGCTCATGCTGATCTTGATATAAGTGATCAATTCTCTGAGTATTGAAGGAAGATGCTCTTCTTTTAATACCATGAACTCTATATCCTTTTTCTAATAAAAGCTCTGCTAAATATGAACCGTCTTGTCCGGTAACTCCCGTGATTAATGCTGTTTTCATCTTTGTGATGTATTCTTTTTATAAATGATAATTGTCTAATTAAAAAGTAGATTAAGACATTTTAACTTCTTTAAAATTATTGATATTTTCTAAAAACCATTGATAAGTTTTGCTGATTCCGTCTTCTAAACTTACTTGATGTTTCCAGCCAAGATTATGCATTTTTGAAACATCCATCAATTTTCTTGGTGTTCCATCAGGTTTTGATGAATCCCAAACGATTTCACCAGCATGACCAATTGTTTTTTGTATCAATTCTGCCAATTCTTTTATGGTCAAGTCAACACCAGTTCCTACATTATATAAATGCTCAGGAAGTTTATTTTCTAAAGCAAATATTACAGAAGCTGCCATATCATCCACAAAAAGAAATTCTCTCATAGGAGTTCCTGATCCCCATAAAGTTACAGGTGCATGATTATTTTCTTTCGCTTCATGAAACTTTCTAATCATCGCAGGAAGTACGTGAGAAGTATTTAAATCAAAATTATCGTGAGTACCATATAAATTTGTAGGCATCATAGACACATAATCTTTACCAAACTGTTTTCTGATGGCTTCGCAGGTTTTAATTCCTGTAATTTTAGCTACGGCATACCATTCGTTGGTTGGTTCCAAAGAGTCTGTCAAAAGATATTCTTCTTTTAATGGTTGTGGCGCTAATTTAGGATAGATGCAAGACGAACCAAGAAAAATAAATTTTTCAACATCATTTTTCAATGCTGCATCAATCAAGTTATTTTGAATCTGCATATTTTCCATTAAAAACTGATAAGGAAATGTATTGTTAGCTAAAATACCTCCAACCCTAGCTGCCGCATCAATTACAACATCAGGTTTTTTAGTCACAAAAAAATCTGCGACGGCTTTCTGATCTTTAAGATCTAATTCACCACTGGTTAAACCAATCAAATTAGTATACCCTTGTTCCGATAACTGTCTCCAGATTGCAGATCCTACCATACCTCGGTGACCTGCTATATATATTTTTGATTCTTTAGAAATCATATATATTTTTTATTTAATTTAATTTATTTTTATTCAATTATAACAACAGATTTGTTTAATCGCTTTCTTTTAAGTTATTATTATAAAATAACTGTTCATGTCAAAAATCCTTAACTTTGCTTGATAATTTTTGCAGGAATGCCAACAGCAGTACAATTATCCGGAATATCTTTTGTAACAACGCTACCTGCACCTATTATAACATTTTTCCCGATACTTACTTTAGGTAATACTACAGCATTTGTTCCTATAAATGTTTTTTCTCCAATTGTACAATTTCCCGAAATAGATACATTCGGACAAACTTCAACAAAATCACCAATAACTACATCATGACCTATCGACGCCATCTGATTTATGATTACGCCTTTCCCAATTGTTACATTATTGGTTATCACTACTTTTTGCATAATATTACAACCAATTCCTATACTGTTTGCATAGTGTCCGATAACCGATGATTCTGCAATTAAAGAAACAAATACACCACCAACATTCAAAAATTTGTTGTATAACATTTCTCTTAAGTGTGGACCACCAATACCTATATTAAAACGGTTATCTGTATTTTCAATATAGTTTTGTGCTTCTTCCATTGACTTGATAATGGGAAATGTATCATACAAAAGTCCCAATACATCATTATTAACGTCATCGTAAAATACCAAACCATCCAGTTGCTTAGTTTGATGACAAACTTCTAAAACCTCTTTAGCAAATCCTTTTGCACCAATTATCAGCATATTATTTTAATTATTTTGTATTCTTAACATTATTCTAGAAATCATTCCTACTTCTTCAAAAGCCAAATCATAATAGAAAGGAAGACATAAAACTCTTTTTGATATATCTTCGGTAACAGCCAACTCTAACTTCGGTAAATAAGGAAGCGCAGAAGCTAAACTTGGATAAAAATATCTTCTCGTAAAGATTTCATGTTTATCCAAATCTGTCTTCAACTTCAAAAGTAATTCTTCGCTTTCAAGTATTATTGGATAATAAGCATAATTTTCATTTGAGCTATCACTCCAAATTGGTTTTACTGCTTTTAAGTTTTTCAATTTTTCGTCATATAGCTGTGATAATGCTTTTCTCTTTTTATGAATTTCATTAATATATTTTAAATTCACAATTCCCATTGCCGCATGAAATTCTGAATTTTTCCCATTAATACCTAAATCTGAAAAACTGTCGAATCCGGAAATCCCGAAATTTCTGATGGATGCTAATTTCTTAAGTAATGCTGCATCTGAACAGATTATTAATCCACCTTCTACCGAATGGTATAATTTAGTAGCATGTAATGAACATGTAGAGATGTCACCATATTCAAAAATAGACTTTCCATTTACCTCTACACCAAATGCATGCGCAGCATCGTAGATGACTTTCAGATTATGTTTTTTTGCAATTTTTTCGATAGCAATAACATCACACGGATTTCCATAAACATGTGTTGCCAATATCGCAGAAGTTTCTTTGGTAATTGCTGCTTCTATCTTTGAAGCATCAATATTGAGAGATTCTGAATTGATGTCTACAAACACAGGTTTACATCCTTCCCAAACTATAGAACTCGTGGTTGCAATAAATGAAAAAGGCGTCGTAATAATTTCACCTGTTATTTCTAAAGCTTTTATTGCCATCTGCAGAGCGATAGTACCATTGGTAACAAATAGTAAATGATTAACCTTTAGATGATCTTTTAGCTCAATTTCTAATTGACTGGCAAGAGGCCCCATATTGGTAAGCCAATTTCTAGACCAAATATCTTCTACATATTTCTGATACTCTTCCTTTGGAGGAAGAAAAGGTTTTACTACAGGAATCATCTTTTTATTACTATTTTTTTAATTTCATGAAAACTGGAAAGTTTAAAAATTACAGAGGCTGAAATATAAAAAAATCCCCCCATAAAAGTTCCAAAAACAAGCTTCCAAAAATTAGATAATGATATGAATAAATATTTATCAGCAAAGTATAATAATATTGCCATTATAAATGAGAGTAAAAATAACGGAAAAATATCTTTAAGCTGTTGAAATACATTGTAATTCAAAAATTTTCCGGCATAATGAGTATTGATAAAAAGGCATATAACTGATAAAATCACCTGTCCCCATAACAACCCATAAAAGCCAAAATAAAAAGATATAATCAGCACAATGACAGTAATTATTTTTTTGACCACTTCCAAATATAAAAATAAATTCGATTTCCCTTTCACTTGTAAAATCAGCAAATTATAAATATGCAAAGGGTATAATATTCCTGACAAGCACAAAATCTGAAACATCGGAACTATCGCAAGCCATTTTTCTGTCAGTAAAAATATAATCAGAGATTTTGCCAGTACCATCATAAGCGTCAATACCGGAGTTACTAAAAAAATCACTGATAACATAATTCTTTTATAAGCTGATTTTAATCGTTCATCATCATTCTGCATCTGTGAAAATGTAGGAAATGCTACTTTATTTAACGTTGTAGAAATATTAGTAACCGGCAGCATCATTAAAGTATTTGCTCTAGTATAATATCCTAAGAGCGTTGCATTGTACATTTTACCGATAACAATCTGATACAGATTTGTAAAAATAATATCCAGTACCGATGACAGCATTAATTTGTTACCATATCCAAAATGAAGCTTAAATTTTTCTCTGCTGAATCTTAATTTTGGTTTCCAACCGCTAAAAAACCAAAGTGAAACTGTAGAAACTAATGAACTCGCCAGAAAGGAATATACCAAACTCCAAACTCCATAATCTTGAAAAGCCATTAAAATTGCAATAATACTGTATACAATCAATGATGGCAAAGCAATCATTGCAATTTTTTTAAATTTCATTTCTTTGATCAACAATGTATTATGTACAGCAGATAAAGAATTGATGATGAATGAGATGCTGTATATTCTAATTAAATTATTTAGAACAGGCTGATCATAAAAATCAGCAATAAACGGAGCTGTAATAAAAATAATCACATAAATTATACAACTCACTAAAACATTAAAAATAAAAACAGTAGAATAATCATCATCATTGAGAGATGTAGACCTAATTAAGGAATTGGTTAAGCCTCCTTCAAATAGTGCAGTTCCAAGACCAATAAAAATAGTAATCATTCCTATAAGTCCAAAATCTGAAGGAGCTATAAGTCTCGCTAAAATAATTGACACCCCAAACTGTACAATCTGAGTTCCAAACTGTTGGCCATACGTCCAAACTGCACCAGTAATAACTTGATTTCTCAATGTCATACTAAATCAATTCTATTTTAAATTGATTTATAGTTTTCACACTGACCATAAATATTCTTTTCATTATATGAATTTTGACTTAGAAAATAAATTGCTTTATAAAATTCTGACATCAATACTTAATTACGCTAAATAATCTAAATTCTATTATTGTGTAAATATACGAGTAATTATATTTTAAGGAAACCTTTTATACTTTCATATTAATCTATTCAAGAGGCTGGATTTTTTTTATGTAATAGATAATTAAAATATAAAAAATCCAGCCTTGTTTTAATCTAATTTTAATATAAAATTAATTTATTGCCTTTTTTAAATCAGCTATATTTTAGTTAAGCGGAAAGATATTTCGGAAATATAAGAATGAAAAAATATTAAATAAAAAATCCTGAGAGTTTAGTCAACTTTCAGGATTTGTTTTTTATCATTGAGAAGTTTTATCATGAAAAAAATTTATAATTACCTCTTTAATTCGTAGTCTATCTTTATCAGAAAGATTAGATCCTGATGGTAAACATAGACCATTATCAAATAGTTTCTCAGCTACATTTGTCCCATAGTAAGGTGCATCTGCAAAAACAGGCTGTAAATGCATTGGTTTCCAAAGAGGTCTTGATTCTATATTGTCTTCAAGAAAAGCTAATCTTAAATCTTCAAGATTTTTTCCAGCTATCTTTTCATCAATTACAATTGCCGATAACCAATGATTAGAGTAATAATCCTCATTAGGTTCAGAAAAAACCTCTACTCCATTAATATCTTTAAAAACATCAACATAGAAATCGTGCATTTTTCTGCGTGCTTCTACCCTGTCGTTTAAAACTTCCATTTGTCCACGACCAATACCCGCTACAATATTGCTCATACGATAATTGTATCCAATGTGCGAATGTTGATAATGAGGAGCATTATCTCTCGCTTGTGTTGACAAAAACACGGCTTTATCTTTATCTTCCTGAGAATGGCAAACTAAAGCACCACCTCCAGAAGTTGTTATAATCTTGTTTCCGTTAAAAGACAAAATACCAAAGCGTCCGAATGTTCCGCAAGCTTTTCCTTTGTAAGTTGAGCCTAAAGCTTCTGCAGCATCTTCAATCACAGGAATTTCATATTTTTCAGCAATTGTAGCGATTTCATTCATTTTTGCAGGCATTCCATACAAATGAACGACAACGATTGCTTTTGGCTTTTTACCTTTTGAAATCCTGTCTTGAATTGCTTTTTCTAAAGCAATGGGACACATATTCCAGGTATCTTTCTCTGAGTCGATGAAAATAGGAGTTGCACCACAATAAGCAATTGGATTTGCAGAAGCTGAAAACGTCATTGACTGACAAATTACTTCATCTCTATATTCAACACCGCACTCAATCAATGCTAAATGGAGAGCTGCTGTTCCTGCTGAAAGTACTGCTACTTTTACATTCGCATCTAAAAATGTTTCTATGTCTTTTTCAAAACCATCAACATTAGGACCTAAAGGCGCTACCCAATTGGCATCAAATGCTTCATTGATATATTTTTGTTCGTTACCTCCCATGTGTGGGGATGATAGCCAGATTTTATCTTGCATAATTTAATTTTATTCGTGAAATTTAATGGGTTTTGCAGGTATTCCAACTGCTGTACAATTAGCTGGTAAACTTTTGGACACTACTGCTCCTGCTCCCACAATTGTATTTTCTCCAATCTCTAGAAGATTAATAATTTTCGCTCCTGTTCCAACGTACACTCCTTGTTCAATTTTCACTTCACCTGAGATATTAACAGATGGCATGAAAGCACAGTAATCCTCAATAATAGTATCATGTCCTACTGTACACATCAAATTTAAAATAACAAAATCTTTTATTTCAATGTTACAAGTTATGATTGTTCCCTCACAGATGATACATCCATTTCCTATTTTTACAAAATCATTAGAAATAGAAGCTTTTGGATGAATAATTGTTGGGTAAGAAATTTTTTCATTCTTAATTTGAGTTATAATTTTTTTCTTAATCTTTGGGTCTCCGATTGAAATCACCAACATAAGATTATCCAAAAATTCATTAATTTCATTTATTCCTCCTAAAATGGGATGACCATTTGCCAAACTTCCTTTTTCCAATCCATCATCATAAAAACCTATAAATTCATAGGTATTTGGGCAATTATTATTAATTGCATCAATAATTGTTTTAACTTCTCGACCAAATCCCCCTGCTCCAAAAATTGCTATTTTTTTCATATTATTTTAATTTTCACCGTTAAACGCTTCCATCGTCACTTGTCCATCTTGTGAAATTCCCTCACTTTTAAATACTTTTTTAAAAGTAGTCAAAAACACTTTTAAATCGGTACTTAATGAAACGTTATCCACATACCAAACATCAAGTTCAAATTTTTTAGTCCAAGATATGGCATTTCTTCCATTAACCTGTGCCCATCCTGTAATTCCTGGTCTAACTTTATGACGCTTCTTTTGAATTTCGTTATATAAAGGCAGGTATTGAGGCAATAAAGGACGTGGACCAATTAGGGACATATCCCCTTTTAAAACATTAATTAACTGTGGAATTTCATCCAAAGAAGTTTTACGGACAAACATTCCAATTTTTGTTAATCTTTTTGCATCAGACAACAAATTTCCCGATGAATCTTTTTTATCATTCATCGTTTTAAATTTAATAATTTTAAAAATCTTTTCATTTAATCCTGGACGAGCCTGAAAGAAAAACGGTTTTCCATTGTTTGCAAAATATAAACCTATAGTAATAATAACGAAAATTGGACTCAAAATTATTAGCCCCAACAATGCTATTGAGAAATCGAATAATCTTTTAATAAAATTTTTATACATCATCTTATTATTAAATATAACATGATTAACGTAAAATTTGCTTGATAGATTCCAGATATTTATCTGCCAAAACTTCTCTATCAAAATTTTGTTTTGCATATTCGTATCCATTTTCACCCTCCTGTTTCAGTCTGATTTCATCACTAAGGTATTCACGAATTGCTTTGTTGTATTCATCTGCATTTTCCGGCTCTACATAAACTCCTGCTTTTGCGTCTTCAACTAATTCTCTTGACACTCCGTCTATCGCCATCAGAATAGGTTTTTTACACGAAAAATAGTCAAAAGATTTGTTAGAATAAACCGTTTTGAAAGTATCCACTTTTTTTAATACAGAGGCTCCCATTTCCGATGCTAAAATATATTTAAAAACTTCTTTTTTAGGAACTGGATCTAAAAAACGAACATTTGTATTTTTCATTTTTTTTGACTTTTCAATCAAACGTTCTTTTTCCATTCCCTGACCAATTAAAAGAAATAAAACATTTGTATCCTCAAGTTTTTTCCCTGAATCTAAAATTTGATCTAAATGATTGGCAACACCATGTGCCCCAACATAAGTAATTACAAAATGATTTTCAAGATCATGTTCTTTTCTGAAATCTTCTCGGTTAAATGTTGCAAGTATCTCTTCTGAAAGAGAGAAATCTGCAGCATTAGGAATCATAATCAATTTATTTTTGTTTACCCCTTTTTTTTCATTTAAGGTTTTATAGAAAGCTGGAGTAAGAACATTTATAAGTCTTGCTTTTTTATAAATAAAGTTTTCAAACCAGTAAGCTAATTTAATGACCAATTTATTAGTAAGCACTCCTGTATCAATAGCAGATTCCGGCCATAAGTCTCTGATTTCAAATATCATCGGGATTCTTTTCAATCTTGAAATAAGATACCCAGAACCACCTACAAATAATGGAGGCGAGGTAACAATAACTGCATCATATTTTCCTTTTATATGAAAAATACCTGCCCAAAATGATGAGAACATAAATGAAAAATACCCCCATAAACGACCTATGAAACCCTTATTGTATGCTTCTGACACATGAGTTCTGTGAACGGTCACATTTCCCTGTTTCTTTTTTACAAAATATTTTCCTTTATATTCCGCTCTTTTTTCAGTTCCTGTATAATGCATCATTCCTGCTATTACAGTCACTTCATGCCCTTGAGAAGTCCAAGTCTTTGTAATTTCATTCCATCTGGATCCTCCCGAATCATCTTCTTCTAAAAAATACTGATGTAATAGTAAAATTCTCATGATAGATTATAAGTAATTATTGTACTGATATTTTTATTAAATTTAAAATAAACAGATTTCTCATTCGTATAGTTTCCGTAATAGTCTGAATTAAATGAATCGAATTTATGTCTTTCTTTATCAGATTCAATATTAAGTTTGTTATCGTTTGGATGCCAAATCTGTTTCATTGAAAAATCATCTAAATTTTGAAGATTATCTTCAACAATCCACTGAGGATTTATTTTAGAAACTCTTATGGTACGATCTTGAAATGCACTTTTATTTAAAAATTCAAAAGCTTTAATTCTTCCGGTAAATAAATACTCAGTTTCTGTTTCTCTCCACTCAGCATTAAGTTTCTGTGACCAAAAATACCATATAAAACGTCCACCTTTCAACATTTGTGATTCATCATTTACCATCACCACATTGTGGGAAAGAGAGCCCATGAAATATTTTAGCTTTTCAGCATCTGTATTATATTTATAGGTACCGGAATCACGTAATATATTGTGTTCCTTATACCATATATCTAAATGTAAATTATCCGCCTGTGCAGGGCGATCTTTATGGTTTCCACATCTGATAAAAGTAAAGAAATCATCATTTCTGCATAAATAATATCCTCCATCCTCAAATGAAAGCGTTCCTTTCAATTTGGTAATTGGCTTAAATTTTTTTTGAGCAAATGTTTTCCCATTCCAACATAAATCTTCTTCAATTTCTTTATTTTCGAAAATACTTTTTCCGGTTAAAATATAGTGTAGTGTATTGAGTTGAGGTCTATAATCTCTATAATCAGCATCAGCTAAAGGGAAAAATAATGCCCCATCGTTTGAACCATAATTGGGAAGTTTTCCGTTTTCGTCCTGCATGCATTGATAAAGAAAATTCAGTGATTTATATGCTTTATCATAAACAACATCAGAAAACTTAAAATTATTCTTGTGTGTCAAACTTATTCCGAAAGATAACAACTGAATAACTACGCGATGATAGTTCATAGAAAACTGCAAAAATGTACCATCATTGTAGATTTGATAATTGATTTCTTCTTCAAACCATTTCAACCCTTTTTCGGACCATTTTTTTGCTTCAGGAATAAATGGAAATAAAATATTTGATAAACTCAGAAATAATGTTTCTGTAATCGCATGATTATTACGCACCGCTATCCTTGAAAAATCAATATGATGATAAACATGATGAAGAGAGGCATACATAACATTCTGTATTTTTTGCCAACGTTCTTCTGTCAATGCCGCTGAATTCTGATAATAATAAAGAGCAAAACACCAATTGAATATACGCAAAGAAATTTCCTGACTACATCTCCAGTTCGGTCCCTGATTAATTGGGTTAGCAATTATCCATGAATCGATTTCCGAAAAAATAAATTCTGATAAATCTTGATCGAAATGATAGTCATAACGAATTAAAGTCAATAAATAAGAAAATCTTGACTTTTCCCACACAAATTTTATATCACCTGCTTCTTCGGACAAATCGGGAATTTCCGACCAATGCTTTTTGCTATCATATTGATAACCATTTGAGGGATTCGTAATCCAATTATAATCTTTTCCGAGAGATAACCAATTCGCATTAAAAAACAATAATTCTCCCGAAATAATTTTTTCAGCCTTTTCTTTTAATTGTTGAGAATTTATTTTTTGTATTTGTAATTTTTCTTTGGCATCAATTAAAAATTCTTTCTTAGATGCTTTCCAATCTGCTAAAGAAATTGGTTGAGAAAGAGAAAGGTTATATGGGTGTTTTTTCTTGAGTTGTCCCGTCTTTTTTTCAAACTCATGACGAACACGGTATGCTACATACCGTGTTCCCATGTTTTTATATAATTGTATGGCTAATTTAAGATTCATACATTAGTCTATATCTATCCAGCTTTTGCTTTTTAAACTCTCAACTGCAGCAAAAGATGCTTTTGTCGTATTGATAATTTCGTCCAACGGGATCAAAGGACTCCCTCCTTCCTTAATTTTTTTAATTAGCGTATGGAATTGGTTTTTGTGCCCTTTATCTAAGCTTGTTTTCAGTTTAGAAAAACCTTTTAGCCCAAATCCTTCTGTTTTTCTGAAGTTATCCATTATAAATGTTCTCTCCTGAGAAAAAACTTCCAGTCTTTCTTTAGAATATGCTTTTGAGCCATTTGCAAAATAATTGATTACTCCTGTAGAACCATTTTCGTATTTTAAAAGAATTGAAGCATTGTCTGTATTTTCTTCTGGGTTTATTCCCATAGAATTCATGCATACAGATTTTACTTTGCTTCCTGTAAGATAAGTAATTAAATCAATGTAATGACAAGCCTCACCAATGATTCGTCCACCACCAACTTTCATATCATGTACCCAAACATTAGGAGGAATAAATCCTGCATTCATTGTAGCAATAACATTCATTGGAGCATTCCCTACCAATTGTTTGATTTTAATTGTATGAGGAGAGAATCTACGATTAAAACCTACAGTAATATTTTTACCAGTTTTCTGCTGAATTTCTATTATTTCATTTAATTCAGTTAGGTTTAATGCTAAAGGCTTTTCAACAAATACATTTTTACCTGCAGCCAATGTTTCTTTTACCATTGGAGCATGAAGATCATGACGAGTCGTAATTAAAACAAGATCTACTTCAGCATCACTTAAAATTTGTTTATAGTCGGTTGTAGAATTGGCTATATTATATTTTTGAGCAACTGCTGTTCCGGTTACCCCTCCGTTACTTGCAATATATTTATAGTTAGCACCGCTATCCTTCAAAGCAGGCATCATCGTCATTTTTGTAAAATTACCAGAACCTATAATTCCTATTACTCCTTTTGAGCCTAAAAAATTGGTATCTTTTAATTTTATATTGCGACTTGGATTTAGCTGAGTTTTTTCATCATATTTTAATATGGATGCAATAGAATGACTGCTTCCGATCTCACCATAAATTTTAAGATAATTATTTAGTTCAACAACCTCCGTTATCATTTCTTCAACAAAAATACGTTTGGTACTGATTGCCTGAAGTATGGTTTCAAAATTTCTTTTTTCAGTCCAGCGAACAAAAGGTAAAGGATAATCTACTCCTTTTTGCTCGTAATTTTCATCATATCGACCCGGACCATATGAACAGGAAACCTGAAAAGTCAGTTCTTTTTCATAAAACTCTGCTCTGCTGATATCTAACCCTATTACACCTACTAAAATGATTCGACCTCTTTTTCTGCTCATACGTGCAGATTGAGAGATAATATCATTATTTTTTGCAGAAGCAGTGATTACTACTCCATCTGCTCCAATTCCATCAGTAAGATCTTCAACAAATTTTACGACATCTCCTTTTAGTGGATTAAATGGAATGATTCCCCATTTTTTAGCCATTTCCAGTTTAGATTCGTCAATATCAGAACCAATTACTCTACATCCGTTTGCAACAAGTAACTGTGCTGTAAGCAATCCTATTAATCCTAAGCCGACAACTACAACCGTTTCTCCTAAAGTAGGGTTTAATAAACGGATTCCCTGAAGACCAATAGAGCCTATAACGGTGAAAGTAGCTTCTTCATCTGAAACATTATCTGGTATATGAGCAACCAAATTCTTCGGTACACAAACAAATTCTGCATGTTGACCATTTGATACTACACGATCGCCAATTTTAAAATCGTTAACTCCTTCACCCACTGCAATTACTTTTCCGACATTACAATATCCTAAAGGAAGTGGTTCTCCCAGTTTATTAAATACAGTTTCAACAGTCGGCATTAACCCGTCTGTTTTTATTTTATCTAAAACCTGTTTTACTTTATCTGGTTGTTGACGTGCTTTGGAAATTAAATTTGATTTCCCAAACTCAACCAACATACGCTCAGTTCCTAATGATACAAGTGAGCGGGTTGTCTGAATTAATACACATCCTCGCTTTATTTGAGGTGCGGGTACATCTTCTAATATAGTATCTCCTGTTTTGAAGGATTGAATTATTTGTTTCATTTATTTTTTAACGTGTTTTAATTTTTCAATTGATATAAATTCCATCTTTCATCTATAGAAGGATAACTAATGAGCACAGCCCTATACTTTCCTTTAAATACAAAAAGACTTCCTGCAGAAACCCCAATAGTTTGATATCTTTCAATTGCAATACGTATATCATCAATAGAGCCGGCTCCTCCTAAAATGGTCATTGGCATTTCAGTTTCTTTTCTTATCAAATCAAAAAGTTTAAAATCATATCCGCCCATTTTTCCATCTTCATCTACAGAGTTGATTACAAGCTCACCAATTCCAATTTCATTAAGATCCTTAAGAAAGCGCTCAAGCTTTACATCCGCAGTTTTTTTCCCATTGTGCGTTACGATCTCATAACCTCCAAAGAATTTTTTCTTTTTAATATCTATTACCACAACAACACTTTGAATTCCTACTGCATCAGCAATATCTTTCAGTAGATTTATATTTTGTAACGCTGCAGTACTTATGGCTACTTTTTCAGCACCCAAACTAATAATTTTCTTAGCATGAGCTACCGTTTTAACTCCTCCACCATAACAAAAGGGCATTCGACATTCTACTGCAATGTTTTTAATCATCTCAAAATCTGGCTCTCTTCCTTCAACTGTAGCATCAATATCGATAACCATCAGTTCATCAACCTCTTTTTCGTTAAATATTTTAACAGCATTTATTGGATCACCTACATATTTGGGATCTTTAAAATTCACTGTTTTAACAAGCCCTCTTTTATGAACTAAAAGGCATGGGATAATTCTTGATCGTAACATTATAGTAATGCAAAATTATGGAGTAAATTGACTCCGTTATGATGACTTTTTTCTGGGTGAAATTGTATTCCGAATACATTTTCTCTAGTTACCGATGAAGCAAACGATTTCCCATAGATGGAAGTTGTAAGAATGTCTGATTCATCCGCACATTCAAAATAGTAAGAATGGAGAAAATAAAAACCTAATTTCGGATCAATATTCTGAAGAATTTTATGGTCTTTCTCAATATTGATGGAATTCCATCCTAAATGTGGTAGTTTTGGTTTATGGGTAATGGTAGAAGAGTCAATTTTCCTAACTTTTCCTTTTATATATCCTAACCCCTTCAAAGATCCTTCCTCGCTACTTTCTGCAAGAATCTGCATTCCGACACAAATGCCAATAATAGGAACCTTATTTATCAGAACTTCTTTATCTAAGACTTCTCTGAATCCAATTGTATCAAGCATTGAAATAGTCTCATCAAATGAACCTACTCCAGGAAGAAATATCTTCTGAGCATTTATAACCTGTGCAGGATCCTTTGCAATTGTATAAGCAACTCTAAGCTTTTCATAAATATTTGCTATCGCATTGATATTTCCTGAACCGTAATCTATAATTGTTATCATCTTTTAATTGATCTTTCTATCCCCAGAAACTTTAAAACTTTTGCGCCAAAATTAAACAAAGATTCCTGATTTTTGTAGTCCCAATAAAATTTCTTCGGCATCTCAAAGTACTTCCTAAGTTCATCAGAGCTTATACCAAGTTTTGTTGCAATGTAATTAAACTCTTCCTGAATAGTCTCAGGGTTATAGGCTGGCTTCTTTAATTTTTCAAGAGCATCTTCTCTTGTCATTTGTCCGGTAAGAATTAAACTTGAGTATTGAACTCTACGAGTATCGAAACCAAATCTCTCCGGCATCCAATATCCTTCATAGAATTTTGTAAAACGAGACTCGAAATGTTTTTGAGGATAGGGTTTCCAGCCATATTCATCAGCCAGAATCCGCAAAGCATCTTCTTTTATATATGGCATGTTGTTAAGAGGTTTTACTACCTGAATATTACGAATATAACGCAAGTAGAATTTATGTCTGAAAATTGGACTAAAAGGATAGGTCTCCATTTTAATAGTCCCAAATTTTTTAATAATATCTTTCAATTGTGCCATATCAGTACCATAATATAGCCACTCCATAGGGTTTCTCACACATTCTGTAGAGATATTTCCTCCATTAAGAATATACTTGATATTGTATTTATCCGCAAAATTATAAAGTGTTGCTATAAAAGCATGATCTTGTGGGATATCTAGATGTGGTACACCCGATTTGAAAAATGCGAGCTGGAAGTCTTTCATTTCTTCCCAATTGATAACCTCTGTGTAAAGGTCAAGCCCTAATTTGTCCACCATCACCTGAATATTGTGTACTGCCAGCTCAGAGTTCCACCCTCCATCAACGTGAAATATGAGTGGACGTAATCCAAATTCTTTTACAGCTAAATGTAGCATATAAGAACTATCAACCCCACCACTCATTCCAAGGATACAATCAAATTCTTTTCCTTCTCCCTCTTTTTTTATTTTTGCAATCGTTCCTTCTAATTGCTTCCTTCCAATTTCATCTGTATGCCAATTGGGTTTTACATTTTTATAGAAGTCAGTAACGTGATCACTGACTCCGTTCTCATCAAACGTAATACGTGAATCTGAAGTGTCCATCACACTTACTGAACATATTTGATATGGTTTCATTTTATATATTATTATTTACTATCTATTTATTTTAGTTTATTTAAAAAACTATCTAAACTGTATAACTTTTTCTTATAAGAGAATACATTATTTGCACGATCAAAAGCCATTTTTTGTAGTTTAATTCTCAATTGCTCATCTTCAATAGCAATTTTAATTTTATCAGCTAAATCTCTCGGCGAACCTGGAACTGTATATAATCCAGTTTCACCTACAACGTCTTTGACAGCACCGACATCACAGGTAATAATGCAAGCTCCACACCCCATTGCTTCAGCCATTGCTAAACCGAAACCTTCATAATGAGATGGTTGGACAAAAATAGCAAAACTATTCATCATACTAATTTTTTCTTCCTTAGTTATTTCCCCCACAATTGTTACTAAACTATTTATATCATATCTTTTAATTAAAGAATGCAGATAATCAATTCCATCACCTCTTTTACCCGCTAACGTTAATTTAATTTCTCTACCTTCTTTCTTTAATATATATATTGCTTCTAGCAATTCAGGAACTCCTTTCCTAATCAAATTTTTCTTTCCACTCCATGCAATATTAAATAATTCTAATTTCTTATTTTCAAAATTTGGTTCTTTTAGATAATCAGCAGAAATGATATGAGGAAAATATTTTGAGGATTTTAATTTAAAATAATTAGTACAATTAACTAATTCGTGATTATTAACAAATAAATTCAATGAGGCTGACTTAACAGAAAATTTAATAAGAATACGCTGCCAAAAAGGTCTTGCAAAGTAATCAATACCGTCAAAGCCATCAGGAAATTTGAAATTAAAAGTTCCTGTTATTATTACAGGCTTTCTTAATATCTTAGCTAAAATAACCGGATAAAATGCATAGGTCCACCACCACACAAATAAAACATCAAATTTAAATGGAATGTCTATAAATCTATTTACTATTACAACCTCATGACCTAAATCTTTTAAAGCATCAATATCTTGTGTATAATATTCAAATAAATTAATATTTGATTTACTATCCTTGCAAAAAAATACAATTTTCGACATATAATATAATTATTGAATATTTTTAAAAATTCTTGTTGATATAATAATTTTTAAAAAAACTAAATTTGAAATAAAAAAATAGAAAGAAGTAGACTCATCACCTCTAAAAACAAATACAACACCTGTAAAATACAAAGTTATAGCAACTATTTGTAAGATAGTTATCTTTTTGATAAATAAAATATCAATTTTGTGAATAAAATATGAGATCAAAGGCATTAAAAAAATACTAAAAAGCCATCCAAAACTCAAGACAAAGATTCCAAAAAAACCTGGTGGCATACTTCCTCTTCTGCTTGAAGTACCCCCTCCTACAACATCTGAAAAAACAGCAGACATATCTTCAATTTTAAGCCCGCCTGACAAATTTGCAGGTAAATAAAAAAATAATGTTCGCCTAATAATCCCAAGAGGTATATAAAAATCATTTTCATAATTTTGATATATTGCTTCTACACTGGCCCTGTAAAAATACGATAAATCACTATATTCGATAATACGTGAACTGCTCAAATAAAATTCCTCCACAAAATCTATGTCTTCATTTAAAAAATATCTCGGAGCAAAATCACGAATGAATTGTGAAAAAACAAAAACTAAAAATAATGCAAATCCTATAATAAGGTGCTTTTTGTTAACACTAAAACTACAATAATTTTTGTGATATTTTGCCGCCAAAAATCCAGAAAATATATAGAAAAAAGACTTTCGATCTTTCGTTATGATGGAATAAACAATCAAAGAAACTAAGCACATTAGGAAAATTACTTTTGTCAATTTACTTTTCTTTGAAAAAAAGAATAAATATATATATACTGGAGTTAATGCAATAAGATAAGTTGACAAAACAGACAAAATAACATTATAATCGCCAGTCTCTATCCATCCAAATCGAGATATTGAAAATAATTCACTCAAACTTAAACCAGTAGAATATATGAAAATAAATAATCCTAAAACAATTATAATACCTGTTTTGTTAGCTAAAGTTGGATAAAAACTAACACCATTGAATTTCGGCTTAAGTAATCTCCTTTTGTATATAATAAATACACTAGTACTTAGTAATACTAATCCTAAAAGATTGTAAATAATATACACCTCAAAATTTAATATCAAATTATCCTTACCTGCTATTATTGATCTAGCACCGCCATAAAAACAATGTAATATAATTGGAACCAATACAAACAGTAATAAATAAATTGAAAAAAAAATGCCCGAAGCTAAATATCTAAGTTTGTTAACAAATATTTCTTTATACAGAATTAACGATGTTAATAGAAATTGCAAAAACAACAAAAAAATAATCATACAGCTGTGTTTGATGTTGGATAAATCGACCTATATACTTTAAATATTACTAATACGTATACTAAAGTTGTAGCAAAAAAATAAAAGTTAAAAAAACTAAAATAACTGAACGACATTAAATAGGCCACAAGTGGAACCACTAAAAAGACCAATAAAAACCTTAAACATTCGAAAAACATTGAGAATTTTTGTTTCCCCCATAGTGGTAATAAGGTTGTAAATGGTTGAAAAATCATATCTAAAAAAAAGAAAACAAATATAGGAATCACATAATAGGAATATCTAAGCCATTGCTTTCCAAAAAATAGTAGAACAACATCTTCAGAATAAAAAAATAAAAATAAAACACAAAAAACAAATGAAAATATCAGGCTAAGAAATACCAAATTCTTCTTTTTAAAATTAGTTATTAAATCTTTAGCTTTCTGAATTGATGTGACTTCACCGTTAAACAAATTCAATAAAGATCTCCTTAAAATCGACATTGGCGAAGCAACTGCGGAAGAAATCAAATAAAAAGCGCCAACTTCTTTCGAATTAAATAAGTATTGTCCGAATAAAATTGGTGCAAAAGGTGTTGCATACTGAATTAATACAATAATCGTATTGTAAGATGCGTGCTTATAGTCTGCTAGAAAGCATTCTTTAAGATTATTTATCTTTAAATTAGAAATTTTTTTGAAATAAGAGTTGTAAACAATTAAACCAATTAATAATTGAGATAGTGAATAAGCAATAACCAGCCCATTATTCCAATTAAAATAAAAGAAAAGAAAACCAAAAATAAGCTGCAATAAAGCTTGAAGTATTCTTACTCTCGAAAAATATTTGTAGTTTCCAATAGAAACAAGTAACTGTGTACTTAAATAAAAGATACTGGAAGAAAAACTAAAAAAAACGAGCCAATAACTTCTGCCAGAAAAGAGATCCGAAAAAAAATTAGATATTATTACAAAAAATATTAAAGTTATATGTACTA
This sequence comes from Chryseobacterium scophthalmum, assembly GCF_900143185.1. Taxonomy (NCBI): domain Bacteria; kingdom Pseudomonadati; phylum Bacteroidota; class Flavobacteriia; order Flavobacteriales; family Weeksellaceae; genus Chryseobacterium; species Chryseobacterium scophthalmum. The sequence continues at coordinate 55,196 of NZ_FSRQ01000003.1, read as the reverse complement.
CAAACATTAAAAAAAGAGTAAGAACATTAAACATATGTTTTTCTTCTTCTTTCTTGGAAAATGCAATGTAATCAAATCTCAACCCTGATACTATAGCAATAATTGAAGCAAAACCAGAAACATAAGCCAACACCCCAAAATCATCAGGACTATAAAGTCTTGCAAACAATACTGAACTGATAACCATAAGCAATTGAGCCCAGATACCAGAAAAAATAATTTTAAAAAAAATATTATATGTTTTCAAAACCAAAACTTATAAGTCATAACTATTTAAATACACAAACAAAAAAATCTAATCTCGCATACCAATTTCCTTCGCAGGTATTCCAACATATATCGCGTAAGGTTTTGTTATTTTATTCTTAATTAGTGAATTAGCCCCAATAATTGAACCTTGACTAATTTTACATCCCATTAAAACACAAGCACCACGTCCAATCCAAACATCTGATTCAATAATTACTTCATCTGAGATTAACTCTTGTTCTTTAATTAACATCTTTTTTTGATAACTGTGTTCTGCATCACGAATAGAAATAAATTCAGCAAATAAGCAATTATCTCCGATATTAATACTAATTTCTGATGAAATTACAGTATTTGAAGCAAAACTAACATTATCACCAATCTTTAATTTTGCATAATAGGGTACCTCAATCATTACATTAGGGCCAAAGGAACATTTTTTTCCAATATAAATTCCCCTATGTGGAGGATATTTAAAACTAAAATTTTTATCAACTCTAGGTATTGATTTACAGATACCCCCAAACGCGTTAACTCGTAGAAAAACCATTAGTCCTCTAAAATATAACATAAATAAGGGGAAAAATCTCATTGATGAATACAAAGTCGAAGAAAATTTGGTTAAATGTATATTATAGTTTTTCAAATCTAATTTTTAAAATAGTTAAACATTAAACTTTTAAATACAAAAAATTTAAGTAAGCTTAACATTATTTATTCCACAAAAATCAAGCACTACCTGATTATCTGAAAAATAAAGGTTTTTAAATTCATTATGTCCAACTAAAATTGCTATAATATCTGCCTTTTCAATTGCTTCTTCATATGGTGTGATTTTAAAGATATTATGCTCACTAATATTTGGTTCAACAATAAAATATTCTTCATCATTAGCATCCTGTAGAACTCTTTGAACAATGTATTTCGCAGGAGACTCTCTTAAATCATCAATATTAGGTTTAAAAGCCATTCCCATTAAAGCAATCTTCGGAGCTTTATTATGTTTTATCTGAAACTCTTTTTTAGCATCATTGATTTTCTCGGCACACCAAAAAGCTTTATGATTATTGACTTCTCGTGCTTTACCGATAATTCTTGATTCTAGCGGATAATCTGAAACGATAAAATAAGGATCAACAGCTATACAATGTCCTCCTACTCCACAACCTGGTTGCAAAATATTTACTCTTGGGTGTTTATTGGCAAGTTTAATAAGCTCCCACACATTGATTCCAGCTTTATCACAAATCAATGAAAGTTCATTTGCAAAAGCTATCTGAACATCTCTCGAAGAATTTTCCGTAAGCTTACACATTTCGGCTGTACGTGCATTGGTAGCATGAAGCTCACCTTTTACAAATTGTTTGTAAAACTCAATTGCTTTTTCTGTAGAGACTTTATTAACACCGCCAATAACACGGTCATTATGAACAAGCTCAAACATTACATTTCCGGGAAGTACTCTCTCGGGACAATAAGCAAAATAGATTTTCTCTTTTAATTCCGGTCTTTTTGAACAAATAAGATCCATCATTTTCTCTGTAGTACCTACCGGTGATGTAGATTCAATAATGTACAAATCTCCTTCCTTTAAAAGAGGAATAATACCTTCTGTAGCCGCCTGAACATATGATATATCGGGTTCGTGGTTCCCTTTGAATGGAGTAGGAACTACTACCAAATATACATCTGCTACTACAGCAGTTGTACCAGCTTTTAAATATCCTTTACTAACGGCAGTTGAAACTGCTTTATCCAAGTCAGGCTCTACTATATGAATATTACCTGCATTAATCGTGTCGACTACATTTTGTGAAATATCAACGCCATATACCGCCATTTCGTTATTTGCAATTAACGCAGAGGTTGGTAGACCAATGTAACCTAATCCTATTGTAACAACTTTTGTTTCCAATGTTATGTTTTATTTTAATTTAATAAAGTTTACAATTCTTTCACAAGCCTTCCCATCTCCATAAGGATTATGTAAAGCACTCATATTCTCATATCTTTCTGCATTATTTAAAAGGCTATTTGTTTCTCTTATAATTTTTTCTTTATCAGTTCCTACTAAGATTACGGTTCCTGCTTCAACAGCTTCCGGTCTTTCTGTAGTATCTCTCATTACCAATACTGGTTTCCCTAAACTTGGGGCTTCTTCTTGGACTCCTCCTGAATCTGTAATGATCATATATGATTTGTTCATCAACCAAACAAAAGCAGGATAGGCTAATGGATCAATCAACTTGATATTGTCTACTCTTGATAAAATTTCGTAAACAGGTTTTTTAACATTCGGATTTAAATGTACGGGATAAATAATTTGGACATCTTTATTACTCTGAGCAATTTCTTTTAATGCTTCGCAGATATTAATAAATCCTTGTCCATGATTTTCACGACGATGTCCTGTTACTAAAATTATTTTTTTATTAACATCAGTAATACTTTTCAATAAATTAATCTCAGGATTTTCAAGAACTTTTACTTTATTTGAACTATCTAATAATGCGTCAATCACTGTATTGCCAGTAACTATAACAGATTCTTGATCTACATTTTCTTTTAAAAGATTTTCTTTTGACTGTTGTGTAGGTGCAAAATGATAATCTGCAATTCTTCCTGCAACCTGTCTGTTGATTTCTTCGGGAAAAGGTGAACGTTTATCATGAGTTCTAAGTCCCGCTTCTATGTGACATATTTTTGCTCCAGAATAAAATCCTGCTATACTTGCTGCCATTGTGGTCGTTGTATCACCATGTACATATACAAAGTCTGGTTGAAAATCTTCTAAAACAGGCTTGAGTTCAGTAATTATGTCAGAAGTTAATGTGTAAAGATTTTGATTTGGACGCATCAAATTAAGATCATAATCTGGTGTAATTTCAAAAAAATTTAACACCTGATCCAGCATCTCCCTATGCTGTGCTGTTACACAAACTTTAGTTTCAAATAAATCAGAATATTTTTGAAATTCTTTTACAAGAGGAGCCATTTTAATAGCTTCAGGTCTTGTTCCGAATATAATAAGGTGTTTATTTTTCATATTTTTAAATAATAATATAAATACACTTTAACATTATCTTAAAGTGGATTTATATTTTTCAAGTTGATTATAAACTTTCTTTACATCCTGCGATTTTTCTTTATGGAGAATCAGTAATGCATCAGGAGTGTGAACTAAAATACAATCTTTAAGTCCTACAAAAGCTGTAAAAATTTCCGTTCCGATTACCATATTTCCATTTTCATCCACAGGATGACCCGTGGAACGCAAATAATCATATAAAGATTCGAAAGACCCTAAATCATTCCATCTAAAATGTGCAGGAACCACTTTAATTTTCTTTGATCTTTCCATAACTGCATAATCAATGCTTATTGATGGAATCTGAAGAGACGCATCAATATTTAAACATTGATTTTCTGATGTTTGCCAAACTTCTTTGCATTTATCAAATACTTCAGGCTGATAGTTTCTTAGTTCTTCCAAAAATATTCCTGCTTTAAAACAAAACATTCCGGAATTCCAAAGAAAAGTACCTCTTTCTAAAAATTCTTGAGCAGTTTCCGTATTTGGTTTTTCTCTAAATGAAAGCACATCTTTACCTTCATATTCAATGTAACCATAGCCTGTTTCTGGTTTTGACGGTACCACTCCAAAAGTTACGAGAAAGTCTTTTTTTGCTAATTCGACAGCCTCTTTTATTGCTTTTTCATAGGCATCCTGATTCTGAATAAAATGATCAGATGGAGTAATAATTAATATATCATCTGAATTAACTGCTAAAGCCGCAAAAGCAATAGCTGCAGCTGTATTTCGAGCTGCAGTTTCAGTAATAAAGGTTTTTGGTAAAGAAATATCACTTAATAGTTGTTTACTCCATTCAATATGATCTGTATTTCCCACAACCATAATCTGGTCTACAACTTCCTGATTACGCTCAGCTGTTAATTCAAATAGTGCTTTACCAGAAAATAATTTAAGAAACTGTTTAGGGTGTTGCTTACGAGAAAGAGGCCAAAGCCTACTTCCTACACCTCCTGATAAAATTACATTGTATATCATATTCTATTGTAATCGTCTTCAACTCTTACGATGTCATCCTCACCAAAGTAAGTTCCGTATTGTACTTCTATAAAAACTACAGGTTCATTAGTTTTGTTTTCAATACGATGATGTGCTCCTAAAGAAATCTTTGCAACCTCACCTGCTGCAAAATCTTTAATTTCATCATTAATAGTAATAGTTCCTACACCGGTAACTATTGTCCATACTTCTGCTCGGTGATGATGGTATTGAAGAGAAAGTCTTTCTCCTGGATTAACCAAAATTCTTTTTACTTTATGAGTTTCAGCGTCTTCTAAAACCCAATACTCTCCCCAAGGTCTTATATCGTGTTCTAACATACTTTTTCCTATTTATGTGACCTGCAAATATACTACGATTTGTACAGGAATTATATTAATAAAATTTAATTATAGTCTTTTGTCTATATCTTCTTTTGAGAACACTCCTTTTACATCATAAACAACTCCTTTTTCTTTGATTAAATGGTTTAAATTAAGACTAAGAAATTCATCATGAGCAACTGTAAGAATCACAGCATCGTACTTCTGATATTCTTCTAATTTGTTTACTATAATTTCAGAATAACAATTTATTCCATATTCATCAGCAACTTCCGATGAATTTGCCCAAGGGTCAAAAGTTATAACCTCAGCTCCATATTCCTGCAAATTGGTTATAACATCAATTGCCTTGGAATTTCTTATATCCGGACAGTTTTCTTTAAAAGTAATTCCTAAGTTTAAAATTTTGGATCCTTTTACTTTGATATCATTTTTGATCATTAATTTAACAACTTGTGAGGCGACAAATGCTCCCATAGAGTCATTCAATCTTCTCGCTGCTAAAATTAATTCAGAATAATATCCAATTTCTTGTGCTTTTTGTGCTAAATAAAAAGGATCAACCCCAATGCAATGACCACCTACCAAACCTGGTTTAAATTTCAAAAAATTCCATTTAGTACCAGCAGCTTCTAAAACATCATGGGTATCAATATCCATTAGTGAAAAAATCTTTGCCAATTCGTTCATAAAAGCAATATTGAGGTCACGCTGTGAGTTTTCAATTACTTTTGATGCTTCAGCAACTTTAATTGTCGGAGCCAAGTGAGTTCCAGCAGTTATTACAGATTTATATAAATCATCCACAATTTTTCCAATTTCAGGAGTGGATCCAGAGGTAACTTTTAATATCTTATCTACTGTGTGTTCTTTATCCCCAGGATTGATTCTTTCAGGTGAATATCCTACAAAAAAATCTTCATTGAATTTTAAACCTGATACTTTCTCTAAAACAGGCACACATTCTTCTTCTGTTACCCCAGGATAAACTGTAGATTCATAAATAACAATATCATGTTTCTTTAGAACTTTGGCTACTGTTTCACTTGCTTTGTATAATGGTGTAAGATCAGGACGATTATGTTTATCAACTGGTGTAGGAACAGTAATGATATAAACGTTGGCATTCTGAAGATCTTTATTATCCGCCGAACAGAATAACCCTTTAGTTATATTGTTCTTTAAAGGATTTTTTTGAAGCAAAACCGATTGTAAAACTTCATCGTCTAATTCTAAAGTTGTATCGGTTCCGTTTTGCAAATCGGTAATTCTTTTTTGATTAATATCAAAACCAATGACAGGATATTGAGTCGCAAATAGCCTTGCTAAAGGTAAGCCAACATATCCTAAACCTATAATTGCAATTTTATGCTCTCTATTATTCATTCTTAATCATTGCTAAACAGTTTCTTCTTGAAAATTAATTTGTAAAAAATTCTTAGATTTAAATTTCTATATCATTAACTCAATAAAGTTTATCTTCCAAATAGTTTATTCCACCAAGATTTATTGGTATCTGCGACATATCCGTAACCATATTTACCATAACCATATCCGCTATGGATTTTACTTACATCATTCAATACCAAACCAACATTTTTGATTTTCTTATCTTTAATCTGCTTATTGATAAACCCTATCAATTCCTTTTCTGTATGACCGGAACGAGTAACATATACCGTTACATCTGCAACATCAGCTATCAAAAAAGAATCTGTAACCAGCATCATAGGGGCAGTATCCAATATTATATAGTCATACATTGGTTTTAAACTTTCTACCAGCTCCTGATATCTTCCGTTGGATAATAATTCTGTGGGGTTTGGAGTAATAGCTCCTGAATAAATCACATCACAATACGGATTGAATGAAGTAGGATGAATAACTTCTGAAGGATTCATCTGGTCATCATACATAAATTCTGAAAGACCAATCAATCCTCTTCTGCTTTCATTATATCTCTGTAACTGTGGATTTCTTATATCTGAACCAATAATAATTACTTTTTTTCTTGGCGTTGCCAATGTAAGAGCTAAATTAACCGAAGTAAATGTTTTTCCTTCTCCTTTAACTGTAGAGGTAACAAAAATTACATTGCCTTTTTTGTTTTTCGGCAACATAAAATTAATGTTTGTAATCAAAATTCTGAATGCTTCTGCTAAAGGAGATAAATCATTTAGCTGAACTATTTCCGGATCACCTTTCTGTAGTGATGGAAGTTCTCCAACTACAGTTCCCCCATCAAGCAGCTTTTCTAGCTCTTGCTTCGTTTTAACTTTATTATTAAATAATTCTAATAAATAAATAACTGCAAAAGGAATTAACAACCCGATAATTAATGCCCCCAGATAAATAATCATTTTCTTGGGAGAAACAGGAATAGGATTAGTTAAGGCATCATCTACAATTCTAGCTTTTGGGGCAGCAATAGCCAAAGATATTGCCGCTTCTTCACGTTTTTGAAGCAATAATAGATAAAGCTGTTCTTTTATATTTTGTTGTCTTTCAATACTACGGAACATTTTTTCCTGAACCGGAATTTTAGAGATTCTACCAGACAGTCTGTTTTGTTCTCCCGCAATTGTTCCTATTGAAATCTGAAGTGCCGATCTGCTTTTCTGCAAACTTTGTACTACCGAACTACGCATACTGTTGATCTGATTGGTAATATCTTGTACAACAGGATTAGATGTCGTAGAATTTTCCAGCAATCTATTTCTGTCAATGACCAACTGATTATATGCGGCGATATTTGAGGTAATATTTCCGTCTGCAAGACCAACATTAAGAGGTAAAACCTGATACGTTCCCTGTCGGTTAACAGAGCTAAGCAAGCTGTTTACTAACTCAAGTTGAGATTCATTCTCAAGCTGCTTCTGGCGGCTACTCATTGCAGTTTCTAAAGAAAGTTCTGCTTCTGTTTGAATATCAGCAATATTATTCCGAAGTTTAAAATCTTCTTTTTGAGACTCTACATTTCCTAATTCCTTACTGATAAGATTAATACGCTCATCAATAAAACTTGCTGTTTTTTGTGCTTCTGAATTTTTATCTAAAATAGCTTCACGGTTATAATTTACGGCAAGCTTATCTAAAATATCTACTGATTTGTCTGGAATAGGATCTGTAATTGAAATTTTAAGAACCGTAGCTTCCTTCTGTACCAAGCTTACATTCAGCTTAGACAGGTAGTATCTAGCTCTATCCATCCCCGACATAAACTGTAATTTATATTCTTCGCTAGATTTTTCTTTAGAAGAATATTTGAAGTTTGGATTTTTCTGAAACATTACTACACCAAAAGGCATTGTAACTGATCTATTGAAGTCGGCCTGAATCTCTTTCTTGAAACTTTCGGATTCAATTATAATCTTATCGCCTTTTATTCTAGCAATAACTTCTTTTTTAGGATACTGCGTCTTTTTCTTTTCGCTGATAATCCTTACCAGAAAGGGAGACGTTTCTTTGTATAATTCTGTTTCTTTTATTTTTCCTTTAGAATAAATATTGGTTTCCAATGCTAATTCTCTCACAACAGATAGCATTAGTTTTTTAGATTTTAAAATCTCAATTTCATTATCAACAGAATTGGTTCCCATTCCACCAATACCCCCCAATTCGGAAATAACGGACATTTCCGGTTGACCAGCTGTCGACTTTTTAACTTCTTTTATTAATAAAGTTGATTCTGTACTATATATCGGGATACTATATCTTAAAAAGAACCATGCAACAATAACTGCTACAATTGCCCCTATAATAAACCAATACCATCGATAGATATAAGGTTTTATGATTTCTCTGATATTCAAAGACTCTTCCTGAGTCTCATCTTGTATTTGATTATAATCCACTATAAAGAATAATTCTTAATATTAATTTTTTGTAAGTGCTAAAACTCCAATAACCAAAGAAGCAATAACTGATGCAACGGAAATATACAATCCTGTGTTTGGATCTACCCTTGCAGCTTTTTCTCGGTTAGCATTTGGCTGCACATAGACCATATCATTTTGTTTTAAATAATAATACGGAGAATTGATAAATTGCGCACTTGTCAAATCTACTCTTTCTTTAGTAATTTGACCATCAACATTTCTAACAATCAAAACATTTGTTCGAATTCCAAAAGGAGTTAAATCACCCGCCAAACCTAGAGCCCCCAATAAAGTTGTACTTCCATCAGGAATAATATACTGTCCAGGTCTCGTAACTTCACCTAAAACAGAAACTTTAAAGTTCGTCAATTTAATATCAACCACAGGATTTTTAACATATTCTGAAATAAGACCTGTCAACTTACTTCTCATTGTTTCCAAATTTTCATTCTTTGTACTTACGCTACCAATTTGTGGAAACATAATATTTCCGTCTGTATCTACAATATAAGTAGATCCTGAAACAGGAATTTGCTGAGGAAGATTATTTGAACTTGGAACTGAATATTGCGTTATAGTAGAACTTGAAGAATAACTTTGGTTAAATGGTTTTACTACATCCATATCTTTAGCCGTTATAGTGATAATTAATTGGTCACCTGGTTGCAAAGTACTTCTGCTGTTTTTAATGGAATTATCTAATGCTAAATTCTCAATATCCTGCATGTAATTAATTTCCTGTCTTGGTGCACAAGAAAATATCGTTAAGCTAAGAATGCCGTAAATAAAATATTTTTTTAGGATCATTTCTGATAATTTTTTCACAAAAATAGGATTATTATTTCTCAAACAAAATTTGTTGATGATTATATTGATAATTACGTGTTAATAATACTTAATAACAGATACTTATTTTTCTGTATTTAATCTGACACATCTGTCAGGTTTTTCTTATCCAGAACTTCAAATTCCGAATTATTACTGATAAATTCTGGTACAATATCTTTCAAAAGCTTTACCACCTGCAACTTATCTCTTTTCACTGCTGATTTGATAATCTGCTTACACAAAATTTCAATTTCATTAAAACCAATTAAAGGATCTTTAGAAATCATAATTTTTTCATGGTGAGTAGGAATGGTTGTTGCATTATCGCTCAACAATTCTTCATATAGTTTTTCACCAGGTCGTAAACCTATAAACTTAATCTTAATGTCTACATCTGGTGTAAAGCCAGATAATTTAATCATTCTTTTCGCTAAATCTAAAATTTTCACTGGTTCACCCATATCAAAAACATAGATTTCACCACCCGCTCCCATTGTTCCTGCCTGAAGTACCAATTCACACGCCTCAGGAATTGTCATGAAATATCTGATAATATCAGGATGGGTGATTGTAACCGGACCGCCCTTTTCAATTTGTTTTCTAAAATGCGGAATTACAGAACCATTAGAACCCAATACATTTCCAAAACGAGTTGTAATGAATTTTGTTGTATTATCCTCTGAATTCTGTAAAGACTGCACAAAAAGCTCGGCCGTTCTCTTCGAAGCTCCCATTACATTCGTAGGATTCACCGCTTTATCTGTAGAAACCATTACAAAACGGTTTACTTTATATTTTTTTGAAAGCAAAGCCACGTTCTTTGTACCTAATACATTTACAAAAATAGCTTCGTGCGGATTTTCTTCTATTAAAGGAACATGCTTATAAGCAGCAGCATGATAAACCATTGAAAATTGATAAAGCTCGAAAACTTTTTCAAGTCTATATGAATTGGAAATATCTGCCAAGACAAATTTAAATTTCTGCTCGGGAAACTTTTCAAGCAATTCGAGTTCTAATTCATACAAAGGAGATTCTGCCTGATCTAATACAACGATTACTGAAGGATTAAATTGAGCAACCTGTCTTACTATTTCACTACCAATAGAACCGGCTCCCCCTGTTACCAAAACATTTTTTTCAAAATGTCTTTTTTTAACTTCTTCATTTTCAATTTTAATAGGCCTACGGTTTAACAAATCCTCAATTTGAAGCTGCCGAATCCCTCCAACCAAATCAGAATCACGCATTTTGCTCAATGTAGGTGCTTTCAAAACTTTAAGTTCATGATCTAATGCCAATGTCATCCATTCTTCGATCTCATGTTTTGACATGATTTCTTTGATAATCAAGAGAGCATCAAACTGACTGACTAAATTTTTATTCTTAAAAAAATAATCGATATTATAGATTTTATGACCTAAAAGAATTGCCTTATTTGAATCTGATCTCTTCGTAATAAAACCTTCTAAACGATAAGGATAATTAGGATTATGAAGTATAGCTCTAGCTAAAGAAACCGATGCATCACCTATGCCAACGACTGCAACTCTAGTTTTTGATGATGACCCTTTATAATCAATAAGAATATTAAAAAACTGTTTGGTTGCCATTCTGAAGAAAAACATAATGGAAACTGACATAAAAAAATAAAGAAATAATACAGGATACAGATACAATGATTTTTCTAAAAAAACCTCACTTCCAACATTAATTATCAACATAATAATTAGCGTACTTCCTGAAGATAAAACAATTTTAAAAAAATCAAAAAATGTAGAATGTCTTATGATTCCCGCATACGTTTTAAATATGAACATAAATAAGACATTAATACTAATAAGTAATAATTTCTGTTGAAATAAATAATTAGGAAAATTGACAGTAACCTTAAGTTTTTCTAAGAAAAAATAAGAAAGAATTATGGATAACAAGACTATAAAAAAGTCTATAATAATAACTATCCACCGTGGTATATATCTCAGCTCTGTGAGTTTCACAATATTATCCCCATTATACAAGGCAGTAAAAGCATCATTAAGCTTTTTCATTCAACATTTTGATATTTCGTTTATTCGGCAAATATAATGATATTATTTTTATAAAAAAATCGATATTTTCATTTACTTATTTTCTATTAAAAAAGAAAAAGAACAGCAGCATATTTATAAATAATAACTCACTCTTTAACAACACAATGTAAAATAAAAAAAATAAAACTGAATTTGCTTAAATTAATTCCCTAAAATAAGAACTATAATTTTAAAGTAAAAAAAAATCATTTATTAATAGTCAAAAAAAATCTCCCGGAAATAATTCCAGAAGATTAATTTTAATGATAACAATACTCTTCTTAAGCTACCTTCTTTTTATTTGCATAAGCAATTACCAAAGCAACCGCAACAACTAAAAGAGCAGGAATATAATCATCGATGGGAACTAATCCTGGATTTGCAGGAAAAGTATCTTCTTCTTGCAACTCAGTAGTACCATTATCATATACAAATGGATTATCTGAAGATTCTTGTGCGAAAGCAAATCCCGACAATACCATTACAAATATTATTATAATCTTTTTCATAATTCCTTCTTATTTAATTAGTTTTTTTGTGTACTCTTTACCTTCAGATAGTGCTTTCAAGATGTAAACACCTTTAGAAGCAAGCTGTACACGAATTAGTTTAGAATTCTCATTGATGGTCTGAATTTTTCTTCCAGCTACATCAAAGATTTCTACTTTTTCGATATTCTTATTGTTTCTCACAACGAAATCTTGGCCGTCTCTGTACACTTCAAAATTATCTTTTTGAACTTCAGTAGTTGCCAACACATTAAGCTTGTAAACAATCTCGAATCTACTAGTACTCTCTCCTGCGTTGGCAGTAAATGTATAAGCTCCGTTCTGAAGATCGGTATAAGTTCCTGTCACTTTATCATGTAGATAAATTGCCTGTCCGTTATTAAACAATCCTTCTTTCTGTACTAAAGAAATTGTAAAATTTCCGTTTTGGAAATGTTTTGCTCCCACAGGAACCACATCATCAACATCAAAACTTGCCTTCCCTTGGATGATTAATTTTTGTGCATCAGCTAAAGTATAGAATCCATCAGAACCAATGGCTATTGCTTTAGAATCATAATTATCAAATGAGTCTGAAGCTCCAGTTGTATAATCTACAGCGAAAACATTATTGGTATTGTATTCAGAGTTTAATTTCAACCAGAATTTACCTTCTGTAGAAGGATTATTTTTATTAAAGAATGTACCGTTTGTAGCACCTCTCATTTCATTATTAAATGTCAAAGAAGTATCAACAGAGGTATTTAAAGTTTTCACAATGAATCCTTGACCAATATTTGCAACACCACCTGTTGGAACAACAGCCGTTCCTCCGTTACCATTAGGAGCAGGAACCCAAGTTGGATTTGCACCATTGGCAGCATTGAAAGTAGCGTATCCATAGTTTGTAGTGCTCGCACCATTCTGAAGCGTTACATTCGTGCTTTTGTTATCCCAGAAATAGAATGTACTTGAAATTCTTGCTGAGTTAGCAGTATAGAAAGTTCCTAAGTTTAAGCTTGAAGGATATGGATTACCAATTAAGTTGAATCCGTTTCCTGAAGTAACTAATGTAAAAGTCTGCGTTCCGCTATTTGGAGCTCCTGTAAAAACTAAAGTTGCGTTGGCAACCGGAGTTTTAAAAGAATACCCCTTAGCAAATGCAGAAGTTGAACTTGCATTAATATAAGAATCAGTAGCAGTGTCATATTCTGTAATAGAAGTAGATATAGACCCTGTGTAAATATTGGCTAAAATCTGACCAACAACTGGGGAAGACCAGAATGCATATTTATCAAGTTCGCTAGTTCCGTTTTTCAATGTTTTGAAAGTTCCTGAGTAAGATAAAGTAGAACCGTCTTTCTGAATAAGGTTACCGCCATCTTCTACGGTTACATCTACACCTGAAATCGTATTACCTGAAGTAATTTCTAAAACTCCACCGTTTTTGATTGTGATATTTTTAGCAGCGAAAGCAGGAGTTGTAGCAGATGTAGTATAAATACCTGTAAAGATAGCATCTACAGTCGCTCCAGGTACACCATTTGACCAAGTAGTACCGTTCCACGTTGAGGTTTCAATACGCTTGTATAAAGTTAAATCTTGTTGACTACCTGTATAACAAGCAAATCTCGGACTTGCTGCATTATATTGTAAATCTCTATTTGTAACAGCATTGTTAGCAAAAACAAATAATGAAGATGCATAAGAAATATCCCACAATTGATTGCTAGTAGTAACATTGTCTACAACTTGTATATTATTACTACCTCCTGTATAAGAAACATATTTACTAGTTGCTTCATTAAAAATACTTTTACTTGTTCCATTAGTTGTTATTTTCCAAACAATTGATGTACTTGGGTCAGTAATAACATCAGAAACCACTGTAATAGCTGTATTTCCTAAAACACTACTACTATATGTGTTATTCATAGCTTGAGAAGATCCATAAGCTATAACGTAATATCCATCAACTAACTCTGATAAAGAATTAATTTTCTCAAATCTTCCAACTCCACTGTACGGATCATTTGAAACTGTTAGAACAATTTGCTGGCTATAAGAATTCCAATCGTTATTTCCTGCTTGAGCTGCAGTTATATTTGTTGTTCCAATTCCTGTAATAGTTATAGTATTTCCTGATACAGTAGCTACCGCAGTATTAGAGCTAGAATATGTAATTGCTAAATTACCATTATCTGTATTTAAAGGAAAAGTAAATGCGGGACTGCTTAAATATTTATTTGTATTAGAAAATCCTGTCAAAGTCTGAGTTCCTTTACCAATTGTAAATGTAATTGTTGCTACATTTGAAGTACCTACACTATTAGTTGCTGTAACATCTGTAGTGAAAGTTCCTGCTACAGTCGGTGTTCCCGAAATCAAACCTGAAGCTGAATCCAATGTTAATCCATTTGGTAATGTACTTCCACTTGCAACATTATAAGATGTTGGGTTTTCTGATGCTTGAATATTTTGAGAAAATGCAACACCAACTGTTCCCGATAAGCTTGAAGCTGTCACTGTAGGAACAACAGTTGGTGCAGAAACAGTACCAACAACATTAAAGTCATCAATCTTATAATTCCCCGAATTTCCCGAACTAGAAGATAATCTTAGTCTTAAATTAGCTACATTTTCAGCACCTTGAGGAAGTACTATTCTGTTTCCGTCATTCACTAATGCCCATGAATTTCCATTTTTAGAATATATATAAGTAACATCATTCCATGTAGTTCCATTTGTTGACCATTGGAAAACAATATCCCTGCTAAATGTTGAAGTTCCTTTTCCTCCCCACAATACAGAAATACCTGTATAACCAACAGTTGATACATTGCTTAATGTAAGAGTATGGGTAGCATTATTAGCTCCAATACCACTAAACTGAATATTAGTATTACCTGAAGCACCTGTATATCCTGATGAAGCATTCGAAGAACTTGCATTCCACCCACTAGTAGTGTTAGAGCTTACCCAATTCTGAGGTAAGGTAGAGCCACTACCAAAATTAGTCGTGTACAATGTCGTCTGTGACCATCCCAAAAATGGGAGTAGCACCATCAAAAACGCATATATCGTCCTTGATTTAATTTGTAGTTTTAAATTCATAAATTATTTTTTTTTCGTCTGACAAATCTAAACTTTTTCTAAATAATATTAATGAATGTTAAAATTACATGTATGTTAATTTTCAATTACTTGTAAAATAGAGTCGTATTCAAAGCCTCTACTTAGAAGATATTTAATAGTTTTTGATTTTTTTTGATAATTCTGCAATCCTTTCAATTTACTCTCGTAATTTTCGTATATCTTATTTATTATGTTTAAATAATCATTTTCGTCAATTTCATCGAAACAGGTAGAGATTAGTTTTTCAGTAATACCTTTTTGCTTTAAATGCATTTTAATTTTAGTTTTCCCCCAGCTTTTAATATAAAATTTTCCACGAATATAACTTCTGGTAAATCTTTCTTCGCTCAGATAATTTTCTTTCATTAAAAACAAAAGAATTTCATCTTTAGCTTCGGGGATCAAAACAAACTCCCGCATTTTTTGCTCAACCTCAGCATGACAACGATCCTGATACACACAATAATTGGCCAGTTTCTGTTTTATTTCTTCAAAGGTGAAAAGTTTTTTTTCGGGCTGCATAGTTTAGTTGATAGTTGATAGTTGATAGTTGATAGTTGATAGTTCAAAATTACAATTTGCAAAAAAGAGGCGCAAAATATTTGCACCTCTTTTTATTTTATATTGAAAGCCAAAAGCAAATGGCTATTAGCTAAAAGCAATTCTTAATAATTAAATAAAGCCTTACCTTCCATTAATTGGTTTACTTTCTTTCTAGTACCTGCAATTACTTCTTCATTTTTAATATTGTCCACTACTTCAGAAATTAATTCTGCAATAGTATTCATATCATTTTCTTTAAGACCTCTTGTCGTGATTGCTGCAGTTCCTAATCTGATACCAGAAGTAGTGAACGGAGATTTATCATCAAACGGAACCATGTTTTTATTACAAGTAATATCTGCTTTTACTAAAGCTTTTTCAGTTTCTTTTCCGTTTACGCCTTTATTTCTAAGGTCAACCAACATCAAGTGATTGTCTGTACCGCCACTTACAATATCAAAACCTAAATCTACCATTGCCTTTGATAAAGCTTGAGCGTTAGATTTAACTTGTTTTGCATACGTCAAGAATTGGTCATCAAGAGCTTCACCGAAAGCAATTGCTTTACCAGCAATTACATGCTCCAATGGTCCACCTTGAATTCCAGGAAAAACAGCTCCGTCAAGAACCTGGCTCATCATTTTGATTTCACCTTTTGGAGTTTTGTGACCGTAAGTATTTTCAAAATCCTTCCCCATCATGATCATCCCTCCTCTTGGACCTCTCAAAGTCTTGTGAGTCGTGGTTGTTACTACATGACAGTGCTCGAATGGAGAATTTAATAATCCTTTTGCAACCAAACCTGCAGGATGTGCAATATCTGCCCAAAGTGTCGCTCCGATCTCGTCTGCAACCTCTCTGAATTTTGCATAATCTAAATCTCTTGAATACGCCGAGAAACCAGCAATTAACATTTTTGGTCTTTCTCTCAACGCTACTTCTCTCATTTGATCGTAATCAATCAAACCAGTTTCCTGCTGTACTCCGTAAGAAACTACATCATACTGAATTCCTGAAAAGTTGACTGCAGAACCGTGAGTAAGGTGACCTCCCATAGAAAGATCCATCCCCATGATTTTATCTCCAGGTTTCAAAACTGCCAAATAAATTGCAGCATTTGCCTGAGAACCAGAATGCGGCTGAACGTTTACATAATCAACACCGAAAAGTTGCTTTGCTCTGTCGATAGCCAATGTTTCAACCTCATCTACTACTTCACAACCTCCGTAATATCTTTTTCCCGGATATCCTTCTGCATATTTATTCGTCAATACACTTCCCATTGCTTTCATTACATTTTCAGAAACAAAGTTTTCTGAAGCAATAAGCTCTAATCCGTGGGATTGTCTTTCTCTTTCTTTTTCGATAAGGTCAAAAATAATGTCCATTTATTCTTAGATTTTTAGATTTTGAACCCCAAAAATACGGAATTTAGTATAGATTTAAGTATTTCTAATAATGATTTTTACACTTAAGTCTTTACTTTTTCAATTTAATTTTAATAAAATTTTCGCTTTAACCATAAACTGGCTTTTACCAATAAAATCAACACCGGAACTTCTACCAAAGGACCTATAACGCCAACGAAAGCTTGTGCAGAATGAATTCCGAAGACAGAAATAGCAACCGCAATCGCCAATTCAAAATTATTTCCTGTAGCCGTAAATGATATTGAAGCATTTTTATCATAAGAAACATTCATCCATTTATTAGTGAAAAAACTCACGAAAAACATCAGTACAAAATAGATAACAAGAGGAATTGCCACTTTCAAAACATCCATCAGAAGCTCTACAATTTTATCACCTTTTAAAGCAAACATCAAAACAATGGTGAATAACAGAGCATACAAAGTAACCGGAGAGATCTTTGGTATAAATTTCCGGTTGTACCATTCTACACCTTTCAATTTCACTAAAAAATAACGTGTTAAAAATCCTGCTAAAAAAGGAATCCCAAGATAAATTAAAACACTTTCTGTTACATCTTTCATCGGTACAGAAACATTAAAATTTCCCAATCCTAATTTTTGTGGTAAAACGTTGATGAACAACCATACAAAAAAGCTGTAAGAGAAAATTTGAAATACACTGTTTAAAGCAACCAAAAATGCTGCGTATTCCCGGTTTCCTTTGGCTAAATCGTTCCAGACGATTACCATTGCAATGCATCTTGCCAAACCAATTAAGATTAATCCAACCATATACTCCGGTTCATTTTTTAGAAAAATAATTGCCAGAATAAACATTAAAACAGGACCTACAACCCAGTTGAGAAGCAATGAAAGTGATAATACTTTTTTATCTCTAAAAGCTATTGGCAACAGAGAATAATCTACTTTTGCAAGCGGCGGATACATCATTAAAATTAAACCAATTGCCAACGGAATATTGGTGCTTCCAACCGAAAGCGAATTAGTAACTGATGAAATATTTGGAAATAAAAAACCTAAACCTACTCCGATTGCCATTGCAAGAAATATCCAGAGAGTAAGATAACGGTCGAGAAACTTGAGTTTGGGCTGCATCAAATTAATTTTTAACTAAAGAAAAAACATACAGACATTCCATCGCAATTTGATTGCTTCTTTCAGTGTATTTTTCATCCTGAAGAATAGAATTGTCGTAAGATTTTGGGTCAAAATAAGTCGTTCCGATTCGCAGATCGCAACCCGGAATAAACGGACAATTTTCGTCTGCATCTCCACAAGTCATTACTGCCACAAAGTTTTCTTTGGGCAAAGTTTCATCATCAATAACTTTTGAAAAACAGTGACTCGATTTATTCTCTCCAAAAACAACTTCATATTTCGGATTGGTCGTTTCGTCTAATTTCTCCACATCAAAACCTTGAGATTTCAATGCATTGATGGCATTTTGATTGAAAGCCGTCGCTTCAGTTCCTGCAGAAAAAGTATTGATATTAAAACCATAAAAATCGGCAGCAACCTTTGTCCAAACCTGTCCCAAATGACTTCTGCGGGAATTATGCGTGCAAACATACACCAAGTTGATTTCTTTTCCTGAATTGAATTTTTCCTGAATATGACTCGCTAATTTTTCCAATAAAACTTTTCTTTCAGGATTAATTTCTTTAAAATTTTTGCTGATGATTTCGCAACGCTCTTTAATTTGTTGTTTCATTTCGAATATTTAAATTGTTTTAATGCCACGAATACACAAATATTCATTTTATTATTCGTGCATTCGTGGCTAAAAAATTAACAACATCCACTTCCAGGTTCACAAGAGTTTCCTGAATTTGAACTTAATTCTGACAAATTTTTCTTTTGTTTTTCTGAAGGAATTCCACAAGCATCCTGAGCTAAACAAGCTGTCGTTTTGTTGACCAATACAAAATGTTTCCCATTGAATTCCAGATCATATTTCCCAATGGTTTCAGCTTGATATTCCACTTCAATTTCCGAATCTTCGATTCCTAATTTTTCTTCGGAAAGTTTGATGATGTTTAAAAGTTTCCCCGGTTTCAGGCGATGCTCAAAATCATCGGCATCCCATAACTGAAAATTCACTCCTTTTTCTGAACGAATTACTCCGCCACAATCGATAAAGTTTTTGGTGATTTGTCCTACCTCTGTTACGTGAAAATGTTCCGGTACAAATGTTCCGTTTTCCAACTGAAATTCTACATTGTCTAATGAAGGTAAAATTTCTTTAATTTTCGAAAGTTTCATATGATGTATATTTAATTAAGTTTAAATTGTAATATTGCTATATAACGATAATAATAAATAAAAAAATGCCTTTAACAGCATGATTCTGATTGAATATCCTGAGTAAAAAACATTCCTAATTCATCTTGAACTGTTTTCCAGATTTTCTCATCAATACAGTAACAAACCGATTTTCCTTCGATAGAACCTTTGATAATTCCGATATTTTTCAACTCTTTTAAATGTTGTGAAATCGTAGCTTGTGCCAACCCCAATTCTTCTACCAAATCATTACAAATACAAGCTTTTTGATTGATAATATGCTGCAAAATTGCAATTCTTGCAGGATGTCCTAAAACTTTGAAAAGCATTGCCAATCTGTTTTGCTTGTCGCTAAAAATCTCAGTCTTTGTAAGTCCCATATTCTTATTTTAATATTGTAATATTACGATAATAAATTTATTACAGAAAATAAATTTTAATTTTTATCTTTAGAATAAGCAAAATTGATAAATCATATATTTAAAACTTGTTTAAACTTTAATAGTTGGTGATCGCAAAGGCGCAAATTATAGTCTAAAATGTTTTAAGGCACAAGGATTTTATCTACGATAAAATTCCACCTGTTTTATTGCTAGATTCTTTATAAAGTTTTTTTGTCACACTGAGCGAAGTCGAAGTGCTTTGCGCCTTAAAAACTAAAAAAGATAAAAAATTGCGCCTTTGCGATTCCAACAAAATAATATTTTATAAAAGTTTAAACATGCTTTTAGACTGCTTTTGAGATTTAATCACAAAAGGAACAAAAGACATTTGTAAAGCTATTATTAGATAATCAAAGTTCTAAAAAGAATAAAAATCAAAGATTTTTAAAGGCTTTGTGTGCTTTTTTCAACCTTAAATAGAAATATCTAAATCTTTTGCCTCTTTTGTAGTTAATAAAAGTTTAAAAATTTAATATCGAAAATGAGTTATAATGTAAAATGATATATTTGCATATCGTAAAAGAAAAAATTGTCTGAAAATTATGGGAAAGAAAAAGTATAAAAAACAATTGCTCAACACTTTAAAAGCTCTTGGTAAATCTGAACATTTAATCCTTGAAAACATGACTGACCTTATGCTGAAAGGAGAATTAAAGAAAAGTAAAATAGAGTTTAAAAACGGTGACACATTTAGTTTTAAAGATAATATTTTTGATTACAGCGAAGATAAAAACATCAGAAAACTGGCTAAACTTCGTAGAGAAATGCTGATCACCATGAATAAACTCGTGACAAAAAATGATTTTAAAGACAAAGAAATTAAGTTTTTGAGTTAATTTTTAAATATTACTTTAAACTATCAAAATAAAAAAGTCTCAGATATATTCTGGGACTTTTTTTAATTCAGAGAAATAACGTCAAATTAATTTTTAATCGCAATATTCATTAAGTCAAAACATAACTTATCAATATTTTCCATTTTTGGATTAAAAGCCGAAACATTTGATAAAACTATAACTGCATTTCTATTTTCAGCATTAAAAGCCAAAGACGAAGAATAGCCACCTGTTCCACCATTGTGCCATAAAAACTCGCTATCGTTTTTATTTTTCAAAATATGCCATCCTAATCCAATTTTCATTTTATCATTAATAGTGAAAGTTGGCTTTCTAGTTAAAGTAAGATCAGTATTTTTAATATTAAACTGTGCATCTACAAATTTTGCCAAATCTTCCGTGGTAGATAAAATTCCACCACCCCCAAATAAAACATCGAAATCCCAATTGGAAACATTTTCGCCATCTGCATTCAATCCACTTATAAGCTTATCTTTCAGGTTTTTAGAACTTGTATAGGAATTTTTCATTTTATATTTGTCAAAAATTCTTTTTTGCAACAACTGTTGAAACGAAGTTTTCTGACTTAGTTCAAGTGTATAACCCACTAATCCTGCTCCCAGATTTGAATATTCATATTTAGGATTACTTTTCAATTTCAAATTATTTTTAAGATAATCCTCTATTTCTTTTTTGCCATAGCTTTTATACGGGTTGATTTCGTTTGATAAATCAAGATTATCAGGAAGACGTGGTAAACCCGACGTATGATTGGCTAAACTTTGAAAGCTCAGTTTAACATTTCCTTTGAATGGAAAAGAAAAATATGAATTAATATTATCATTCAAATTAATCTTTTTATCCTCAACCAACGAAGCTAGAACTGTTGCCGTAAAAACTTTTGTAATCGAGCCTATTTCAAAAACTTTATTTTGATTTTTATTGCTTTTTACTGTATCATTTTGTTTGATAATTCCATAGAACTGTGTTTTTCCATTTTCAATAAAAGCAATTGAAACCTGAGTGTTGTTAGGAAAATCTTTCGTATTTGAAAATATAGCTTCACTTACATTTTTTGGAAAGTCATGTAAAGCATTTACAGTTTTAGTATTTACCTCAACTTTAGATTCTTCATAAGGTTTTACAAAAAGTCCGTTGATTTTATTTTGCCCATCCAAAGAAATATTAACTGCAAAAACAGCTCTCTCAAATTTGGTTTTATAAACAGCGTATGTTTCCTGATAATTAATAAATTCTTTTGCTTCAATTTTACCAACCTGAAGTTTTAAACCCGATAAAAACTGTTTGGTGTCTTCCAAAGGCAAAGCTTCCTTCATTTCAGATGAAAAGCTATTATAAATTGCTTCGTATTTTCCGGAATTATAATCATTCTGAAAAACATCAGCCACTGTTTTATAATTATTGGACTGACCAAAAAACAGAGTCGTCATTAAGCTTAAAAGTAAAAAAGAAAATATCTTTTTCATATTTATCAATCAAATATTTTAAAGCTGATTATTTCTTCGCTTTCTCTTTTAACTCTTCTTTATCTTTATCTGAAGGATTCCAGACTTTCACATCAGAGTTTTTATCAATACCTGAAAGAATCTGTACATTGATTCCGTCGCTTGCTCCTAATTTCACATAGACTTTCTTAAACTTCCCGTCTTTTTGTTTTACCTCAACAAAAGGAATGTCTTTTCCGTTTTTCTTTTCGTACTGAATTAAAGATTCATCCAAAAGTAATGCATTTTTCTGAGAGCTCATTACGATTTCTCCGTTGGCAGAAAATCCGGCTCTGATGTATTCGTTATTTGGATTGTTTACATCACCTTCAACCGGGAATTTTATAGTTCCATTGGTATCTTTTCCTTTTGGTGCAATCATTGTCAGTTTCCCAGGAAACGTTTTATTCTGCAAAGCTCCGATGACAATTTTCATATCCATTCCCTGCTTTAGTTTTCCGGCTTGAGCTTCATCAATTTCTCCCTGGAAGATCAATGAATTCAGATCCGCAATCGAACAAATTGTAGTTCCTGCATTGAAAGAGTTGGCTTCAATTACCTGACTTCCTACTTTTACGGGAACTTCAAGAACGGTTCCTGCAGCTTTAGAACGGATTTGTGTTGTTGCCAAACCTTGTAATTCAGGAGTTGCACCCGTTTTTACAATCTGCAATCTTTTTTGCGCAGTCTGAAGTTGCTGATTAGCATTTTTCACGCTTTGCTGCATTGAATATAACTGCTGCTGAGAATTTAGAAATTCTTGCTTTGAGATTACTCCCTGTTTGAAAAGTTTATCCTGCATCGCAAATTGTTTCTGCATATTATCAACATTCATTTTTGCATTGCTTATCTGAAGTTGAGAATTTACCACTTCCTGTTGTGCATTATTTACTTCGGCAATATTCGGGATAATTCTTACCGTTGCAATCAATTGCCCGGCTTCTACTCTATCTCCTTCATCAACTAAAATTTTATCAATAATCCCTGCAATGTTTGGCTTAATTTCAATCTCTTCTTTAGGAACAATTTTTCCTGTTGCCATCACTTTGTCTTCCATGTTCTGAATAGAAGGTTTTCTCGTAAGGAAAGCTTCATTTTGCTTGGAATTTGATTTTACAACATAACTGATTCCTGAAAATAATGCTACTGCAAACAAAAGCCCCAAAAAGATGTAAATGCCTTTTTTCCAGGTAAATTTCTTTTTCATATGTCTAGTTTATTTTAATATTGAATAAATTTATTTTTTTCTATTTTCTTGTGTTTTGAAAGCTTTTCCATCGCAGCTTTCAAATCTTGTTTTTTATTAATGAAAAGCAGCACAATCATTCTTCCTTTTGAATCTAAAAAACTGATATTCTGAATAGACTCATCATAATTAATATTTTTAATTTCAGGAAATACTATTTTTAATTCTTCCAGATATTCTTTCTGATGTTTATCTAAAATGATAATAAAAGATGAGTTACCTTCCAAAAGTTTTGGACTTTTAGAAATGTTTTTCATAGGACTGCTTACTCCGACATTGTTTGCATTAAAATATTCAAAGAAATTATCGAAGATATAATTGCCCTCGATATCATCCGTAAAAATATCAATTGTATTAAAATTCTGATTATACTCATAAATAGAATCTGGGAAAGTTTCGCCAAAGACTTTTATGGAATAATCAATAAAAGCTTTATCAATAGTTTTATTTTCTTCAAGATATTTTTCTGTTATCGAATAAATGGCTTTCGCAAAAAGATTAATTGTAGGATTATTATACCAATCACCTTTATCCAAAACTCCTTTCTTAAGAACTTTCCATGCATAACCATTTCCTAAAGCTGTTGCAACCGCTTCATTAAAATAAGAATACGCCAGTTTTGAATATTTTGAAGGATTTTCGTTAAAATACTTCTCCTGTTCAAGCTGAACTTCACGATCTTGTTCTTGGTACAATATATGGCACATTTCGTGCATCGTTACGCTCAAAGTTCCTTCAATATCATTAGTATCTGTTAAAGTTCCGATGCATAAAGCATTTCCATGCGGTGTAGAAACTGTACTTCCGCTTTTTCCGGGAATAGGATACAATGTCACATAAAACGGTATTTGTTGATTCCAGGAAGATTTATAAAATTTATTAAACCTTAAAAACATCTCAGAACTTAAATCTTGATATTTTTCCAATGCAGCAACCTGTTTTTTCATCTTTAATTCACCATCATTCCAAACATATTTTCGAAAATAAGGCTGTGCATTTTTTAAAATATTAAACATTTTCATCTGTTCATTTACAGGAAGAAGTCCGGTAATTCTTTCATTAAAATCGTTTAAATCCTTAGACTTTAATGACTGTACAATCAATAATGTCAAATAGCTCTTTCTATAGTTTCTTCCCTGCGGATAATCTTGCCTTACGATGCCTTCATTAAAATTAAGAGATTTAAAATCATTGGCAAGCTTTTGAAAGTCTTTATTATCAGATAATTTCGATTCAATATATTTTCTGTAATTAGAAGAAGTCCCTTGTTTTTTAGCAGCCGTCTCCATAAAATTGAAAAGACTGTATATCTCACTTTCTTTAAAAATAAAAAAATCGCTTTTCTGTGCATTAGCAATACTAAAGCAAAAAATAATCAGAATTAAACAAGCTTTTTTTATCATTCTTTATTCACTTCTCAATGCTTCAATCGGACGTATTTTTACCGCTCTTTGTGCAGGAATCATTCCGATAATTAAACCTAAAATCACCATCACCGCCATTGCACTGAAAACATTTCCATAGTTTACTGTTGGATTATAAAACGGAAAATCATCCTGATTTTGTGTTAACGAATTTGCAATCATCAAAACAAAAATTCCAAAAATAAATCCGAGTAAACCTGAACTTAATGTAATCACAACACTTTCCAGAAGAATTTGGTTTCTTACTTCCGAAGGTTTTGCGCCTAAAGCTCTTCTGATCCCAATTTCTTTGGTTCTTTCTTTTACCGTAATCAACAAGATGTTTGAAATGGCAATAACTCCTGCAAGAATCGTTAATGTTCCTACAATGATGGTTAAAAGCTGCATTCCACTCAAAAATCCGGTCAGTTTTTTAAATTCTTTTCCAAGATTAAAACTTCCGAAAGCATTGGTATCTTCCGGTGAAACCTGATTTTTCTTTTTCAGCTCGTCTTTTACTTTATCTTCTACGAAATTTACATCTGCATTCGGCTTGCTTACAATCGCAAAAACATCTACATTATCTCCGTCGTTAAATATTTTGGTGAATGTAGAAAGTGGGATAAAAACAGTTTGATCATT
Source organism: Chryseobacterium scophthalmum (assembly GCF_900143185.1). Classification (NCBI taxonomy): domain Bacteria; kingdom Pseudomonadati; phylum Bacteroidota; class Flavobacteriia; order Flavobacteriales; family Weeksellaceae; genus Chryseobacterium; species Chryseobacterium scophthalmum. The sequence goes on along the minus strand of NZ_FSRQ01000003.1, from coordinate 29,800 downwards.
ATCCATTCCGCCTCCTTTTTTTACTCTGAAAACTCCGATTACATTAAAGAAAATTCCTTTTACATTGATTGATTTTCCAATCGGATTTTCCTTCTTTTTAGAATCGAAAAAGTTCTTGTAAACCTCTTCTCCAATTACCGCTACATTTTTATTTTGCGAAACATCTGCATCGTTAAGATATCTTCCGTAAATCAGTTTTTTCTCTGAAATTTTATTCCCGATCGGATAATCTCCGTTTAAATTATAGGTTGCAGTCTTTCCGTTTCTCGACATTTGTTCGCCTGCAGATCCAAAATTACCTCTTGAGTTTTTTGGAGAGATATATTCAATTTCATTCACTTTTCGCTGCAACATATCGATATCCTGAAGTTTCAGATTCATTTGCCTTCCTTTCGGAAAGCCTTCATAAGGAATCGAAGTATTTTGCGCCCAAAGAAAAATAGAATTCGTTGCAAAACCTGAAAACAATTTATCAAAACCGTTTTCCATTCCTTTTGCAGAACCCAGTAAAACTACATAAAGGAACATTCCCCAACCCACGCCAATCATGGTAAGAAACGTACGAAGCTTATTATTCTTGAGTGAATAATAAATCTCCTGCCATGTATCTTTTTTAAATAAAATGTTCATTTTTTTAATTCGTTTCGGGGTTTGAGTTCCGTGTTTCGAGTTTTTTAATTATTCTGTTCTTAATGCTTCAATCGGTTTAATTTTCGAAGCTCTGTAAGCGGGAACAAATCCGGCAATCAAACCTGAAAATACCAAAGCAATAAACGCGGCAATAATTTCAAACCAACCTACACTTGGATTTTTAATAAAATATTCTTCTAAATTATCTCCAATTAAATTTAAAGCTAAAACTCCCAATCCAACGCCTACAAATCCTGAAACAACAGTAATCACAACACTTTCCTGAACAATCAATGCGACAATACTTCCCGGTTTTGCGCCGATCGCTTTTCGTACACCGATTTCTTTGGTTCGTTCTTTTACGATATACACCATGATGTTGCTGATCCCGATAATTCCTGCCAATAAAGTTCCGATACCGATAAAACCTACAATTCCGGTAAGAACAGCCATAAACGTAAAAGTATCGCTCATGTTTTGGGCGTTGTTCCAGACGCGAACTCCATTTTCGTCATCAGGAGAAACATTTTTCCTGGATTTTAAACGGCTTTTCAGTTCATCACCATATTTTATTGCCTGCTCCGGATTCAAATTTTCATTATAAGCGATATACACCGTACTTACCGTATCTGAACCTTTTTTCATCTGCTGCAAAGTGGTAATCGGAATAGAAATATGTCTTTCATCCCAATCTCCGCCATCGTCAGAAAAAACACCGACTATTTTAAACATCGTTCCGTTGATATCTAAATCTTTACCAACCGGACTTCCGTTTTTAATCAAATCCCGCTGTACCATTCTACCAATAACCGCAACATTTTGTTTACGTTGCAAATCCATCGGTGAAAGATAGCGACCTTCCAACATTTTTCGGTTTTCGATATATTTCTCTTCGGTATCGGCTCCGTTAATCTGATAATTACCGCTCTCTTTGCCGTATTTTACCATCAAATTTGCTGTATATCTTGGCGAAGAATATCCTACTTTTTCTTTGTCGTTATTAATCAAGAAATCGTAATCATCATTATCCATTGTAACTTGTCGGTCAGACTGCAAACCATTGTAAGCAATCGTTGTTTTTCCTGTAAAAATAGAAATCAGGTTTTGGGCATCTCTTGCAAAACCTTCGGTGAAAGCATTCTGCAAACCTTTCCCAATTCCGAAAAGAACAATAAAAATAAACAGACCCAAAGCCACGGTAAAGCCCGAAAGCACCGTTCGCAATACATTACTGCGAATTGAACTGAATATTTCCTGCCAACGATCTAGGTCAAACATATTTTTGTTTTTTTTACTTTGTAAAAAAGTCAATTATTTTTTAATGTCAATTGTCAATTTCTTCAAGTCAATTTTTAATTTTAACTCTTCAAAAATTCACTAGCGAAGCAAAATTGACCATTCACTATTTCAACATTCCACTCAAAAGAATAAATGATGTTTTTAATTTACTTCCAGCCTTTTCCATATCATTTAAAGTAAGATATTCGGATTCAAAAATAATATCAAAACAAGAATCTAATTCTATAACAGAACCTCTTGCTATTTCAAAATACCTTTTTCTTTCCGTCTCAGATTTTCTTGAACACCCTTCTGTGATATTCAGTACTACAGATGTTGAGGCTCTTCGTATCTGATCTTTTAAATTAAATTTTTCTTCAATTGGAAGTCTATTTAATATTTTATAACATTCAAATCTTAACTCTCGTGCCGATTTGTAAACATCAATTTTATAATGATTGAGATTTAAAAACATTTTTTCTCATTTTAAAATTCATTTGTGCTTATTTTATAATTATTAAAATTGCTTGTAAATTCACTTGCGAAGCAAAATTGACTATTCACAATTCACCTTTAAAGCACAATCTGCTTTATAAACTCATCACTTTCTATAATTCCGTCTCGTAAGATGACATTTCTTTTGGTTTGAGCGGCAACATCAGGTTCGTGGGTTACAACGATGATTGTTTTTCCTTCGTTGTTGATATCCTGAAGAAGCTTCATAATATCATGCGTGGTTTTTGAATCTAATGCTCCGGTTGGTTCATCGGCAAGAATTACTTTTGGATCTGTAATTAATGCTCTTGCAATGGCAACTCTCTGTTTTTGTCCACCAGAAAGTTCATTCGGTAAGTGATTTGCCCATTGTGCCAATCCTACTTTCTCCAAATATTCTAAAGCCTTTTGGTTTCTTTCTTTTCTTGAAACATTTTGATAGTATAAAGGAAGCGCTACATTTTCTATAGCCGTTTTGTACCCAATCAAATTGAAAGACTGAAATACAAATCCCAGAAATTTTGACCGGTATTCTGCAGCTTTCACTTCATTTAGGTGTTCGATAGGAATTCCATCCAGCTCATAAGTACCTGAATCTTTTTCATCCAAAATTCCGATAATATTCAGCAAAGTTGATTTTCCGGAACCTGAACTTCCCATAATAGAGACAAATTCACCTTCAGAGATATTGAGGTTAATTCCTTTGAGAACGTGCAGTTTACTCTTGCCCGTGTCGTATGATTTATTGAGATCCTGAATTACTAACATTAAGCTTTGGATGTTTTATGTCTTAATAAGTAGCCACTATTCTCATTTTGTTACAAGATTAAAAAATTCTTTTCATTTTACGCCTGTTTAATACATAAATTATTAAATATCAGTTTATTAAAAAATATTGTTTAATCGAAATCAACGTCAACAATTTGTTTCCGGCACTTAAGTTCCTCTAACCCAATGGTAAAGGGTGTTTCATGTAAATGTGGAAAACTTTTAAGGTTAAAAGTCAGCCAATTACTCTTTACCCCTTTTAAAATAGGCTTCTGTTTTCTAACTTTGTAGGTAGATTCTGAAAGAAAGTAATTGCTGATCAAGATAAAAAAATCACTTTATTAACTTTCAAAAAATCAAATACTTATCATTTCAACGGTTGTATTTGTAGAATTTTATTTTTGACAAAACAAAAGACATAAAATTTATAATATGGGAATTTTCGATAAAAGAATTAGTTACAAGCCATTTGAGTACCCTGAAGTTCTTCAGTTTACAGAAGCTATCAACAAATCGTTTTGGGTACACTCGGAAGTAGATTTCACGGCAGACGTTCAGGATTTTCAGTCGCAGCTTGAGCCGCACGAAAAAAATGCTGTAAAAAATGCACTTTTAGCGATCGCCCAGATTGAAGTTTCGGTAAAAACTTTTTGGGGAAATCTTTACAACCACATGCCAAAACCTGAGCTTAACGGTCTTGGAGCTACTTTTGCAGAGTGCGAATTCCGTCATTCTGAAGCATACTCTCGTTTGCTTGAAGTTCTGGGTTACAATGAAGCATTTACTCACGTTGTAGAAGTTCCGGCTCTTAAAAAGAGAATCGACTTCCTATCAAATGTTTTGAAGCACGCCAATTCTACCACTCCAAAAGAGTATGTGTCTTCTCTTTTGTTATTCAGTATTTTGATAGAAAACGTTTCGCTTTTCTCACAATTTGCAATCATTCTTTCTTTCACAAGATTCAAAGGATACATGAAAAATGTTTCCAATATCATCGCTTGGACTTCTATTGATGAGCAGATTCACGCCAATGCAGGTATTTATCTGATCAATAAAATCCGTGAAGAGCAACCTGATCTTTTGACTGATTCTGATATTGAAGATATTTACACTTTGGTTGACCAATCTATCGAATTGGAAGGTGAAATCATCGAATGGATTTTTGAAATGGGTGAATTTAATTTTTTCACAAAAGAAGACTTGTTAAACTTTATGAAATACCGTGTTGACGACAGTTTAAAGAAAATCAATATGGCAACTCGTTACAACATCACTCCGGAACAATACAGACCGATGGTTTGGTTCGAAGAGGAAGTTTTTGCGAACTCTATGGATGATTTCTTTGCAAAAAGACCGGTAGATTATACAAAGCACGATAAGAGTATTACGGCGAACGATTTATTTTAATTTATAAAAATTATCAAAATGGCAAGATGTACAGCTCCCCGTTATGGACACCGTTCCGCAAGCGCAGCAGAAAACTGTCCTGCGTGTAGTAGTCGTTACAACCGTAGTTATTACTCACCATCTTACTCGTCACCGTCTTATTCATATTCCTCTCCTTCAGGTAGCTCAGGAAGCAGTAGTGGTAATAGATCAAGAAGTGTAAAAGCTCGATGGTCTTCATCTAACTCAACAATATTATACACGCCAGAAGAAATACGAACTCTAACACCTGTTCGTGAAAATGTTGTAAAACGTTCTATTTTACCCGACTTACGTGATGTTTTTCTTTGTCATGCTTGGGACGATCGTAAAGGACCAGCGAAAGATTTACACGATTTATTGGAATCTAAAGGTGTTTCTGTGTGGTTTAGCGAAAAAGATGTTTTATTAGGTTCTCCTTTAATGCGTGAAATTGATAGAGGATTAGCAAAGTCTAAAGTAGGTATCGTGTTGGTTACACCATCATTTCTTGAACGCATTAACAATGCTGGAATTGCAGATAAAGAACTATCTGCTTTATTAGCGCGTGATTTGCTAATTCCAATTGTACACAATACAACTTATGACAATTTACGTGACGTTAGTCCTTTACTTGGATCAAGAAGTGGTTTAAGTACTACAGAGGATACAATGGAAGAAATAGCCGCTAAATTAGCAGAATTGGTCACTCCTGAAGATACATTAATTAAAGCGTAAAAACATAAGATTGCTTCGTTCCTCGCAATGACTAAAAAAATAAAATATGATCAATGTAATCGTAACTTATACTGTAAAACCTGAGTTTGTTTCTGAAAACAAAAACAATATTCAGAAGTTTTTGAATGATTTTAAAAATTTGGATCAATCAAAATTTGAGTATAAAGTTTTTGTAAAAGAAGACGGCGTTACATTTGTTCATTTTTCAAATTATGAAAACGAAGAAGTGCAGAATATGGTTTTAAATATTCCGTCCTTCAAAGAATTTCAAAGAGTAAGAGACGAAAGCGGACTTAATGATTCTCATAAAGTAGAGTTTTTAAAGTCTGTTGGAGTTGAATAAATAAAATAGAGGCGCGAGCGAAGCGAGCGCCGAAACAGTTAGTATTAGCGATGTCATGCTGAGCTTGTCGAAGCATTTGTTAAGTAAAATTACTTTGCACTTGTAATGACGAAAAGAATTTTACATCAAAAAAACCTCACAGGTTTTAAAAACCTGTGAGGTTTGGTTAAAATATCAATAGAAACGGGCTTTAGCCCATTTTCAAAAAGATAAAATGCATTTGGCTTTAGCCAAAACTTAAAAAAGATTCGTTCCTCGCAATGACGAAGTTCAGAAATAAAGAAAACAAACCGTTGTCTTAGCCCTGATTGAGCGGCGTGTCTGAGCTCTTTTTGTTATTGCGACGGACAACTCATTCAACAGATGGCTTCACGTTGTTCGCAATAACAAAAAAGCGAGTAGCGAAAACAGGTAGGAAATTGAGGAGAAGCACAAAATGTGATGCTCCTAAAAAAATAAAAAATCAATGTACAACGTACATTTTACAATATAAATGAACATGGAAGAACAAAATACAAATATCTGGTGGCTCAACGAAGAATCTGAGCAAATGTTGAACAGAGGTTACCTTCTGAAAGGAGAAACCGTAGACGGAGCGATTGACAGAATCACCACTGCCGCTGCAAAAAGATTATACAAACCCGAATTACAGCCTGCTTTCAAGGAAATGATCACCAAAGGATGGATCAGCTTTTCTTCTCCGGTTTGGGCAAATATGGGAACACAGAGAGGTCTTCCAATCTCATGTTTCAACGTACATATTCCTGACAGCATTGAAGGAATTACCCACAAAATGGGTGAAGTCATCATGCAAACGAAAATCGGAGGCGGAACTTCAGGGTACTTCGGGGAACTTCGTAATAGAGGAACTGCCGTAACCGACAACGGAAAATCTTCAGGAGCTGTTTCTTTTATGAAGCTTTTTGATACCGCAATGGATGTGGTTTCTCAAGGTGGTGTAAGAAGAGGTGCTTTTGCAGCTTATCTGGATATTGACCACGGAGATATTGAAGAATTTTTATCTATTAAAGATATCGGAAGCCCGATTCAGAACTTATTTACCGGAATTTGTGTTCCTGATTACTGGATGCAGGATATGATTGACGGTGATATGGATAAACGTAAAATCTGGGCAAGAGTTTTGGAAAGCCGTCAGCAAAAAGGTTTACCCTATATTTTCTTTACCGATAACGTTAACAGAAATAAGCCACAGGTTTATAAAGACTTAGGATTAACAGTAAATGCAAGTAATCTTTGTTCGGAAATTATGCTTCCGTCAACAAGAGAAGAATCTTTCATCTGCTGTCTTTCTTCAATGAACTTAGAATTGTATGACGAGTGGAAAGATACTGACGCTGTAAAATTAGCAATCTATTTCCTTGACGCTGTTTTATCTGAATTTATCGAAAAAACGGAAGGGAATTACTATCTTCAAGGAGCAAGAAACTTCGCAATGCGTCACAGAGCGCTTGGTTTGGGAGTTTTAGGTTACCATTCTTACCTTCAGAAAAACATGATTCCGTTTGAAAGTTTTGAGGCGACTCAGTTCAATGCAAGAGCTTTCAAAAGAATTAAAGAACAGGCAGATATCGCGACAAGAGAATTAGCAAACATTTACGGAGAACCAGACTTGTTAAAAGGTTACGGAATCCGTAATACCACCACAATGGCGATTGCTCCTACAACTTCTAGTTCAGCAATTTTGGGACAAACTTCTCCTGGAATCGAGCCTTTTGCTTCAAATTACTACAAAGCAGGTTTAGCAAAAGGAAACTTTATGCGTAAGAATAAATATCTTGCTAAATTGTTGGAAGAAAAAGGTCTTGACAACGAAGATACTTGGAGAACAATTATGCTAAATCACGGTTCGGTACAGCATTTAAATGAATTGACTGACGAAGAAAAAGCAGTATTTAAAACATTCAAAGAAATTTCTCCAATGGAGATTATTTCTCAGGCTGCACAAAGACAACAGTACATCGATCAGGCGCAGTCTCTGAATTTACAGATTCCTTCAACAATGCCTGTAAAAGATGTTAACTATCTTTACATCGAAGCTTGGAAAAAAGGAGTAAAAACTTTATATTACCAAAGAAGTTCGTCTGTTTCTAAGGAAATGATGGTGAATTTTGTGAGCTGTTCGGCGTGTGAAGCTTAAAAAAGAGCCAAGTAAAAAGTTTAAAGAGCCAAGTTAGGCTGTGAATATATTTAAACCGTAGAATTTTTTCTGCGGTTTTTATTTTAAATAAAATGTAAAATAAACTTTACAATATGTAAAATATTCTTTACATTTGTTTTAATGAAAAAAATACAATTATGAATACATCACAACTTTTGTCAAACCGCTATAAAAAAATAGGCTGGTTTATTTTTATTCCATCATTAATTTTAGGAATAATTTCATTGACAGGAATTATCGATTCTACTGAAATTTCGTTACCCGTATTTTATAGCTCAGGATTTTCTTTGAGTAATGAAGATTCGGCATTATTTACGACCACAACAATAGATTTTTTCCCAAATCTTTTTGGAATTTTAATTATCATCGGCGGAATATTGGTAGGATTTTCAAAAGAAAAAATTGAAGATGAGTACATCTCAAGTGTAAGATTAAAATCTGTATTTTGGAGCTTAATAGTCACCTACTCTATCATTCTTATTTTATTTTTAACCATATTTGGAACATTATTCTTCACCGCCATGATTTTGATTATGTTTTTACCTTTGGTACTTTATGTTTTCAGATTTAATTATTTATTACTTAAAAAATGAAAAACACCATTAAAATAGAAAGAGCTTTAAAGAATATAACTCAGGAAGATTTGGCAAAAAAAATCGGGGTTTCACGACAGACCATCAATGCCATGGAAGCCGGTAGGTATGTTCCCTCAACAGTTTTAGCATTGAAAATTGCAAAATATTTCGACAAAAAAGTGGAAGATATTTTTGAGCTGGAAGATGGGGATTAACTTATAAAAAAAATGATCCTATTTAATTCTAGACTTCCAAGAAATCCATTTAAAAAATCAAACAAAATATAAGTCAAAAATATTTTGACTACTTCTAATCTTCGATTTCAATTAAAAAAGTTATCGAAGATTTTTTTTGCTTAAAAAATAAAGTAAAATACAATTTACTAAAGCCAATAACCCTTTTAAGCTTGTTGCAATTTTTAAAAATAAAATCCATTTTAGCATAGAAGCTTTTCATTAAATAAAGATAAAATTTCCATACTACCATTCACGCTACTTATTACTCATTTCACGACATTTTTCGTGAAATGCTTGTTTTTTGACAGACATTTGTGTGAAGATTTATTGATTTTTACATAATCCTTAAAAACCAAAAACATGAAAAATTTAGCAAAAATTCCGATTATATGTTTTGTATTCTTCGTAATGATACAAACATTCTATGCACAAGCAAAAAAGAAAGCTCTTGCACCAAAAGAAGCCACCACATTTATTGAAAAAATTTTTAAAACAAATTTGGATGAAGCTACTCTACTTTTAGATGAAGAGCTATCAGAAATAGGAGTTGTTTTTAAAAAAGTAGAAGATGAAAAAGATTATATCTACGATCAAGAACTTAAAAAAACAGATACTATAAATTCTATTTTTAAACATTTGATTACCGATAACAGCTATAGGTTTACTTTAATTGGAGATAAAAACAATGCGGTTATAGGTTTTTCACTCAGTAATTATCCTGCAAACGATGATTTACTTTCAAAAATCGTTCAGAAATTAGGTATTAAAAACTGGAGTCTTGTGGAAACAAAAGGAGAACATTCTCTGTACAAAAAAGGGAAGCTTTTTGCCACTATCAATTCCGGAGAATATTTCAGCTGTGAAATTTTTGTTCCTGTTGTTTTGCTTACAAGCCCACCTGTAGACTCACTTACTTTACGCTCTTCGTTTGCAGAAAACAGAAATTTTGCAACAGAACTTATGAACAAGATGGGATATAAACTTTTGTCTGCAAAAAAACGAGCTGTTTACAATAAAACAGACACTCCGGCTTATGATTTTATAAGCTATTATCAAACTTTATATTACAATCAGGGTACCGAAGTGACGATAATGATGAATGAAAACAAAAAAAGCACCATTACCATCTCCAATCCAAACGCTATCATATTTAGCAGTATAAAAACAAAACTCACAGACAATACCTGGAATCAGAAATACACCAATTCGGTTTATAATACTACTTATTTCAGAAAAAATAACAGGATGATGAGTATTGCTCCAAGTTTAAATCAAATCCAGTTATATTCTGTAGCATCTCCGAATGATAATGAAAACAAACTGGTATACGGAAGCTTATTGTATCTCGATGAACTGGAAGAAATCTACAGCGGTTTCACTTTTGAAGATCGAATTGCCTATATGAATGATCATTTTGCAGTAAGTGACGTATATGACACCCCAACTTTCATCATTAAGAAAAAAGGCGCAACCATACGGTATATTTTCTATGATGATAAAACATCTAAAGAATATGCAGGACTGAAATATAGTGTAGATAATGACAACCCTGCAATTGCAGATCTATATTACCAAAATGTGATAGAAAATTTCCCTTCACTTACCAGTCAAAATTTTGCATTAACCATTGGGAAAAATAAATTACCCCATCGTACTCAATTTTATGACAAAACAATTTATACCGCAAATGTATTAAGTGAGCAAGCCAAAGAAAGTGCACAGCTTTTAGCAGATCAAAGAGCAGCTGCCGAACAAAAACAACGAGATATATTGAGAGAACAGGAAAAAGCCCGCAGAAATGCTGAGCTTACCAATACCATCAACCAAACCACTAATGAACTTTTAAAACTTTTACAAAAATAAAATATCATGAAAACTATTCTAATTTTTTTAACTGTTTTTGCAACCACTTTTATCTATGCACAACAAGATGATGGTACTGCGAAACTTAATGAATGTAAAAGATACACGATCGATCTTTTGAAAAACAATACCCAAAATGACAACCTTACCAATTGTCTGGTATCGCTTGCCATGAAAGGAGGTAACTATGTGGAACAATATAACGGCTGGATGAGCCAGATTACCCAAAACTCGAAAGAACAACTCCAACAAGAGCTTGATTTATTGGAAAGCCAAAAACAACAGGCTACAGAAATAAGAAAGCAAAGCTTTAATTCTATGATGGATAACGTGACCCAAAATCTTCAGAACCAGGCACAGCAAAATTCTTATCAAAAAAAATCTTCAGGATCTACCACAACAAGAGATTGCGTAAACAGACCTGGATATGGATGTGGACAACGGTAAATATTTAATCCTTAAAAATGAAAAAAAATGAAAACAATATTCACTTCAATACTGCTCTTTGGTATTTTGTTATTCAGTGCTCAAAATCTGCAAGATACAATTACGCTGAAAAGAGCATTAGTAGAAAAAGAAGGAATTTCTTACTATGTCTACGACAAGAATGAAGCTTGTCTTTTCACCAAGCTAAATACAACCTCACAGAAAGAAGAGATTATGCTAGTTTGTTATGGAGATCTTTATGAAACTTATCTGGCTACAGATAAAAAAAAGATTGAAAAAATAGCATTACGCGATGCTATAAAAAACATCGATAATCCTAAAAAATTTGAAGAGATTATCGCTTTAACAGATTTCTAAAATCCATTCATAAATAATTTAAAATCTTATCTCATGAAAAATAAAACAATTATAAAAAACTATGTTTTAATAACATTAATATGTTTTTCATTCGTACCTTTTATTGCTTTGTCACAGACGAAAACAGAGAACAAAAAAGGATACGGTTTGGCAACGGGAGGTTATAAGCCCAACAGACAGGAAGCTCCACCAAAACAAAAGATTAACTTGGAGGAAAGAGCATATGAAAATGAATGCTACCGAAGCCTTGGTTTTACAGTGAAAAACTATGGCTACAATAAAGACGGAAAATTTTATTCTTGGGGTGTAAGACTTAAAAATAATTATTCTAAAGCAGTTCAGTTGAGATACAAGCTTATCGTATAGGTAATGACAATAATCAAAACGGTACTCTCACTTATTATATTGATCCCGGTGCATCTTATACCAATGATTTTGGACTTACAAAAGCAATTATTGTGAATAACGATTCGGATCAATTCAGGATAGAGGTTTCTGAAGTCTGTTTTGAAGGATTAGATTGCCGAAAAAACGGATACGTTAACTGCAACGGGAGACAAAGTGTAAGTACGAGTTCCGAGAATAAAACCACATCATCTTGCAGTCTGTAAGATCTATTCTAAATAGTGAAATATAAGTACAGATTTAAGCAAAAACCCAATAACCATTTCCCAAGCCTCGTATATTTTCAAAAAATTTGCGGGGCTTTTATCAGAAAAATGTAAATTTAATAAAACTAATAAAGTGATGGATATCATACAAGAAATCATCACTCAAGCCAGACAGTTTGAGGGTGAAACCGAAACCGACGGACAAAACCGTTCACCATTTATTGATAAAATTAATATTTGGATGCCGCTTGCAGAACTGGGAGATCCTTATTGTATGACAGGAATTTGTTACACTTTGCATCTTTTAGAAGAAAAATATCTCATTCAATTTGATTTACCAAAACATCCCGGTGCAATTGATTTTTATGAACGAACAAAAACAAAATACAGAACTGATCTTTTCGAAAAAGGAAATATTGTGTTCTGGAGATTCAAAACCGGACCTCATGGTCACGTTTCTATCGCATTGGGAGAACCTGATGAAAATGGAGACTTTCCTGCGTTTGAATTTAATGTGGTTGTGGGAAATGAAGCCGGAGTTTTTGAAATCGTAAGAAACATCAACGGAGATGAAGATTTAGATTTTCATGGTATTCTGAACATTTCAACCGCCTGGAAATACAAATAACGTTAAAATGTCACCGAAAATCTGCCTCATAAAAATGTCAAAACTTTTGTTCTTATTTGGAGTATTATTATTCCAGACGTTTTTATTTTCGCAGCAGAAGAGCATTGTATTTTCGGCAGAGACAGATAGTATTTCGTTGTATCAAAATGCTCAGATTGCATATACCAATCAAGAAAATTTATCGCCAAAATTTATCAATCAGTTAGATTTCAAAACCTTTAATCAACTTAGTTTAAAACAATATCCAATTCCGGATACTTTGCAATATGCCGTGATAAAATTCAGTGTTCTAAATACCCAGGATAAAAACACGCATCTTTATCTTTCTGCCAAAGAAGACATTGCTTACATGCAGGCTTATGAGCTTAAAGACAATCGTTATCAGCTCATTGCAAAAACAGGTTATGCCAATAGAGTTTCTGATTTCTCGATTAAGAATAATGACAGACAGCTTATTTTGAGTCCTGAAAAAAATACTATTTCTCAATATATTGTCTATCTTAAAAAATACAAATACATTCTCCCGATTCCTGAAATTGAACTTCAAAGTGAAACGAAATACCTGAAAGGAATTGAAAAAAAACAAAGCAAACCTCTAAGCTTATACTTTTTGTTCACCATTTTTATTGCAGGATTTCAGTTTGCTCTGCTCATATTTGGGATTTTCAAAATTTATGTTTTGGGATTCAAGAGAATTTATTTCTTCTTTTCGTTGCAATGTCTTTTGTTCATTTTATTTTATCTGAATGAAATTCATATTATCGTTTTTGAAACTAGGTTTCTATCTTTCATTAACAACAAAATGGTTTATGAAGCTTTAGGAGACTTATTTATTGTTGTATTTAATTTTTTGATTATCAGTTTTTTTGATTTAGATAAAAAATCATTCTTATACCGCTTTTTAGTTGGGATTACTATCTTTTGGGTTATTCTGTTTTTCGTGGAAGCTTTACCCTTCGTTAATAATCCTACAGTAATCTCCGTTTTCAGATTTATACTTAATACGGCTGCAATTGTAGATTTCATTACCTTAACTTGTGTATTTTATTTTGCATATTTTCATAGAAATGGTTACCGAAAATATCTTTTTATTGGAGTTTTTATTGCAATGATCAGTTCGTTTGAAGTAGCACTTCCAAGATTTCTCAATTTAATTAATCTCGATCCTAATTGGATAAAAATCTCAGATTCATCCTATCTTCTGCTGCAGATTTGTGATAATCTCAACTTTTGTTTTTTCTTCATTTCTTTTATTATGCGGGAAAAAGAACTGTCTATTGAAAAAGAGTCTCTTGAAAAAGAACATACTCAAACAATCGATGAGCTAAAAAATCTGAAAAAAATTATCGAAAAAGAAAACATTATTCTAAAAGATAAAACCAAAATAAACCTTGATCAGCTCGTTTATATAAAAGCTGATGACCATTATCTCAATGTACATACCATTGAAAATAAAAACCATTTTGTAAGAGGTAAACTTGCCGATATTATAGAAGAACTTCCCGCCAATTTTGTAAAATGTCACCGTTCTTATATCATCAATAAAAATTATATCAAACAATCGCAGTCAAAATTTATAACGATGTCAGACAATTCAGAAATTCCTATTTCGCGTAATTTTAAAATGTAATTCAGGTTTTTTCTATAACTTTAAACCTTAAACCAAAAACCTCGAGCTTATATGAAATTCGGACAAGTAGAAGATCCTTCACAAATAGATTTTACCTTACCAAAAGATCATTCCAAAACCAAAGAAATTTTAAAGCAAAACAAAAAAGGACTGGAAAACATTTCGATTGGCTGCGCAAAATGGAATAAAACTGATTTGAAAGGCTTTTATCCTAAAGGTACAAAAGACGAATTGGCTTATTACTCTACACAATTTAATTCGATTGAATTGAATGCGACTTTCTATGGAATGCCGAGTTCTGAACAGGTTTTAACGTGGAAAGAAAAAACACCGGAAAATTTCAAGTTTTTTCCCAAAATCACTAATACCGTTTCTCATTTCAGAAGACTTTTGAATATTGATGATGTGGTAACGCAGTTTGCAACGGCAGTTCTTAATTTTGATGATAAATTAGGAATGGTTTTCTTACAGCTTCATGATAATTTTAAACCAAAAGATTACGAAAGGCTTGAACAGTTTGTGAATAAATGGCCTAAAGAAGTTCCTTTAGCCATCGAACTCAGAAATACAGAATGGTTTACTGATGAAGAAATTTTAGATAAAACCTGCGAACTTTTCGAGCAAAATAATATTACGAACATTATTGTAGATACAGCAGGAAGACGAGATATGCTTCACATGAGATTGACGACTCCAAATGCTTTTATCCGTTATGTCGGTGCTAATCATGAATCAGATTATGCCCGATTGGAAGATTGGCTAGACCGATTGACGACGTGGAAAAAAGAAGGTCTTCAGAATTTGTATTTTTTCGTGCATCAAAATATCGAAAAAGCATCTCCGCTTCTTTCAGCCTATTTTATTGAAAAGATGAATGAAGCTTGGAAAACGGATCTTCAGGTTCCAAAAATGGGACAGGAAAATATGCCTAGTTTATTTTAGAATTATTTCTTTCTTACCAAAAGAACAAAATTCAGGAACAGTAAAAGAAAACAAAGCGTTACCCAAATTCCCATCAGCATATTTTGGTAATTGTCTTCTTCTATCTCTTTTTTAGCTATTGCAGAAAGTTTTTCGCTTTGGTTGATATAATTTTGAACTTCAATCATCTGATCCATATTTTTATTGGGAACAGAATGTTGGGAAAAATAAACGAGATTTTTTTTGCCTAAATATCCTGCAACCCAATATTCATCAGACTTAGTCATTTTTAAATATTCAACTCTGTAATATTCGGGACGGATTTTTCCGATATGCTTGGTTTCTAAAGGCGTATTTTTATCAAGATTATTGACATTAATGACATAAAAATCCAAAGGTTGCGGAAGTTTATTAATCACCTGTAATGACAAAGAATTGCTTACAACTCCTATCACAGATTTTTTGATAAACCAATACGTAAAAACGGAAACCGCAAAAACCACACTTGCAATCCTGAAAAGTTTTGCCAACTGACCCAACTTTCCTTTTTTCAGTTTAGAAAAAAAGAGCGAGAAAACAAGTGAAAGAAAAATAACAAAAATGATAAATCCCATAAGTGCAAAGATACTTATTTAAAGATTGTTGATGAGATTCTTAATCTACATTCCATTCTTTCATAAACTGGTCGAGGAAAGTCAGCATAAACTGATGTCTTTCTTCGGCTATTTTTTTGCCTTCATTGGTATTCATTAAGTCTTTCAAAAGCAACAGTTTTTCGTAGAAATGATTAATTGTTGTTCCGTTCGATTTTTTATACTCTTCTTTAGACATATTCAATTTTGGCTGAATATCGGGATGATACATCAGATTATTTTTAAAACCACCGAAATTAAAAGTTCTTGCCACACCAATCGCACCAATCGCATCGATTCTATCAGCATCTTGAACGACTTTAAGCTCGATAGGTAAATCTTTGGGAGCTTCTCCCCTATTTTTAAATGAAATATTCTGAATAACAAATAAAACCTGTTGAATAATTTTTTCTTCAACATTCTGACTTTCTAAAAATTCTCTTGAAATTTTCAGAGCTAAAGTTTCGTCTCCATTATGAAATTTTGGGTCGGCAATATCATGCAATAAAGCAGAAAGTTCTACAACTTCAAGATTACAATCTTCGGTCTGAGCAATTTTTTTAGAAAGTTTCCAGACTCTTTCAATGTGAAACCAGTCGTGACCAGCTTCTGCTCCTTCTAGTTTTTCTTTTACAAATTGTATTGTGTTTTGTATGATGTTGCTCATGTTTGAATTTTGATATAATTTATTTTTAAACCACCCCGTCAAAAATTCTTTCGAATTTTCGCCACCCCTCCAAAGGAGGGGAATTTTCATTGCTTAATTTTTAATTTCATTCAAAATAATATTCCAAAGTTTTTTATTATAACTTCTGAAAAAATTGACATGTCCGATTTCACCTTTTTCTGATTCTGAAGCCTTTAAAATTCTATAATCAGGCTTCAAATTAAAATAAACATCATTTAGAAGACTTTTCACTCCTTTATCAGTTAACCATGCATCGTCTTCAGCATACAAAACCAACACTTTTTGGTTTAATTCTTTTGAATAATCTTGAGTTTTAAGCAATAATTTTCCGGTAGATTTTCTGTTCAAAATTAAGGTTCTCCAGTCATAAGCGCAATTTTTTGGAAGACTTTCTCCCAATCCAAACCAATGTGCTGGAAAATAACCAAATAGCTCAGTAAAAAAAGGCTGCGCAAATCCGAAACCGAAAAAAGCTTCCAATTTTGTATTCCATTTTAGGTTTCCAATAAAAGCATTTTGGGTGGCAACGAAGATAAACCGTTCAAATATTTTAGAATTTTCATTCATTCCAACGATTAAAGCACCTACCGAATGTCCCAAACAAAACTTCTGATAACCTGGAAAAGTTTTAATAATAAATTCTGTGACAGTTTTAAAATCTTCATTTCCCCAAGTTCGCATTGAAGCTTTGAAACCCTTCATTTTTTCAGGCTTTGAAAGCCCTATTCCACGGTAATCATAAGTAATGACGGTAAAACCTTTTTCTGCAAAAAATTGGGCAAAAGAAAAGTAAACCTGTTGCTTCACTCCAGTTGCAGAATTGATCAGAATAATTTTATCATTAGATTTTTCAGGTTTAAAGAGATGGGTGGTCAGTTGACATTGATCTTTTGTGGTAAGTATCAGTTTTTCCATGGGACGTAATAAAAAAATCCACATCAAATGTGGAAATTTTTGTTTTATAAATCTCTATTTAAAAGACTTTTCAATATGCATTAAATAAAATCTATATCAAATCTTTTAGGTAAGGAAGCGCCATTTGTGCACCTTTTCCCAAAGAAACTTTTGAAGAAACCAGATTACCGAATTTTACACAATCTTCAATGGTATTTTTATGACATAATGCCACTGCAAAACCAGAGGTAAAGGCATCTCCCATTCCCATTTTGTAGACCATGCTTTCATTTTCGTTGCGGAAATATTTCATTTCGGCTCCGTCATAATAAATCGTAGAATTGGTTTCGTCTCTTACGAAAAGTTTATTAAAATATTTTTTAAGAATTTCTTCTCTTTTGTCTTCTCCAAAAATAATAGAAAGCTCATTGCTTCGGGCTATGATAAAATCAACATCATCTAAAATCTGTTCATTTAATCTTGTCCCAGGAGATGCATACAAACCTACCATTTTGCCAAGACTTTTTGCTTTTTTTACAGTATACTCAATAACTTCCATTGGAATTTCCAGCTGTAAAAGAACAAGAGATGATGAGTGAATATATCTTTCAGCATCATCAATTTGCTTTACCTTCACATTTTTATTGGCCGCAGAATCTACCACAACAGAAAAGTCCCCGTTACAACTCGTTACATAAGCAATGCCTGTAGATTCCTGATCTGTTTCGTAAACAAAACCTACATTCACATTTTCGTTAACAAGATTTCGCATGATCTGCTGTCCTAAAGGATCAATCCCTACACAGCCAACAAAATGAACAGCAGCGCCCAATCTTGCGGTACCAACTGCCTGATTAGCTCCTTTTCCACCAAAATAATTTTCAGAATGACGAGCCATCACCGTTTCATTACGAGACGGGATTTTATCAGTATACAATATCAAATCTAGTGAACAACTGCCAACAACGACAATCTTTGGATGCTCTGATGAAAAGTTCATAATAATATATTGATAGTCTTTTGAATTAAAAACTACTATTTAAATGTAAGCAATTTTAGCTAACTAATATCTCAATAAATTCAGTAATAATTTTTACCGGTTTATTTTCTTTATCAAGAGCTATATAACTTGCATAAAAGCCTTCACCATAACCAGTTTCAAAAGCAAAAATATTTCCCGGATTTTCTTCAGTAGGTTTTAAAAATGCAAACTGATCGATAGCACCGTTTTCATCAAAGAAATGCTCATGGAAAAACTCTTCGTAAATTCCCATAAAATCATCACCTTTTCTCTGAAAAAGTTTCTGCTCATGAAGATTAAGATGTTCCTGAGTCTGTACATCCATAAAACAGCCCATTCCGCTTTCTACAGGATAACCAAAAACTTCACCTTCCGCTAAATCTTTTATATTTTGTTCTTTGGTTGTGGCAAGTTTCCATGATGAAATTTTTGCATCACTAAATACAATTTCTGCATAAGCAACACAGTTACTTTCTCTTTCTTTATGAATTAAAACCTGAAAATCTCCTTTTGGAAACTCAGTAGAAAAAGGTTGCATATCATTCGTAATCAAAGGATCACAAGCAACCAATTTTCCGGTGGAAAGGTATATTTTTCCCACTTCAAAACTTTCCAATAACGGACTTTCTACAAAGTCTTTTGAGAAAAGTTTTTGTATGTTTTCTAGATGTGTCATTTATATTATTAGGCTAAAATTCAGGTTAAGTTTGAGACTTAACCTGAATTTTTATTTTAGTGTTTTTAATTCTGTTTCTATTTTCAGCTTTTTCTCACTCCAATAATTCATCCTTTCAATTCTGTCTGGATATTCTTCAGGAGTAGCATTTTGATAAAATTTAATAGAATTTTCATAATCTGTCAAAACTTTTTCTAAGTAATCTTTGTAGTCTTTTTCATTTTGTGGAATGTATCCAATTCCATCACATCCACAACTGAAAAAAGTTTTACCTATTCTATAAAGTCCCTCTATAATTTCCCATTCTTTTTTGGCAGATACTTTTGGAGCTTTAAAATCATGCCCCAAATTAACCATTGCCTCAGTACATTCAGGGCATTTTATAATTCTACTTTCAATTTCATCACATAATTCTTTTAAGCTGTTTGTTTCTTTTTTTGTAAATACTTGCCCTACCTTTCTAATAGACTTTCCGTTCAGTTCTTGATATACTTTATCCTTTTTTATTCTCAACAAAATATCATCCACAGGAGTTTGTTTAAATGTTTTTCTACATTTAAAACAAACATAGTGGAATTTATATGTTTTAAGAGCATATCTACACACGTTAGAAAAATAAAATATTAGAGTGTTTTTAATTTTTCTTCTAAAATCGCAATCTTATCTTGCGCATCTTTTTGTTTCTTACGCTCGCTTTCTACAACTTCAGGTTTTGCGTTAGCAACAAATTTTTCGTTAGAAAGTTTTTTATCAACAGAAATCAAGAATCCTTTTAAATATTTTAATTCTTCTTCTGTCTTAATTTTTTCTTCTCCTAAATCTAAGTTTTCACTTAATGGAATTGAAACTTCGGTAGATCCTACAAGGAACGTGAAACTTGGCTTATCTGTTTTGGCTCCGAAATGAATTTCAGAAATATTGGCTAATTTCTTAATTACAGGTTCATTTGCAAATTCTGAAGCATTGGTATAAATTTCAGCGGCTTCTCTTGGCGAAATTCCTTTTGTCTGACGATAATTTCTAACACCTGAAATAATTTCTGATGCTGTTTCGAAGTTTTTAATAATATCTTCATTAAATCCTTCTGCTTTTTTCTGTTGAGCAATAACCAAAGCCTCATCGATGCTTCTCTCCGAAATCAATTGCCAGATTTCTTCTGACTGGAAAGGCATGAACGGATGAACTAATTTCATCAATTCTTCAAAAAGAGAAACTGTTTTATTGTAAACTTCTTTAGAAATTCCTTCCCCATAATTTGGTTTAATTGCTTCTAAATAAGAACCACAGAAATCATCCCAAATTAATTTATAAATTAAATGTAAAGCATCAGAAATTCTGAATTTCTCAAACTGATCGTCAATTTCAATAATCGTTTTATTTAATTTATTTTCAAACCATTCGATCGTTTGAGTTTCTGTTGCATTTGCAGGCTTATCTTCATGATTCCACATGTTGATCAAACGGAAAGCACTCCAGATTTTTGTCATGAAATTTCTTCCCTGAAGCATTAAATCTTCATCAAAAAGAAGATCATTTCCAGCCGCAGAGCTTAATAAAATTCCAACACGAACGCCATCTGCACCATATTTATCCATTAATTCTAAAGGATCAGGTGAATTTCCTAAAGATTTTGACATTTTTCTTCTCTGCTTATCTCTTACAATCCCTGTGAAATAAACATTTTTGAATGGAACTTCTTTTCTGTATTCCAATCCTGCCATAATCATTCTTGCAACCCAGAAGAAAATAATATCCGGACCTGTTACCAAATCTGAAGTCGGGTAATAATAATTGATGTCTTTATTATCAGGATTATTCAACCCGTCAAAAACAGACATTGGCCACAACCAAGATGAGAACCATGTATCAAGAGCGTCTTCGTCTTGTCTCAAGTTTCGAGTTTCGAGTTCTGGGTTTCGAGTTTTTTCTTTGGCTAAAGCCAAAGCGTCTTCGATTGTCTCGGCAACTACGAAGTCATTTTCACCATCACCATAATAGAAAGCAGGAATTTGCTGTCCCCACCAAAGCTGGCGAGAAATATTCCAGTCACGGATGTTTTCCATCCAGTGTTTGTAGGTATTTTTAAATTTCTCAGGATAGAATTTTACTTCATCATCCATTACAACATCTAAAGCCGGCTTTCCAATTTCAGACATTTTTAAGAACCACTGAACAGAAACTTTAGGTTCGATAACCGCACCCGTTCTTTCTGAAGTTCCTACTTTATTTACATAATCTTCTGCTTTCAACAAAAGATCATTTTCTTCTAATTCTTTCGCGATTTGTTTTCTAACATCAAATCTGTTTTTTCCAGCGTAATGTAATCCGTGCTCATTCAGATTTCCGTCATCATCTAAAGCATCAATCATTGGTAACTGATGTTTTTGTCCGATTTCGTAGTCATTAATGTCGTGTGCAGGAGTAATTTTCAAAGCACCTGTTCCGAATTCGATGTCAACATATTCGTCTTCAATAATCGGAATAACTCTGTTTACAATTGGCACAATTACATTTTTACCCTTCAAATGAGCATATCTCTCATCATTAGGATTGATACAGATTGCTGTATCCCCGAAAATAGTTTCAGGACGCGTTGTAGCCACCGAAAGGAATTCTTCTGTACCTTCGATTTTATATTTAAGGAAATATAATTTTCCGTTTTGCTCTTTAAAGATTACTTCTTCGTCAGAAATATTGGTTTTCGCTTCCGGATCCCAGTTGACCATTCTATAGCCACGATAAATCAATCCTTTATTGTATAAATCAACAAAAGATTTGATTACCTGCTTAGAAAGAGACTCTTCCATTGTGAATCGGGTTCTGTCCCAATCACAAGAACAACCAAGTTTCTTCAGCTGCTCAAGAATTGTTCCGCCGTATTTGTCGGTCCATTCCCAAGCGTGTTTCAAAAATTCTTCTCTGGTAATATCAGATTTATTAATTCCTTCAGACTTCAGTTTAGCAACAACCTTCGCTTCAGTAGCAATTGAAGCGTGATCTGTTCCCGGAACCCAACAAGCATTAAAGCCCTGCATTCTTGCACGACGGGCCAAAACATCCTGAATGGTATTATTCAACATATGCCCCATGTGAAGAATTCCTGTGACGTTTGGCGGCGGAATTACAATCGTATAAGGTGGCTTTTCGTTGGGCTCTGAGTGGAAATATTTGTTTTCCAGCCAGTAATTGTACCATTTCTGTTCTGTTTCCTGTGGATTATACTTTTCTGAAATCTGCATAAATTCTGGTTTCTTATAACTTATAATTTGCAAAAATAGTTTAAAGTAAAAAAATGTAAGCACTAATTAAAATAATTTTTAACTTTGTTTCTCAAAATTTATCTAACAAACATATTAACTTTCAAGAATATGAAAAACTTATTAGCAGGAATTGCATTATTCGGAACATTTGCATTAGCATCTGCACAAACAATTACATTCGACAAAACTACTTATGAATATGGTCAAATTAAACCAAATTCTGATGGTACAAGATTCTTTACTGTAACCAATACAGGAGATAAGCCACTTATTATTTCTAATGTAAAGCCAGCTTGTGGATGTACTACACCAGAATTTAGCCAAGCTCCTATTGCACCTGGAAAATCAGCAAAAATTAAAGTTGGATACAACACTGCAAGTGTTTCTCCATTCAACAAAATGATTGAAGTATTTTCTAATGACCCTGTAAATAGCAGAAGCGTAATTTACATTAAAGGTGAAGTAACTCCTAATGCTCCTGAACCAAAACCATTAACTGCTGCAGAACAAAAAGCAGCGGCTAAAGCTGAGAAAAAAGCGGCTAAAATGGCTGCAAAAAAATAATTTTTACTTAAAAAATTCTTAAACCGTCTCAATTGAGGCGGTTTTTTTGTTACATTTATATTGTTAGATGTTAGAAAGTTAAGATATATTGAAATCTCATCATCATTTATCTATTGAATTAAATCATTAAATCATTAAATCATTAAATCATATAAAAAAACATGGATAATAATTTCTCAGGCGACTTTTTAATTAAAGGAAAATTTTCAATAAAAAAATCTTCAACAGAATATAAAGGAAAACTCACTAAAGAAGAAGGTGTACAATTATTAATTCAGGAAAAAGAAAAGCTTAGAGAGCTTCAGGAAAAACTTTATGCTGACGGAAGTAAATCATTGTTAGTAGTTTTACAGGCGATGGATGCCGCAGGAAAAGACAGTTTAATAGAGCATGTTTTTGGAGGTGTAAATCCTCAAGGTTGCAATGTTACAAGTTTTAAAACTCCAAGTTCTAGAGAATACTCACATGATTTTCTGTGGAGGCATTATCTAGCTTTACCTCAGAAAGGGATGATTGGTATTTTTAACCGCTCACATTACGAAAGTGTTTTGGTCTGTAAAGTACATCCTGAATATAATTTAAGCGAAAAAACCTGGGATTCTGTAAAGGATTTTGATAAAAAATTCTGGGAAAACAGATATGAAAGCATCAGAAATTTTGAAAAACATCTCGCTCAAAATGGAACGACAATTATTAAAATTTTCTTGAATGTTTCTAAGGACGAGCAAAAGAAAAGGCTTTTAGACCGTATCAACGAACAGGAAAAAAACTGGAAATTTTCGGCTGCAGACTTACCCGAAAGAGCTTTGTTTGACCAATATATGGAATGCTACGAAACTGCCATTAATGAAACTTCAAAAGATGAAGCACCTTGGTATGTAATTCCGGCGGACAATAAATGGTTTGCAAGACTTTCGGCTTTGCAAATTATTATTGATACTTTAGAAAAAATGGATTTGAAATTCCCTGAGCTTTCAAAAGAAGATAGAAAAGGTCTGGATGAGGCTAAAAAACAATTGGAAAGTGAATAATAAAATTTAAAATGATGAAAAAATATATTCTAATATTTGTTTTCTTTCTATACAAAATAGGATTTTCACAGACGTATAAGTTTGATGCATTTGTTGAAATTTATCATGAAGTACCACAAATTAAATATAAAGGCAGTCAGACTTTATTGTTGAATACTTCTGATGAAAGTATTACTGCTTTTAGTCACTCAGATTTAACATTTACTGTTTATGATAATAAAAGAAATGTTGGTCATTCTTTTTTAAATATGACAACCAAAGATAAATACTCTTTTATTTACAAAAAATCCTTTAAATTAAGTTCCAATGAAGATAAAGATAAATATGATTATGAAATAAAAAAAATTGGTGATAAAAAATATGAAATTATAGAATACAAAAATCATAAACGAAAAATTATAACTTTTAAGATTATAGTTGAGTTAGAAAAATCTGATATAAATTTGCTCGGTGCTATTTCTTCTGACATCGGAGAAAAGAGAAGATGTAAAATAAAAGAAATCCTAGAAAAAGAAATAGGAAATAAAGAAAAATTTAAAATTACTAATCAGTTAACATTCTACAGAAAAGATAATATTATTGATCACAAGACAATAAATTCAGGACCAGTAAATATTCAGATGATTTTGCCTGCAAAACTGAATTTTAACAATTAAAAAAACACGAGAAAATCTATAAGCCGGATTTTGTACTTTAAAAAAGTGCCTGTTATTTATCTACGTTTTACATTGCTGCAAAACTTGAGCTGATTACCCCTCGGCTTTCAGAGCGAGCCGCCCCTATTTTCATTACTGAAAAGAACCGATATACTTATCATTGCACCGCAAAGAGTTTACCTGGTTTCACTACAGCCGAACTGTACCTGCTTTCTGTTGCACTTGTCCTATCCTCACGGATGACGGATGTTATCCGCTTTGCTGCTCTATGGTGTCCGGACTTTCCTACCCTTGCCGAAACAAGAATCAACAAGCCGATTTTCTCGTGGCTGCAAAGATACAATTTAATCTAACAATGTAGCAGTGTACCAATTTACCAATCTAAAAAGAAGTTATATTTTATTTTAAAATTGTTAGACTGTTACATTGTTAGATTGTTAGATTGTTACATTAAAATTATTATCTTCGTGCAGTTATACATTTATTTTGATTTCTAAAGAGAAAGAGTTTGCACAGCTTGTAAAAGATAATCAGGGATTGATTATTAAAGTATCGCGTCTGTACACCAATTCGCTGGAAGATGAGGAAGATCTTTTCCAGGAAATTGTTTTACAGCTTTGGCGAAGCTATGATTCTTTTAAAGGAAATTCAAAAATTTCTACCTGGATGTATCGTGTTGCACTCAACACAGCCATCACTCTTTTCAGAAAAAAAAGTAAAAGTTTACAGACTAACGAGCTAGACATCAATCACAGAGATTTCGTTGAAGATGATGATGACAAACAGCAGCAAATTTCACTTCTTTACACCGTAATAAAAACCCTTCCAAATGTAGAAAGGGCAATTGTAATGATGTATCTCGACGACTTGCCTTATAAGGATATAGCCGAAAACTTGGGTATTACGGAAGTAAATGCACGTGTGAAAATGAACAGATTAAAGAAAATCCTTAAAGAAAAAATGGAAAAACATGCCTGAATTTGATTTAGACAGCTTTAAGAAAACCTGGCAAGAACAGCCTGTGAAACAGAAATACGACAATAATGAGATTCTGAAAATGCTCAATAATAAATCACGCAATTACATGAAATATATTTTCTGGATTAGCGTGGTAGAGTTTTTACTTTTCAGTGTTTTGGGTGTATTTTACCTTATACAAAATAATGAATCAGATAGTTTCTTGAGTATTTTAGAGAAAATGGGAGTTCACAGAGACAGCCAACTTATTACCAAACTTGATAATATTTATTTAATTGTAAAAATCTTGAGTTTAGTAGTTACCGGATTTTTCGTATTTAAGTTTTATCAAAACTATCGGAAAATTAGAGTTGAAGAAGACCTTAAGCTTTTTATTATCAGAATAATTACCTTTAAGAGAACAGTGAATGCTTTTATTTTAACGAATATCGGATTATTATTAATCTTAATAAGTGCGTTAATCGGCTTTACTTTTTATATTTTAAATGTTCAAAACATAGAAATTAACAGTTCGACTTTTACTGGATTTATTGTTGGGATTATAGTAAGTACAATATTGTGCGTTATTCTGATTTGGGTATACTACAGATTGGTTTATGGAATTATTATGAGCAGACTCGATAAAAATTTAAATCAATTAAAAGAAATAGAATCTCAGGAAAATTAAGCCTTTTTAAGACTTATTTTAAAGATATAATGTCTAATTTTATTCTATCAAATTAGCATTTTATGTCTTTATCTTATGTTCACGGAGCTTCCCACATACCATTGTTGGGAGAAACCATTGGGAAAAATCTTAGAAATACTGTTGAAAAATTTCCGGACCAGGATGCCTTGATTTGTGTACATCAAAATTATCGAGCTACTTATCAAGAATTTTATAATCAAACCACTCAGGTTGCCAAAGCCTTAATTAGTCTAGGAGTAAAATCTGGTGACAGAGTTGGAGTTTGGGCTGCAAACCGCTACGAATGGGTCTTGCTTCAATATGCAACGGCAAGAATTGGAATTATTTTAGTCAATATTAATCCTGCTTACAGAACGAGTGAATTAATTTTTGTCATCAATCAGTCGGAAATGTCTCATATTTTTTCGTCGCTGACTTTTAAATCAAGTAATTATAAAAAAATGATTGCTGATGCAAGAGAGTTTTGCACCACTCTAAAATCAGAAACATTTTTCGATGAGACCTGGGAAAATTTCCTCAATAATTCAAAAGATATTTCAGACGAAACGCTTGAAGATTTTGAAAATAAAGTTGAATTTGATGATCCTGTAAACATTCAATATACATCAGGAACTACAGGTTTCCCCAAAGGAGTTACGCTTTCCCATCATAATATTCTGAACAACGGTTATTTTATCGGAATCCGTTTAAAATACACAGAAAAAGACAGAGTCTGCATTCCCGTTCCTTTTTATCATTGCTTTGGAATGGTTATCGGAAATCTTTGCTGTACCTCTCACGGAGCTTGTATGGTGATTCCAAATGATAGTTTTGATCCAGAAATTACACTAAAAGCAGTCTCAGATGAAAAATGTACTTCTTTATACGGAGTTCCTACAATGTTTATTGCTGAATTGGCTGTGAAAGATTTTGATAAGTACGATTTTTCAAATTTGAGAACCGGAGTGATGGCTGGTTCTGTTTGTCCGCCAGAGATCATGAAAAAGGTCGAAAATTTAATGAACATTAAGGAAATGAGTATTTGCTACGGAATGACCGAAACATCGCCTGTTTCTACGCAAACTTTGATTGGAACACCTTTAGAAAAGCAAGTAAGTACAGTTGGAACTGTTCAGAATCATTTAGAAATAAAAATTATCGATGAAAATGGTAAAGTTTTAAATCGCGGTGAACATGGAGAACTCTCTACAAGAGGTTATTCTGTAATGTTGAAGTACTGGAACGACCCGGAAAATACCAAAAAAGTAATCGACGACGGAAGATGGATGCACACCGGAGATTTGGCTGTAATGGACAATGACGGTTACATCACAATTTCCGGAAGAATAAAAGACTTAATCATCCGTGGTGGGGAAAATATTTCGCCAAAAGAAATTGAAGATTTTCTTTATGTTTATCCTAATATTTTAGATGTTCAGATTATCGGAGTGCCTAGTGAAAAATTTGGAGAAGAAGTAATGGCTTGGGTAAAAATCCGCTCAGGATTTACGGTAACAGAAGAAGAATTAAATGAATACTGCAAAGGCAGAATTGCACATTATAAGATCCCAAAGTATTGGAAGTTTGTGGATGAATTCCCAATGACTATTTCAGGAAAAATTAGAAAAGTAGAAATGAGAGAAATTTCTATGAAAGAATTAGGTTTAGAAAAATAAGATAGTGGGTAATAAATTCATAGAAAACACTTTGCTTTAGGCTATTTTATTAAAATTATAATAAACAAAAAAAAAGCATTTCAGATTTTGAAATGCTTTTTTCTATTTTAAAGTTCTTTTCTAAGTCTTGCAACCGGAATATTGAGCTGTTCACGGTACTTAGCAATTGTTCTTCTTGCAATATTGTACCCCTGTTCTTTAAGAATTACGACTAAAGCATCATCCGTTAAAGGTTTTCTCTTATTTTCTTTGCTGATTACTTCCTGAAGATGATTTTTAATTTCTTTTGTAGACACTTCTTCACCATCGTCATTGGTTAAGCTGTCAGAAAACAAATCTTTAAGGTAAAGAATTCCGTTTGGCGTATCTGCATACTTACTTTTAACCACTCTTGAAATCGTTGAGATATCAAAACCTGTAATATCCGCAATATCCTTTAAAATCATAGGTTTTAATGACTTCTCATCACCTGTGATAAAATAATTGTGCTGAAACTTCACAATAGCATTAATCGTCTGAAGCAAAGTATTCTGACGTTGATTAATAGCATCGATATACCATTTTGCAGCATCTAATTTTTGCTTAATAAATAATGCAGCCTGCTTATGTTCAGATGATTTTTTATCGTGAGAATAAGTAGTTAAAATATCTTTGTATTCTTCAGAAACCCTTAAAGTAGGTGCATTTTTGCTGTTAAGCATTGGGATAACCTGCCCATCTTTCACCTGTATTACAAAATCTGGAATAATCTCCTGATTGATTGTAATGGTTTGAGTATCGAAGTTTCCACCTACTTTTGGAGATAATTTTGAAATTTCCTCTAAAGCATCCTTCAAATCTTCTTCCTCAATATCATATTTCTGAATAATCTTATTGTAATGCTTGTTGGTAAGCGCATCAAATTGATATCTCAAAATATTTGCAGCCAAAGAAACCGCCTTATCAGAACTGATTTTTTTCTCAATCTGAAGTAAAAGACACTCCTGCAAACCTCTTGCTCCAACACCCGATGGATCTAATTTCTGAATATAGTTTTCAAGTATATCTTCAACTTTCTCTTTGGTCGTATAAATCCCTTGTGAAAAAGCCAAATCATCAACAATCGCCTTTATCTCTCTTCTCAAATAGCCATCAGTGTCTAAATTACCAATAATGTATTCAGCAATTTTCAGATCTTCATCATTGATGTTGACAAGGTTGATTTGCTCCATTAGATAGTCATACAACGACTGTCCTTCAGTAAGGAGGCTTTCATTATCAAAATCTTCATCATCGGCAGAATAATTACTTGAAGCCGTTTTATAGCTTGGTTCATCATCATACAGATATTCATTGACGTCGAAATCAGTTTCTATACTTTCCGTACCTTCACTTTCATAGCTTTCATCTAGAGTTGAGTATTCATCTTCTTTAGACTCTTCCTTGGCTACTTCCAGTGCAGGATTTTCTTCAAGTTCTCTTTCGAGTTCTTCCTCAAACTCCAAAGTATGAAGCTGAATCAACTTCATCAGCTGAATCTGCTGAGGAGCAAGTTTCTGTCCTAATTTAAGTTGTAAATGTTGTTTTAGCATATTCTACTTTGTGTTTGTTAACATAACATCTACGAATTTAATATTTTTTTTTGGAAAAATCATCATTAGCACGATTTTTGTAGTATAAAATTTATAAAGCCAATACAATTATGTTTTGGGTTATTTTCGCACAAAATATAACCTTTATATTTTGTCTAAATAATTCAAAAAATCCTCCTTATTTTACTTTAAATATTTCAGAAGCTTGTTCCGGCTATTCGCTATTACTCCTCACGCGGTTGCTTTTCCATTTCTAAATTCCTCCAACTCTCCATCTCATGTTGCGGAGTAATCGCTGCTATCCGGGCTAGAAAATTCAGCGTATAAAGATTGATGATTAACAGAATTTTTAGCAATTATTTCATACGAATACTCACTCAATC